>JAURQC010000131.1 GCA_030836325.1 Candidatus Nanopelagicales bacterium
ATGTCGTACATCACGTGCAGCAGGACTTCCTCGAGGATGGCGCGAAGCCCGCGCGCACCGGTGCCTCGCAGCAACGCGAGATCAGCGATCTCGTCAAGCGCATCCTGGGCAAACTCGAGTTCCACACCATCGATTTCGAACAAACGCTGGTACTGCTTGACCAAGGCGTTCTTCGGTTCGGTGAGCACCTGCACCAGTGCATCGCGATCGAGTTGGGTGACCGACGTGAACACCGGCAGGCGTCCAATGAACTCGGGGATCATGCCGAACTTGAGTAAATCCTCCGGCATGACGTGCGAGAAGACATCGTCAACTTCGCCCTTTTCCTCGCGCTCACCATCCACGAGGTCGTACGTGAAGCCGAGGTTCTTCTTGCCCAAACGTTGCTCGACGATGGAATCGAGTCCAGCGAAGGCACCGCCGACGATGAACAGCACGTTGGTGGTGTCGATCTGGATGAATTCCTGGTGTGGGTGCTTGCGACCACCCTGAGGCGGAACGGAGGCCGTGGTGCCCTCGAGGATCTTCAACAAGGCCTGCTGCACGCCCTCACCGGAGACGTCACGGGTGATCGAGGGGTTCTCGCTCTTGCGGGCCACTTTGTCGATTTCGTCGATGTAGATGATGCCGTTCTGTGCGCGGTTGACGTCATAGTCAGCGGCCTGGATGAGCTTGAGCAAAATGTTCTCGACATCCTCGCCCACGTATCCAGCCTCGGTCAGGGCAGTTGCGTCGGCGATTGCGAAGGGAACATTCAGGATCCGAGCAAGTGTCTGTGCAAGGAGCGTCTTACCCGAACCGGTGGGGCCGAGCAGCATGATGTTGGACTTGGCTACCTCAACGTGATCCTCGCGGGGCTTTTCCCGCGCTTCGGCCTGCACGCGCTTGTAGTGGTTATAGACGGCAACGGACAACGCCTTCTTCGCAGGATCCTGTCCGATCACGTACTGATCGAGGAAGTCGTAAATCTCTCGAGGCTTGGGGAGCTCCCCACCGACCGGAGACTCAGCCGACTCGTTGAGCTCCTCTTCGATGATCTCGTTGCATAGGTCAATGCACTCGTCACAGATGTAGACGCCGGGGCCGGCGATTAACTTCTTGACCTGCTTCTGACTCTTGCCGCAGAAGTTGCACTTGAGCAGGTCCCCGCTCTCGCCGATCCGTGCCACGGATGTGCCCCTTCCCTACGACGCAATTCGACGCCGCCACGAGGGACGACGCGCGATGACGACCGTACCCCCATTTTGGGAGAGATGCCCAGATATCCGCGCGGTCCACGCACGGGAAGTCTCGACCGGGGGTTGAGACTCAGGCCTTACGCGAGGAGATCACCTGGTCGATGATCCCGTACTCCTTGGCCATGTCAGCGGTGAGGATCTTGTCGCGCTCGATGTCGGTTTCGATCTGCTCCTCGGAGCGCCCGGTATGCAAGGACAAGATGCCTTCCATCTCCTTGCGCATCCGAATGATCTCGTTGGCCTGGATCTCGATGTCCGAACCCTGGCCCCCACCCTCGGTGTAGGGCTGATGAATCAGCACGCGAGCGTGCGGGAGAGCGAAGCGCTTACCGGCGGTTCCGGCAGCCAACAGGACAGCGGCGGCCGAGGCGGCCTGCCCTAGACACACTGTTTGCACCTGCGGCTTGACGAACTGCATGGTGTCGTAGATAGCCGTCATCGCGGTGTACGAGCCACCGGGTGAATTGATGTAGATCTGGATGTCACGATCAGGATCCATCGACTCCAAGGTCAACAACTGCGCCATGACATCATCAGCGGAGGCATCATCGATTTGCACACCCAGGAAGATGATTCTTTCTTCAAACAGTTTCGTGTAGGGGTTGTGAACACGCTCACCGTTGGCGCTGCGCTCGCGAAACTCCGGGACGATGTACCGGCTCGTCGGCAAATGAAGTTCGCTCACTTGGCACTTCCCTTCTTGCCCGGAGCGTCGGCGTCCGTGCTGTAGACGTGATCGATAATCCCGTACTCACAGGCTTCATCGGCTGTGAACCAACGGTCGCGATCGGAGTCCTTCTCGATCTGCTCAATGGTCTGACCGCTGTGCTCGGCGATCAAGGTGGCCATGCGCTTCTTGATGAACAGCATCTGCTCCGCCTGGATCTTGATATCCGATGCGGTACCGCCGATGCCGCCTAGCGGCTGGTGCATCATGATTCGCGTATTCGGGGTCGCGTAGCGCTTACCCGGCGCACCAGCACACAGCAGGAACTGGCCCATCGACGCGGCAAGACCCATCGCCACGGTTGCGACGTCGTTGGGGATCAATTGCATGGTGTCGTAGATGACCATGCCCGCGGTGATCGAGCCACCGGGCGAATTGATGTAGATGGAAATGTCCCGCTCGGGATCCTCGGCGGCGAGCACCTGGAGTTGCTTGGCGATGCGGTCGGAGTTCTCATCTCGGACCTCACCCTCGAGCCAGATGATGCGCTCGCGGAGCAATCGCTCATCGAGCATGTCTCCAAAACCACTCATGCTGCCACCCGGGGCACGAAAACCGGGGTTGCCGATGTTGCTCACCGAACCTCCTGTAGATCTACTAGGACGACCCTAACGGCGATGCCTGAGCCTCACCCGTTCGCGGGCGCCTGGTTCGCCGACAGCCGAAACTGAATTACCGACTACTGCTGATCGCCCGCTTGGGCTGCAGCCATCTGGGCCTGAAGCTGGGCCATCTGCGCGGCCTGCATTGCCTCGTTCAACTCAGCATCGAGCGCGGCGAGGTCGATTTCGGTGCCTTCGGTGTCGGCCACGTTCGCGTTCTCCAAGACAAGCGCGAGGGCTTTGGAGCGACGGATGTCCGATAGCGCCATCTGTACTTGCCCGGAATCGACCAGCGCCTTCGCCAGCGCGTCTGGTGCCATGCCGTAGCGCGGAGCCTGCTGCATGAGCCAATTCGACAACTCCGACTCGCCCACCGTGACCTCCTCGGCCTCCGCGATCTTGTCGAGGATGAATTGGCTCTTGAGGGCCTCGCGGGCCTGCTGCTCCACTTCGGCGCGATGCTCGTCGGAGGCTTCATGGCCATCCTCGAAGTGGGCCTCCACCTCAGCGGCGATGATGCCCTCGGGCATCGGGATTTCCACCGACTCCATGAGCGCCTCATGGACCTTCTCACGCGCCTGCTGGCCTTGCTCCATCCGCTTGAGCCGCTCGACTCGCGTCTTGGCGTCTTCTCGCAGTTCGTCCACGGTGTCGAACTCCGAGGCCATCACCACGAATTCCTCGTCCAGTGCGGGGAGCTCACGCTCGCGCACCGCCGTGACCGTGGCGGTTACCGTCAACGGCACCCCGGCCCAATCGCCATTGCTCGGAGTGAACGGGAACGTGCGAGTCTCCCCGGCCGAAGCGCCGCGCACTGCATCGTCGAAGCCCGGCAGCATGCCATCGGTCCCCATCTCGTAGGAAAGCGCCGTTCCAGAGAGATCGTCGACCTCGTCACCAGAGTCGGTCGCCCCGGCAATATCAACCAGCAATACATCCCCGTCCGCGCACGCTCGGTCCACATCCTTCAACGAAGCGAAGCGAGTGCGCAGGTTGTCGATGTGCTCGTCGATGGCTGCGTCGTCGGCCGTTGCTGGATCAACCTGGATCGAGATCGCCTTGTAGTCCGGGAGTTCGAAGTCCGGGCGCACATCAACCTCGGCGGTGAATGTCACATGCTGGCCGTCTTCGACCTCGGTGACATCCACTTCGGGGCGGCCGACCGGGATGATCTCCTGCTCGCGCAACGCAGTCTCGTAGGCCTTCGGGACGGCGTCGTTGATGACCTCCTCGAGCACTGCTCCCCTGCCGAAGCGCTGCTCGATCACCCTCGCTGGAACCTTGCCCTTGCGAAAGCCGGGCACGTTCACCTGCTTGCCGATCGACTTGTAGGCCTCGTCGAAACTCGGCTGCAATTCCTCGAATGGCAACTGCACAGTCATCTTGACGCGCGTGGGGCTCAGGGACTCGACGTCGGTCTTCACGTACTACTCCAGGTGGTCGGTGATCACGGCGCCAAGGCGACGCACATGGTCGGGGCGGGGAGACTCGAACTCCCGATCTCCTGCTCCCAAAGCAGGCGCGCTAGCCACTACGCTACGCCCCGCGTGGGCTCCGCATGAGTGTAGAGGTGGAGTCACATCGGACTGATTGCGCCTCCTACGACAACCGCCCCAGGATGACCCGCGGTAGACTTCCTTCGCTCCGCGCGGGTGTAGCTCAATGGTAGAGCCCCAGCCTTCCAAGCTGGTTGTGCGAGTTCGATTCTCGTCACCCGCTCCAAGATTCTCGTCGGACTTCAGCGCGCCACTTCGGGGTCTTTCGTGTTCTCATATGTCTATGACGGCTGTCCACGACGACGCCCCAGCAACAGGGCGTCGAGGTTCCCCGGTCGGACGCAGGATCGTGCTGGGAATGCTCGGTGTGGGCGCTGTGGGCATCGCGGTGGGGCGTCCGGCTCAAGAAGCCATCACCTCTACGGTGAACGCGACAGCCCCCGGGCTGGGCAGCATCATCCCTGCAGCTGGCGGCTTTCGGATCTACACCGTCACCGGCGGATACCCCGCGATGCCGGTTGATCAGTACCGACTCGAGGTGACCGGAGCCGTAGCCAATCCACTGTCATTGACATTCGATGATCTGGCGCAGCTGCCGCAGACACAGATGACCAAGGACTTCCAGTGCGTGACCGGCTGGCGCGTCGATGACGTTCCATGGTCCGGGGTTCTGCTGCGCGATGTGCTGATCGCAGCGGGGGCGAACACGTCCCAGACGGCGCTGCGCTTCTTTTCCTTCGACGGCGCCTACACCGAGTCACTCACGATGGAACAAGCATTGCGAGACGACGTCCTGGTGGCCAGCAGCATGTACGGCAAGCCCATCACCCGCGAGCACGGCGGTCCCGTGCGGTTGTACGTCGCACCGATGTACGGATACAAGTCCTTGAAGTGGATGTCGGGGATCGAGGTTGTCGACGAAGTGGTTCCCGGCTATTGGGAAGTGCGCGGTTATGACATAGACGCATGGGTGGGGGCGTCCAATGGACGTAACGACGACCCAATCGCCTAATCCGACAGCTCGCAACGGCGCGCGAATCATCCGCTTTTCACGAGCAGAGCGTTACCTGCATCGATCGATCGTGGCGCTGACCTTCGTTCTGCTCGCGACCGCCGCGGTGCTGTACCTGCCGTCGATAAGCGTTCTGGTCGGCAACAGGCCCCTGGTCAGTGACATCCACGTGATCGCTGGATTCGCATTGCCGATTCCGATCGTGCTCGCATTGTTCTCGCGAGCATTCCGCAGGGATGCCGACACACTCAATCGGTTCACGCCATCGGATTGGCAGTGGCTCCGGTCACGCGACAGGCGCTCCGGACGAATCCCCGTCGGCAAATTCAACGCCGGACAGAAATTGAACTCCGCCTTCACTCTCGGCTGGATCCTGGTCATGCTGCTCACCGGGTCGATCATGTTCTTCAACTCCTATTTTCCCGACGACATCCGCACCGGCGCGACCTTCGTGCACGATTGGTTGACGCTGTTGATCGTCGTCGTCGTGGGCGGACACATCTACATGGCGATGGGCGATGCGGAAGCTCGAGTGGGAATGAGAACGGGTGAGGTGTCCAAGGATTGGGCCAAGCGCGAGCATGCTGAGTGGGTCAGCGAGGAATAGCCGATCCCCGCAGATCATCTGCGGTAGGCGCAACGTCCTCGAATTGACCAGATAGGGCTACTCGCTAGTAACCCAGCCAGAAGTCCATCCAGCGAATGAAGATAAGAGCGAGCACCACGAGGAAAGTCGAACCCACCAGCACCCAACGCAGCGATGCCACGGTTTGGGCGATAGCTCCAGGCCCCCCGCTGCCACTGAATCGCCCGG
>JAURQC010000132.1 GCA_030836325.1 Candidatus Nanopelagicales bacterium
CGACACTGCGGACTCCCACGCACACTTCACCAAGCGCGTGCATTTAGAGCCGGGGCACCGGGCGTTGTACCAACGCTTTACATCGACCGGGCTCGACGGCGACTGGAACTACGGAACCCATCCAACCCTCGACCTGTCCGGCCTCAATTACCAGCAAGGTCGGATCAGCACGAGCGCCATGGCGCACCGCTCAGTGAACCCAACCCTGTTCTCTGATCCCGAACGCGGCGAACACCAGATCCTGCAGATCGGAGCGCAGTTCGATGACCTCTCGAGCATCCCGCGGATCGACGGAACCACGCTGGACTTGAGCCGTTACCCGACTCCCGAGGCCCACGAGGACCTGGTGATGCTCGTCAACGATCCGATGTCTGGACCGCTGGGGTGGTCGGCGGTCGTCTTCGACGGGTACACATGGCTGGCCCTAAAGGACATCCGATCTCTTCCCATGACGTTGCTGTGGCAGTCCAACGGCGGGCGGTCTCAGGCGCCCTGGAACGGGCAGCATGTCGGCCGTCTAGGTGTCGAAGACGTGTGCTCGTTCTTCGCGACGAGCCGCGCAGCGGCGCTGGATAACTTCCTTGCCGACGAGGGCTTCACCACCTACAAGTCCTTCGATGAGCACCACCAACTCGACTTCTCCACGGTGCACGTTGTCTTCGAGATTCCCGAGGACTTCGACATCGTCGAATCGGTGACACCGCTAGACGACACCCAACTCGAGGTCCGATCCCAATCGGGTGCAACGGTTGTGGTGGATGTCAGTTGGCGCTTTGTACTCGCCTAGCTCGAGCACGAATTAACTCAGGAGGACTAACCCAAAGCGTTGAACGTGTGCGTTTCGTCGAAGGGTCCGATGGCTGCGAGCGTGAAGGGTCCGGTGAGCAGTTCTCGCGCGACGTCGTGAACGTCGGCGGCCTGGACGGACTCGATCCGCTCGAGCAGGGTATCGATGCTCTCCACCGGCTCACCGTGCAACTCAGCCTTCGCGATTCGCGACATTCGAGAAGCAGGGTCCTCTTGACCTAGAACCATGCCACCCTTGACCTGACCCTTGGCGCGCTGGAGTTCCTCGGCGGAGAGCCCGTGTTGTGCGACCGATTCGAGTTCGCTCAAGCACACGTCCAAGACGGTGTCGGCCTTGCTCGGTAGACATCCGGCATAAAGACCAAAGACGCCAGCATCGGCGAAGGCTTGCGCGTAGGCGAACACCGAATACGCCAGGCCGCGCTTCTCGCGCACCTCCTGGAACAACCGACTGCTCATCCCACCGCCGAGTGCTGTGCTCAGGACCGCGGTGGCGTAGCGACGGTCGTCTCCACGCACGAACCCCTGGGTGCCGAGCATCAGGTGCGCTTGCTCGGTGGGGCGCGAGGAAATACGCACCGGGGTTCTCTTCCAGCGCCGCTTGGCTGATGCACGAGGGGCGACCGGCTCAGCCGCTGGGTCGAGATGCTCGGCGAAGATCCGACGCACATCGCGCACGACGGCGTTGTGATCGACGTTGCCCGCCACCGAGATAACCATCGTGTCCGGTGTGTACGCCTTGCGATAGAAGCGCCGGATGGACGGGCGCGGCAACGCGGTGATGGTGTCGACGGTTCCGAGGATGGGCCGCCCGAGCGGTGAATCACCGAACATCGCGAGGGCGAATTCGTCGTGCACTAGATCACCGGGATCGTCTTCATACATCGCGATCTCTTCACAGATCACAGCGCGCTCGGATTCGATGTCGAGATCGTGCAACGTTGCGTTGAGAACGACGTCGCACACCACATCAAGGGCTAGCGGCAGGTGCTCATCAAGGACCCTCGCATGGAAGCACGTGTGCTCTTTGGTGGTGAAGGCATTCAGATCCCCACCTACTGATTCGATCTCCGCCGAAATCGCCATCGCATCTCGGGCGTGCGTTCCCTTGAACAGCAGGTGTTCTAGGAAGTGCGCTGACCCCATCTGGGACGGTGGTTCATCGCGCGAACCAGCCGCGACCCAGACCCCCAAGGCAACCGAGCGCACGCTGGGTACGTACTCGGTAATTACCCGGAGGCCGCCGGGCAAAGTGGTGCGGCGCACCACTCCCCCGTCGGCACCACGGATCAACGTGGCGGTCTGGGTGCGGGTAGGCACGATTAAGCGGACTCTTCGCCCTTGTCGCCACCGTCGGATCCTTCAAGGACCGGGGTGAGCGAGAGCTTGCCGCGCTGGTCGATTTCCTTGATCTCGACCTGAACCTTGTCACCGACGTTGAGGACTTCCTCGACCGTGTCGATGCGCTTTTTGTCCGTCAGCTTCTTGACCTCGGAGATGTGCAGCAGGCCGTCCTTGCCCGGCATCAGCGACACGAACGCTCCGAAGTTCGTGGTCTTGACCACGGTTCCCAGGTAGCGCTCCCCGACCTCGGGCATCGTCGGGTTGGCGATGTTGTTGATCGCCGTCCGCGCAGCCTCAGCTGAAGGACCATCGGTGGCACCGATGTAAATAGTCCCATCGTCTTCGATGGTGATGTCCGCACCGGTGTCCTCTTGGATCTGGTTGATGATCTTGCCCTTCGGCCCGATCACCTCGCCGATCTTGTCAACCGGGACCTTCACCGAGATCACGCGCGGTGCGGTCTCTGCCATCTCATCGGGAGCATCAATGGCCTCGTTCATGACATCCAGGATCGTCATGCGTGCATCGCGGGCCTGGGTCAATGCGCCAGCGAGGACGTCAGCTGGAATGCCGTCGAGCTTGGTGTCCAGCTGCAACGCGGTAACGAAGTCCCGGGTGCCGGCGACCTTGAAGTCCATATCGCCGTAGGCATCCTCAGCACCGAGGATGTCGGTCAACGTGACGTACTCAGTCGCACCGTCGACATCGCCAGAGATCAGACCCATCGCGATGCCCGCAACCGGTGCCCTCAGCGGAACGCCTGCGTTCATGAGCGACATCGTCGATGCGCACACCGAGCCCATCGAGGTTGATCCGTTGGAGCCAAGAGCCTCGGACACCTGACGGATCGCGTAGGGGAACTCCTCGCGGGTCGGCAGCACCGGCAGCAACGCACGCTCGGCGAGCGCTCCGTGGCCGATCTCGCGCCGTTTGGGTGAACCGACGCGGCCGGTTTCACCGGTGCTGTACGGGGGGAAGTTGTAGTTGTGCATGTAGCGCTTGCGGTTATCCGGATTCAAGGTGTCCAGCAACTGCTCCATGCGCAACATGTTCAAGGTGGTGACACCCAGGATCTGGGTCTCACCGCGCTCGAACAGGGCCGAACCGTGCGTGCGGGGCAAGATGTCGACCTCAGCACTCAGGGCGCGGATGTCGGTCAAGCCACGACCATCGATACGGACCTTGTCGCGAAGGACGCGGTCACGAACGGCC
>JAURQC010000133.1 GCA_030836325.1 Candidatus Nanopelagicales bacterium
CCGGTCAGATCGGCTCCCGAGAAGTTCGCATTCGACAACTGCGCGCCGGAAAGATTCAGGGACCATGAATTTGCCCCAGACAGGTTTGCACCGGATAGGTCTGCACCGGACAAGTTTGCATTCCCCAACTGAGCATCCGAGAAATTAACGTTCGTCAGCACGGCACCCGAGAGAGCTATGCCCTTCAGATCATGCCCTGGCAACTGGACCCCAGAGAGATTGACGTTCCGCAGTTCCACGCCATTCACCAGATCGACGCCGCTGAGATTGGCTCCGCTCAGGTTGGCGCCGTTCAACGCAACGTTGTCGAGGTTTGAACCGCTGAGATCGGCACCACTGAGATTCACGCTTTCCATAACCGATCCGTAGAGATCGGCACCGGCCAGGTCGACACCGGACAGATCGGAATCCGCTGGAAACCGCGAGTTGTATAGAAAAGCGCCGGGTCCCACCAGGTAACCAGCGACCAACGCCCAGCCGTCGGGCAAGGAAGCGGGGGTGCCCGTGATGCCACCCGAGATGACACCGGTGAGAGCGGCACCCGCTAGTTGGGCACCGGAGAAGTCCGACCCATTAAGGACCGTGTCGGTCATATTGGCGTTAGAGAAGTTGGCGTTTTGAACGTTCACGTTCTGCAAACCCGCACCCGCGAGATCCGCGCCTGAAAAATCCGAATTCGACAAGTCACTCTTCGTTATCCAGATGTCGATGAGGTTCTTGTTACTGAGGTTCACCCCCGACAGATCGGTATTGGTGATGCCACCGGACTCGACCCAGGACCCACTACACGGGCGCCCCTGACCGTCATAGAGCTCTTGCTCTCGGGCAGTCGGGGGCGTAGTGCACACATTCTCAGAGACGAGGGACGCTTTCGACAGTTCCTGGAAAGGAGCACCCGAGTACAGCAATTTGTCCCACGTGTAGTTGGCGCACTCTTGGTAGATGCTGGGGTTCGCTTGCGGCGCTAAATCAGCCGGATCTTCCGTGGCCAATATTTTGCAAAAGAACTGTGCGAACAATTGCACCTGCCGGCCGTGCTTCTTTTCCCACCGCCACGGCAGAGCAGCGCCGGGTGCGCGGGCTCCGACCGCTCCATCTGTCGCGAGCGACCACCCGCGAAACGTAAGTCGTTGCCCCAGTCCGTCGACGGGTAAGCATGGGGGTGAATCAGCGAAGGAGACTGGTTCGACCTGCGGGTAGACCACACGCGTCACGGATCGTTGCTCCACGGGAACGTTGTCTCCTGCGTCGTTCACGCACGTGTCACTGGCCGCAACGTTGGCGTCGTAGACGATTTCCACCCCGATGGGTGCCCACACGGCGAACAATGTGGTGTGATCGGCAACGGCGGCGTGTGTGAGTCCGCTTCCATCAGAACTCGAGGACGCCAACTTCAGGTCCGGAACGCGGGAAGCCGCACCGGGCAATCGAACCGTCGAGCCGTGTGACCACCCGATGAGCGTGTAGTCGTCCTTGTGGCACTGGTAGGAGCCCGTGCCGTCGGTCGGCAGCGCGTACCAATCACCCGACGTCGCGGTGATTGTCAGTGGATTAGATGAGCAATTTCCGCCAGTGGCGTCGAAGGGGACGACGTATTCCGGAGCCGGATAGGGAACGCCGATGACAACGGTCATCGTTGTGGCAGTTCCACTTCCACCTTGCGGTGTCATGACGAACGTGCCCGCAGCGAGCACCGTGATGGTCGACGTTGCTCCCGCCGCGAGGTCATTGCTTCCATCCAGGTTGGTTGCGGAAATGACTCCGACGTAGGAAGAGAACCGACATGCCTGCCCACCGGACGTGTTGTCGATGGCAAGGGTGTCGCCGACCTCTCCAGTGATCGTGGTTGCTGTTACTCCATTGGCCAGGCCGCAATCGACGGTTATCGAAGCCGGAGAGGCCGTTGCTGCCACCGCAGGTGACGCGCTGTGGAACGGAGCGCTGGCGAGCGCCAGCACCACAGCCGCCGCAAGCCCCCGCTTGAACATACTTCTATTCCACCCGAGGACTTGGCCGTTTTCAATCGACCACGCGAAATACACCCTTGGTGCGGTGCCCTCGATGGGATTCGAACCCATACTGTGCCGGGTTTAAGCCGGGTGTCTCTACCAGTTGGACTACGAGGGCCAGCGTCGTCGTTGTCCCCATGATCGCGTATAGGTCAAGCGCACCTGCCCTACCCTGGCCGACATGCGTGGCGGTTGGGGACTGTGGGCCTGGATCCTGGTCGTGGCCATCGGGCTGGGATCGATCGCGGCCGGCTTCGCGGCAGGACGATGGTGGCAGGGCAGGGAAAGTGCACCGGCGGTAGCGACCTGGGTGCTGGCGCACTCAGCCGAATCCGCTCAACTCACCCCAGCATCGGAGGGCCTCTTCACCCTCACCATGTCCCCCGCGGATCCGCAGGTACTAGCGGTCCGCAAGGACGCACCGGGTTCTAGCGAACTTGTGCCGTCACTTCGCTTGGAGAGTGAGTGGGAGCAGATGTTCGGCGACCAATCGGTCGACGTGACTTTGCTCATTCACGATGCCGGCACCAACCCAGATCCTGATGCCGCCACTACCGACCGCATCGAGTTGCGCGCGGCAGAGCCGGTGGTGGATGGGGACATGGTCACCTACCCGGTCGAGGTGCTGCGCCCGAGCTTCATCGCCGAGGACGGCACCCTGCGCGCTTTCACCGAGGTGACATTGGTGCTCCCGGAAGCTGAGCGCACCCTCACGGCCGAGTGATCGAAGCGAAGACGACGTCAAGCATCTCCTCAGTCAACCGCCCGGTGAATGTGTTCTGCTGGCTGGGGTGGTAGCTCGCGATCACGGTGATCCTTCGCGGCGCGGTGACGAGATGCTTCACACCGTGACCGAACTTCGGCCTCGGGCTCGGTACATCGCAACCGGCGTGGCTCAAGGCATCCCAGGTCGCCTGCCAAGCAATGCCGCCGAGCGCCACCACCGCTTCCACATGCGGCAATACCAGTTCGGCTTCCCTGCGGAGCCAGTGTCGGCACGTGCTGCGCTCTTCGGTTGTCGGCTTATTGTCCGGCGGTGCGCAGTGCACGGCCGCCGTTATTCGGGTCTGCGGTAGGTGCTGGCCGTCGTACCTGTCCGTCGATGTGGCCAGGGTGGCGAGTCCAGCTCGATGCAATGCGGCGTAGAGCCAATCCCCGCTTCGGTCGCCGGTGAACATCCGTCCGGTGCGGTTGGCGCCATGCGCACCTGGAGCCAGCCCAACGATCCAAATTCGTGGTCGGTCGCTTCCGAAGCCGGGGACCGGTCCGCCCCAGTAGACGTCATCGCGATAGGCAGCGCGCTTATCTCGAGCAACCGTCGAACACCACTCGATCAGCCGCGGGCACTCTTGGCACGCACAGATGGCTGTGTCGAGTTCAGCGATCGAATCGACGGCAGCAACCCGGTCAGCGAAGTCGGGCACTCAGGAATTCCACGCTGCGTTGCCATGCGCTTGCCGCGTACTCCGGGTGAAACACCTCGGGTCGGTCGTCGTTGAAGAAGGCGTGTTGGCTGCCGGGATAGTCGAAGATCGCCACCTCTCCCCCGGCAGCCGTAATAGCCTCGGCGTATTCGGCAATTCGTGGTCCGGCGTGATCTTCATCGGACTCAGCCTTGTGGATCAACGCAGCCTTGCCGGTGTAGTTGCTCCAGTTGGGCTGGTAGTCCGGCCACGGCATCGCGGGATAGAAGGCAACCGCGGAGGAAACTGCGCCCACAGTGGGAGCAAGGAGTGACAGACCACCGCCCATACAAAATCCGATCGAACCCACACTCGAACTCTTCACTTCATCGCGCGAAAGCAGGTAGTCGGCTCCGGCGGAGATGTCCGCAGCAACCGCTGCGATGTTCATACCCATCATCAGTTTCTTGGCTTCATCCGGTTCGGTTGTCTCCACGCCGCGGTAATGATCAACGGCCATCGCCACGAAGCCGGCGTCTGCGAGGCGCTCGACTACGGACTTGATATGCGGAACAAGACCCCACCACTCCTGGATGACCAGGACGCCAGGTCCGCTCCCGGATGCCGGAAGTGCCAGGTAGCCCTCGACCGGGGCTCCGCGTACATCCATCGCAACGACACTCATGCACTCCTCCTGGCCAGTTGTCGGCGGTACCAGCTCGCGCTGTCCTTGGGGGTGCGCGTGCCGGTGTCCGGATCCACTCTGATGATTCCGAATTTCTTCGTCCAGCCTGATGCCCATTCAAGGTTGTCCAACAAACTCCACGCGTTGTATCCGCGTACGTCTATCCCACCGTTACGAGCTCGAAGGACTTCCGCGATGTGATCGTGCAGA
>JAURQC010000134.1 GCA_030836325.1 Candidatus Nanopelagicales bacterium
GCCAAGGCAGCAATCGAGTCGAAATGTTCCCCAAATGTTCCCCAAAACGAGGAAGAGAACCAAAAAACACCGAGCCGCCTCGGGGATTTGAACCCCGGACCTACGCATTACGAGTGCGTTGCTCTACCCCTGAGCTAAGGCGGCCTGCTCTTGCGAGCGCAGAAAGGCTACCCGGTCCCTTGGAACGACCGGAGGCGGAGGCTATTGGTGACTACAAAGACCGAGCTAAGTGCCATTGCCGCTCCCGCGATCATCGGATTGAGTAGGCCCGCCATAGCAAGTGGAATGGCAGCAACGTTGTAGGCGAAGGCCCAAAAAAGGTTGCCTTTGATCGTCGTGAGAGTGCGTCGAGACAGCCGTATCGCGTCGACGATGCTGCGCGGATCCGATCGAACCAGAGTTATATCGCTAGCTTCGATAGCAACGTCGGTTCCCGATCCCATCGCCATCCCAAGATCAGATTGAGCCAGAGCAGCAGCGTCGTTGACACCATCGCCCACCATCGCGACACGCTTGCCACTACCTTGTAGCTCGCGGACAAGTTCGATCTTGTCTTCGGGAAGCACCTCAGCCCAGACTGATTCGATGCCAAGACTCGTAGCGACAGCCTTCGCCACTGCCGAGTTGTCTCCAGTGACGAGCATGGGCTCAAGCCCGAGCTCCTTTAGATCACGGATCGCTGCCGGACTTGATGCCTTGATGGCATCAGCCACAGCAACCGCTCCGATGAATGTGCCATCTGCTGCTCCAAAGACCACAGTGCGACCTTGCCCTTGCTGATGCTCGGACCACTCGATCGCGGACTGCGGGATGGTGATTGACCACTGGCTCTGCAGCCACCGTGACCGCCCGACTACAACTGCTGCGCCGTCCACCACTCCCTGGACACCAAGGCCCTGCACACTCTGGAACGACCCAACCGGTAGCGGCTTGTCGATTGATTGGGTAATCGCCTGACCGATGGGGTGCTCGGATGCTGACTCCACGGATGCAATGAGCTGGAGGGCATCGTCGCTGGACTTGTCTTCGCTTGCGAAGACGTCAACGACCGTCATGCGACCTTCGGTGAGCGTTCCCGTCTTGTCCAAAGCGATGGCGTTGACCTGGCGAGTGGCCTCCAGGATCTGCGGTCCGCGAATCACGATTCCTAGTTGAGCTCCACGGCCGGTCCCGACGAGGAGCGCTGTCGGCGTGGCCAGGCCGAGGGCACACGGGCACGCGATGATCAAGACAGCGACTGCTGCTGTGAATGCGAAGGGCGCCTCACTGCCGGCGACGATCCAACCGATCGCCGTGCCTGTCGCGAGGACAATGACGATAGGTACGAAAACCGCAGAGACTCGGTCGGCCAAGCGCTGCACCGGGGCCTTCTCCGTTTGAGCTTGCTCGACAAGAGCCGCAATACGAGAAAGCTGCGTGTCAGCACCCACTCGGGTGGCTTCCACGATGAGACGTCCGCTTGTGTTGATGCCGGCACCGACGACTTCTGCCCCGGGACCGACCTCAACCGGAAGCGGCTCCCCAGTCAGCAGACTCATATCAACTGAGGAGTGCCCTTCAACCACGACACCATCGGTTGCGACCTTCTCGCCCGGGCGAACGACAAAGACATCCCCGATGCTGAGTTGATCCGTCGACATCGGCACTTCGACTCCATCGCGTAGAACGACGACATCTTTCGCGCCCATAGACAGCAGCGCAGCTAGCGCCTGGCCACTGCGCTGCTTGGCGCGAGCCTCGAAGTAGCGGCCGAGCAGGATGAAAGTCGTGACAGCGGCAGCAACCTCGAGGTAGATCTCCTCCGAACCCCCACCCCGGGTTGGAAGAAGGTGGAAAGTCATTTGCATTCCGGGCTCACCGGCACCCCCGAGGAAAAGTGCGTAGAGCGACCACAGGAATGCCGCCCCAACCCCCATCGACACGAGCGTGTCCATGGTGGCGGCTCCGTGTCGGAGATTGACCCACGTGGCACGGTGGAAGGGGTACGCACCCCAAACGACCACGGGCGCAGCCAGCGTCAGGCTCAACCACTGCCAATAGTCGAACTGCAGTGCAGGGATCATCGCAAGGAGAACCACCGGAAGGGTCAGCACCGCACTGATGGTGACCCTCCGACGCAGTTCGATGACTTCGGGATCTTCATCGTTGTCGGTGGCATCTTCCTGCGCTGCGGCATGCGTCTGAGCCGTGTACCCCGTCGCCTCGACCGTGGCAATGGCGTCGCCGATGGAGGTCCCTTCAGGTAGTTCGACGTGGGCCTTCTCGGTGGCGTAGTTGACCGTTGCCACCACACCAGGCATCCGATTCAGCTTCTTCTCGACGCGGGCGGCACACGACGCACACGTCATTCCCCCGATGTCGAGATCGATCTGAGTCGTAGCCATGGTGCTGGCGCTCCTAGTCGATGAGTTCGTAGCCGGCTTCGTCGACAGCCGCACGCACAGCCTCGACGTCCAAAGATGCCTCGCTAGTGACAATGACCGAGGAGTCGCCGCCTTCGACAAGATCGATCGTTACTTCGCTGACTCCGGAGATGCTCTGAACTTCTTCGGTGACAGCGGAGACGCAGTGGCCACAGGTCATGCCACGAACTGTGTATGTAGCAGTCGTCATGTTCTTACTTCCCGTCTAGCTCTTCACCAAGCGAGCAACCGCTTCGGATGCTTCCTTGATTTTGTCGTCGGCTACTTCGCCGCCTTCGACAAGCGCGTGCGCGACGCAATGTCCCAAGTGGTCTTCAAGAAGCAGCAGCGCCACCGATTGCAGAGCCTTGGTCGTCGCCGACACCTGAGTAATGACATCGATGCAATAGGTGTCGTCCTCGACCATCCTCTGCAATCCCCGCACCTGACCTTCGATGCGCTTCAAGCGTTTGACCAGGGCTTCCTTATCAGCGGTGTAAGCGGCCACGCTACCTCCCCTTGAGCACCTATACCCCCTAAGGGTATCTGGCTATTCGCAGGTGAGGTCCCCCGGGGGCACTTCCCCGGTCAGCAAGTACCCATCCACCGCACCATCAACACAGGAGGAACCCTCGTTGTAGGCGGTGTGGTTGGTGGCGTTCCAGGTGATCAGGTGGCCATTCTCAAGCGAGCGAGCCAGGTCAACACCCCATTGATAAGGAGTGGCGGGATCTTGGGTTGTTGAGACGACCAGGATCGGCGCCGAACCTTTCGCGGTCACAGTGGTCAGGCGTTCGGACTGCGCCGGCCAGTTTGCACACGTGAGCAATCCCCATGCCAGTGATTCGCCGAACGTGGGGGCCTGTGATTGCCACTGGCTGGCGAGGAGGGCCACCTCTTCGGGGGTGCCGTCGTAGGGCATATCCGCGCACGTCACCGCATAGAAGGCATCGGTCGAGTTGTCCAGGTAGCGGCCATCAGGCGCACGGCTCGTTCGTTCATCGACGAGCGCGAGAAGTCCTGATCCGTCGTTGTCCTCCACTGCTTCCCGCAGGGCATTGCGCAGCCGTGGGTAGTCACCGCTGGGAAAGTAGAGAAAGGACAGAACCGCATAGGTACCGAGAGACTGCGTCAGTTCGCGATCACTGCTGGTTGGAAGTGGGCTCGCATCAAGTCTGGCTAGAAGGTCACGCAATGAGGTCTCGACTTCAGCAGAGCTTCCTGGAAATGGGCAGTCACCAGAATTCGCGCAGTCAGTGGCGAAGTCACTAAACGACTTCTCAAAGGAGACTGCCTGACCAAACGTCACTTCCTCTTGGCTGAGGGTGACCGGCAAAGCGCCATCGAGAACCATCCGGCCAACCCTCGTCGGGAAGAGCTGCGCGTACGTGGCACCAATCGCTGTTCCATAGGACTTGCCGAGGTAGTTCAGTACGGGATCACCAACGAGGGAACGAACGATGTCCATATCTCGCGCGTTCGCCACTGTGTCCATGTACTGCCAGACCTCGCCGGCCTTGTCCTCGCACGCCTGCGCAATTCGCTTGGAGTCGGTGGCGATCTGTTCTTCTTCGATCGGATCATCGGGAGTGCCATCTGCTGCGAACAACTCATCAATCTCAGCGTCGGTCAAGCACCGGATCGGATCGCTTTTGGCAACACCGCGAGGGTCCACCCCAACAATGTCGAAGGCTTCTCGGATCTCGGATGTCACGACGTAGTCAGCCGCGCGCGCGTAGTCGAATGCACTTCCGCCCGGACCACCTGGGTTGAGGAACAGGGAGCCGATCGCCTCACCCGTAGCCGGCACTCGGGTCATCGCGAGTTCGGTTGTGCGCCCGTCGATGTTGGCATAGTCCAGCGGGACGGTAACTCGCGTGCATTCGGCGTCCCCACAGTCACGCCAGTCCAACTCTTGGTCGTAGTACTGCACCAAGTCACCTGTTGCGGCTTCGTCTTGGGTGGCTGAGGGCTCTGGCAATGGCACCGGTTCCGGAGCGCGGGAACAGCCCGCGAGCGCCAGCCCTGAGATGAGGGCGGCGCTGAGCCAGAGCCGTGCGTGCATGGCAGACACGGTAACCCGCGACGTAACCTCTACCTATGGGTCAGGGCAAGCGAGACGCGTCGGAGTTGGCCGCTGCCGTCGACGCGGGGATTCGCAAAGGCCTGGATCTGGTTGATGCTTTCCGCGGAACGCCAGCTGGTCGTCGGGAATTGGAGCGCGAGTCCAAAAAGAGTGCCACCGATGCACGCCGGGCACGTCGGGCCTACAACGCCCGCAAGGTTCAGTCTCAGGTGATGACAATCGGCGGAACAGCAGTCGGGGCATCCGCCGCCACTGTGGGAGTCATTGACGTCGCGGCCACCGGCCCGGGCGGGGTGTTGTGGTTCGGCATCGCTGCGATGGGCGCCGTCGCCGCAACCATCGGCGGGCGCTCCTGGCGCCGCCTGGCTCCTTTCTCCGGCACGCCGGCAATACCCTCACCGCCTGTCCTTGTTCGCCGAGGCGCCATTGGCTACGAATCGGTGGCTCGCTACACCGCCGTTCGAGTGCAGACCGTCCAAGTCGTGCGCGCGGTCGAGCCGTTGCACAGCGATGCTGCCCGCGAGATCCGTTCTGCCGATGCCCAGGTGGCCCCAACTTTGAACGACCTGGCCGACCGACTTCGAGTACTCGACGAAATGATGCGTCAAATGCCCGGGACGTCGGCAGCTGAGAACGCCCAGCAAGCAGCGCGGGCGGTGAGCGAGCAACTCGATCGAGGATCCGCTGCCTATGACGTCCTACTTGCAGCCTCGGCACGCCTTCTTGCCGAACCCGATCTTGGACGTCCCGTGAACGAGGTACTCGAGCCCGCCGCTTCCGCCCTTGTCGCCTACGCACACGGCTTGCGCAAAGCCTCAGAAATCTAGGCAACCACTGCGCGAATACGCGGATCCTTGATCTGCACCATTGCTGCTTCTAGAACAGTTCGCGGACTGCCTCCTGCGAACAAGACGACGCGCTCATGTTCCAGCGCTTCGATACGCCGCACCGTCTCTTCCTCGGTGGAACCGGCTGCCATCTGCTCTATCTGTGGACGCATTTCGTCGTTGATCAACTCGATGCGAGCCGACACCTGAACGGTAAGAACGTCACGGAATAGACCGATCAAGTCAACGAGTGCCCGGTCCACTTCATCAATCACGAGACGCTTGCGTCGTCGCTTCTGCTCCTTCGCCAGCTCCTTGGCTTCGGAATCATGCGAGCGCTTCATTGCACCGGTGAGACGCGTGACACCCTCGGCGTAGAAGCGGGACTTCAAAAGTTGGAGTTCTTCCTCATCTAGCCGATCTGCTCGAGCATCAGCGACCGCGGAGACTGCGTCGAAAACGTCACCGGCGACGACAACGCACGAGGAAAGATCGCGCAAGCTCAACGGAGCGCGCATGTATTGCTGGCGTCGTTCTCGGGTGTCCGGGTCCGTCGCGAGCGCACGAGCCCGACCGATGTGGCCTTGCGATGCGCGAGCTGAGAACGCTGCGATCATTTCATCGACTCCGCATTCGTGGATGAGCATCCGCGCGATGGCTTCCGTGCGAGGGGTGCGCAAACCAACGTGCCGCGTGCGTGAAGTAATAGTGGGGAGAACGTCATTGACACTCGGGGCGCACAGAATCCAGACGGTGTGAGGGGTTGGCTCCTCCAGGGCCTTGAGCAGGTAGTTCGCAGCACGATCGTTGAGTCGATCGGCATCTTCGATCACGATGACTCGCCACGTTGCGGTCATGGGTGCCTGGGCAGCCATGTGCACGAGCGGCTTTACGTGATCGAGCAGAATCTCTGATCCTTCGGGGATCTCGACATGAACATCCGCGTGGCCTCCTGTAGACGCCGTGCGGCATGCCTGGCACTGACCGCATCCGCTCTTCTCGCACACCAAGGCGGCCGCGAAGGTTGTGGCAGCCCGGGAACGACCCGAACCTGGCGGACCGGTGATCAACCACGCGTGCGTCATCGCGGGTCCGGAATCACCAGGCAGGTGCGCGTCACGGACAGCAGCTTGGAGAGTTGCGACTGCTTCATCCTGGCCGATCAATGACGACCACAGAACTGGCGAACTCATCGCGGTGATCCCATCAATTCGATCACTCGGGTGCGAATGATTGCGGCGATGTCGTCCTTCGATCCGGAGGCATCAACCACCAGATATCTGTTCGGATCCTTCGACGCGATATCCAAGAAACCGGCTCTGACCGCTTGGTGGTACTCAATCGGTTCGGACTCAAGCCGATCGGGGGACTCCACACGCGACAGTCCGGTGCTCGGATCGACATCGAGGAGGATCGTCAGATCCGGGAGCAGTCCATCAGTGGCATACAAACTCAGATCGCGCACTCGGTCAACCCCGAGATCACGCCCGTAACCCTGGTAAGCGACAGAGGAATCCAGATAGCGATCACAGATGACAATCGATCCGTGCTCGAGGGCTGGCCTAATGACCTGCGCTACGTGTTCTCCACGCGCAGCAGCAAACAACAGCGCCTCGGCTCGATCACTCAGACCGGTGAATTCGTTGCCCAGAAGAACAGCGCGGATAGCCTCACCGGCCGGGGTGCCACCGGGTTCACGGGTTCGCACAACGGTGTGGCCCTCGTCTGCGAGCCACTGCGCCAAGAGTGCTTCTTGTGTGGACTTGCCTGCGCCTTCACCACCCTCGAAGACGATGAACCACCCGGCCATGGCTAGTCGGAACCGCTGGAACGTCCGGCCGTCGCCTTGGCGCGCGTGGAGGATTTGGTCGTCTTCTTCGCGGCCTTCTTAGTCGTCTTCTTCGCGGCCTTCTTAGTCGTCTTGCGCGCAGCCTTCTTGGACGGACCCTTGGCCTTGCGCTCGGCGATGAGGTCGCTCGCGCGCTCGATGCTCACGGTCATGGGGTCGTCGACCACTCGAAGGGTCGCGTTGGTCTCACCATCTGTGACGTACGCACCAAAACGACCCTCGCGAACCACGATCAAGCGGCCAGACGTCGGATCTGTGCCAACTTCGCGAAGAGGCGCAGCTGCTTGCCCGCGCCCACGACGCTGCTTGGGCTGGGCGAATAACGCAAGAGCCTGCTCAAGGGTGATCGAAAAGATCTGATCTTCGGACTCCAGCGAACGCGAGTCGGTGCCCTTAGTCAGGTAGGGCCCATAACGACCATTCTGGGAACGGATCTCTTCACCGTCACTCGGATCAACACCCACTACACGGGGCAGCTGGATCAATTTCAACGCTTCTTCGAGAGTGACGGTGCTCGGCTTCATATCGCTCAGTAGCGATGCAGTCCGTGGCTTAGCGGACTTAGGCGAATCTTCTGGCAACACTTCACTGACGTAGGGGCCGTAACGACCAGACTTCGCCACGATCAGCAAGCCAGTCTCAGGATCAGTGCCGAGTTCGCGATCGCCCGAGGGCTCGGACAGCAATTCCTCGGCCTTTTGCGCTGTCAGCTCGTCAGGGGCAAGACCCATGGGGACGTTCGCCCGGATGTCGCCGCGCTCCACGTACGCGCCGTAGCGACCGACGCGCAGGTTGGCGTCGCTGTCCCTGATTGGGAACGTGGCGATTCCGCGGGCGTCGATTGATCCAAGATCCTCGGTCAGACTCTTCACGCCCGGAAACTCGCCGTTCACACTCTGCCCGCCGCGCCAAAACGCCTCGAGCTGCTGCACACGATCGATATCACCGCTCGCCACCATGTCCAGGACGTTTTCCATGTTGGCGGTGAAGTCGTAATCGATGAGTTCGGCGAAGTGCTCCTCGAGCAGTCGGATCACCGCGAAGGCCGTGAAGCTCGGCACCAGGGCCGATCCCTTCTTCCAAACGTAACCGCGGTCCAAAATCGTGGACATGATCGAGGCATACGTGGACGGACGGCCGATGCCCAGCTCTTCAAGCTTGGCTACCAACGAGGCTTCGTTGTATCGCGCTGGCGGCTTGGTCGCGTGCCCCTCTGCTTCAAGCGATTCGACGTTCACGTTCTGCCCTTCGGCCAGAGCGGGCAACTCACGTTCGTCGTCGTCGTTAGAAACATCCTTCAGTGCAGCCATGAAACCCGGAAAGGTGATGACCGTTCCAGAAGACGTGAACTCGACACCCCGCCCGTCCTGCGCTTGAGCGGACAACTTCACAGTGGTGGTTGCAGTTTGCGCATTAACCATCTGCGACGCGACGGTGCGTTTCCAGATGAGGTCGTAGAGCGAAAACTCATCCCCCACCAGCTCACCGGCAATCTCCGCGGGGGTCCGGAAGGAATCCCCAGAAGGACGGATCGCCTCGTGTGCTTCCTGTGCGTTCTTGACTTTGCGGTCGTAGCGACGTGGCTGCTCAGGAACATACTCCGCGCCATAGAGCTCACGGGCCTGGGAACGCGCGGCGTTTATTGCCTGCTCCGACAACGTCGTCGAGTCGGTTCGCATGTAGGTGATGTAGCCGTTCTCGTAGAGCGACTGTGCCACTCGCATCGTGCGCTGCGCGCCCCAACGAAGCCGACCCGATGCCTCCTGCTGAAGGGTCGAGGTCATGAACGGTGCCTTGGGCTTACGTGACGATGGCTTTTGCACAACCGAGTCGACGGTGAAACTGCATCCCTGCAAGCCGGCAGTCAGAGCTTCGGCTGCACTTTGATCGAGATGGACAGCACCCTCACGCGAGAGGCGGCCGTCGTCATCGAAGTCCGATCCCGTCGCAACCCGTGCACCCTCAACAGCCGTAAGGCGACCCGGGAAAGGACCAGGAAGGAACTGTGCGTCGATTCCCCAGTACTCGACCGGCGTGAACGCGATGCGCTCACGTTCCCGATCCACCACGAGGCGGACGGCAACAGACTGCACGCGCCCGGCGGACTTCGCTTCCCGCCCGATCTTCTTCCACAGCACTTCCGACACCGGGTATCCGTAGAGGCGGTCCACCACTCGCCGGGTTTCCTGGGCGTCCACCAAGCGCATGTCCAGATCGCGTGGATGATCGACAGCGTCACGAATCGCCTCGGGGGTGATCTCGTTGAAGACCATGCGCTTGACGGGAACCTTGGGCTTGAGCACTTCGAGCAGGTGCCAGGAGATGGCCTCGCCCTCGCGGTCCTCGTCCGTGGCAAGAAGGAGTTCGTCGGCGTCCTTCAAGGCCGCCTTCAATTCCTTAATGGTGGCCTTCTTGGAATCGTGGATGACGTAATGCGGCTGGAAGGCATCATCGACGTTCACCGCCAGCTTGGCCCACGGCTTCTTGCGATCCTCGGCGGGGATCTCTGAGGCCTTGGAGGCCAGATCGCGTACGTGACCCACAGATGCCAGCACGGTGTATCCATCACCGAGATAGCCGGCGATCTTCTTCGCCTTGGCTGGCGATTCAACGATCACCAGGGTGTTGTCTGGCACGTGGGCATCCTTCCGCTACTTCCGAGGATCGACCCGTCTGGATCGAACTGCGGCGGAGTCTGACGGTAGGACACCTACTTATGTCAACTCAGCACCGCCCCCGAAAACGGCGACTGCCCGGGCATTCCCCTTACGGGGAATGAAGAACCCGGGCAGTCGTCCGATTATCGGTTTTTGGTTCTAGGCGTTGGCGCCTTCTTGGTCGCCGACCGCGATCGGACGACGCTTAGAGACGACCACCGCACCGATCACGATGAGGGCGGCAACAATCGCGATGGCCCAGCGGATGACCGGGTTCGCGCTGTCACCAATGGTCAAGGTGACGACGGCCGGTGCGACCAGCAGAGCCACCAGGTTCATGACCTTGATCAGCGGGTTAATGGCCGGACCAGCAGTGTCCTTGAACGGGTCACCGACGGTGTCACCAATAACGGTGGCCGAGTGCGCCTCGGAGTTCTTGCCACCGAAGTTGCCGTCCTCGACAAACTTCTTGGCGTTGTCCCAGGCTCCACCGGAGTTGGACAAGAACACGGCCATGAGCACACCGGTCGCAATCGTGCCGGCTAGGTAGGCGCCGAGAGCTCCGACACCGAGGCCGAACCCGACGGCGATCGGCGTGAGCACCGCGAGTAGTCCCGGGGTAACCAACTCACGCAGCGAATCGCGCGTGACGATGTCGACGACCTTGCCGTACTCGGGCTTGGCCGTGCCTTCCATGATGCCGGGGATATCGCGGAACTGGCGGCGCACCTCGAAGATGACAGCGCCGGCTGCGCGCGACACCGCGTTGATGGCCAGGCCGGAGAACAGGAAGACGACCGCGGCACCGATCACCAGGCCGACGAGGTTCGCCGGGTTCGCCACGTCCAGGACGCCGTAGAACTGGAGTTGATCGCCGATGTCGCCGATCGTGGTGTTCAGCGTGGCCGAGGTCTTTGCGGCCGCCCCGAAAACCGCCTCACGGTATGCACCGAACAGCGCGGTCGCCGCGAGCACTGCCGTCGCGATGGCGATTCCCTTGGTGATGGCCTTGGTGGAGTTGCCGACCGCGTCAAGGCGGGTGAGGACTGCAGCGCCCTCGCCCTCGACGTCGCCAGACATCTCCGCGATGCCCTGTGCGTTGTCCGAGACCGGACCGAAGGTGTCCATCGAGACGATGACGCCGACTGTGGTCAGCAGGCCGGTACCGGCGAGCGCGATAGCGAACAGGCTCAGCAGGATCGTGCCTGAACCCAGGAGGAATGCGCCGTAGACGGCCGCACCGATGACCAGCGCGGTGTAGACGGCGGACTCCAGACCGAGCGAAACACCGGACAAGATGACTGTGGCCGGGCCGGTGAGCGAGGTCTTGGCGACGTCGTCAACCGGGCGACGATTGGTCTCGGTGAAGTACGCCGTGAGCTGCTGGATGACCGCGGCAAGCACGATGCCGATGAAGACCGCACCGATGACGAACAATCGCGGGTTGAGTGCATCAGCGGCCTCCGTAGCGGCAATGCCACCCAAGCCCTCGATATCGCTCCAACTGCTGGGAACCCACACGAACACAGCCACGACGACCAAGACAGCCGAGATAAGCGCAGATATGAAGAAGCCTCGGTTGATCGAGGACATTCCCGAACGGTCAGTGGGACGCGGGGAGACGGTAAAGATGCCGATGACGGCGGTAATGACACCGATGGCCGGAATGATCAGCGGGAGAACCAAGCCGAGTTCACCGAACGCGGCGCTACCCAAGATCAGCGCAGCGACGAGAACCACGGCGTAGGACTCGAAGAGGTCAGCGGCCATTCCGGCGCAGTCACCGACGTTGTCGCCAACGTTGTCAGCGATGGTGGCGGCGTTTCGGGGGTCATCCTCAGGGATGTTCTGCTCGACCTTGCCGACGAGGTCCGCGCCGACGTCAGCAGCCTTGGTGAAGATACCGCCGCCGACTCGCATGAACATGGCCAGTAGGGCAGCACCGAAGCCGAAGCCCTCAAGCACCTTGGGAGCCTCGCCCGCGTAGACGAGAACGACGAGCGCCGCACCGAACAGACCCAGACCGACAGTGAACATGCCTGCGACGCCACCTGTGCGGAAGGCGATACGCATGGCGCGCTGCTCGCCCTCGTCCTTAGCGGCGGCCGCGACGCGAACGTTGCCGCGAACAGCCAGCCACATGCCCATGTAACCAGTGATACCGGAGAAGACAGCACCCACGAGGAAGAAGATGCTCCGGCCGATCCGCTCACCGTTTGTCTCCGCCGGCAGCAGGAAGAGGAGGAAGAAGACGATGACTGCGAAGATCGACAGCGTCTTGAATTGGCGGTTCAGATAGGCCGCGGCGCCCTCCTGGACGGCGGCGCCGATCTCTTTCATGCGCTCAGTGCCCTCGTTAGCGGCGAGCACCTCGCGAACAAGGATGCCTGCGACGATCAGGGCGGCCAGCGCGATAACGGCCACGATTACTACGAGAACAACGTTGTTCCCGGACAACTCGATCATTTTTCTCCTCGGTGTCAGCTACGGCAGCGCCCGGCACCAGAAGATTCCGCACCCGCCTCGCGATCCGGCGCAGTCTACGCAAGATGAACATGTGCCGTGGGTCGGGTCCGCCATTAAGTGGAACGAAACCACCGAAAAACCACGTGGCATTGGCCACACAGCCGGGTCCCCGGCGATCCGGCGGGCAATCGGGCCGGCAAACAGGCTAGGAGCCCAGGGCTGAACCCAACTCCTCATGAATGGGGATCACGACGTCCAAACCGGTCAATTCGAACACCTTCAATACGCGAGGAGAGGTAACGACGAGGTCCAAGGACCCCTCTACCTCGCGCAAATGCTTCAGAGCGGTGACGAACACCCCCAGTCCTGTGGAGTCCAGGAAGGAAACGGAGGTGAGATCCACGACCAACTGTGCCCCGGGTGCGATGACGGTCTCGATCGCCTCCCGGACCGCCGGCGCGGTGTGGGCATCCACTTCGCCGGTGACGGCTATGACGGCAATCGCGTCGACCACGCGGCTGGCAACGCTGAAACTGGCCGGCTCGTGACCCCCGGAAATGGACATGGCCCAACCATGGCACAGCCGGCGGTCACAATGAGGCTGTGTCAGAACACTCGTCCGAATCGTCTGCTCTGCAGGCATGGACGTCACTCAACCCCGAGGCCGTTCGGCACGTTCTGCACTTCGAGGCTCGTCCGGGGCAAACAGCGCCCTGGCCCAACTGGCTTCCCGAAGCGGCGATCGCGGCGTGGCGCTCGCAGGGAATCGAGTCGCCGTGGGTGCATCAGGTTGAGGCAGCACAGGCTGCCGTCGACGGCTCGCACGTGATCGTCGCCACCGGAACGGCATCGGGAAAATCACTGTCATACGCGATGCCAATCATCACTTCAATTCTCAATGGCGGTGAATCGGCACTTGTCGATCCGTGCGCTCTCTACCTAGCACCGACCAAGGCGCTGGCGAACGATCAACGACGCACCTGGCGAGAGCTTGCCCTTCCCGGAATCCGTGACGCAGTGGTCGACGGGGATAGCAACGCCGACGAACGCGCCTGGGCGCGGCGACACGCCAACATCATCTTGACCAACCCCGACATGCTGCACTACTCGCTATTGCCGGGCCACGAACGTTGGTCACGCCTGTTTCGCAACCTCCGATACATCGTCGTTGACGAAGCCCACGCATATCGCGGAGTTTTCGGTGCGCACGTGAGCTTGGTGCTGCGTCGCCTACTGCGCCTAGCCGAGCACCACCGAAGCCGACCTATCGTGATTGCCGCGTCGGCGACATCCGGCGCACCCGAGCGATCGGCGCAGCGCTTGATCGGCTCCCCCGTAACGGCGATTACTACCGATCACTCGCCGTCTCCCGATCGAACGGTCGTGTTGTGGCAGCCGCCCAACAACGATGACGCTTCCTCCGCCACTCGCAATGCCGCAGCACTGACAACCGCGGCCGTTCGGGAAGGAAGCCAGGTTCTGACGTTTCTCCGAAGTAGGCGTGCGGTCGAGTACGTCGCATCGCTGGTTCGCGATCAAATCCCGTCGGACGTGGGTTCACACTTGACGGCATCCGATGCTGTCGCTGCCTATCGCGGTGGATTCCTTGCCGAAGAACGACGAGAACTTGAAGAAGGTCTGCGCACTGGACGCATCCGCGCGTTGGCCACTACCAATGCACTAGAACTCGGAATCGACATCGCTGGGATGGACGCGGTGATCACTGCGGGCTGGCCCGGCACCCGATCATCGCTGTGGCAGCAGTTCGGGCGTGCTGGTCGAGGAACCGATCCTGCACTCGCTGCTTTCGTCGCCCGAGAAGATCCGCTCGATACCTATCTTGTTCATCACCCGGAGGCGATCACGGCGCAGCCGTTTGAGGAGACGGTCTTCGATCCAGCGAATCCGAACGTCCTAGCTCCCCACTTGGCTGCTGCGGCCAGTGAACTACCCATCACTGATGCGGAGCACGTCTTCCCTGCGAACGCGCCCGAGGTTCTAGATGACCTCGTTACTCGAGGCTTGCTTCGTCGTCGACCCACCGGCTGGTACTGGACGTCGCGCGAGCGTCCCCACGACATGACGGACCTGCGCGGCGCAGGGGACACAGTGCGCATAGTCGAGGAGGGCACTGGCCGACTTCTCGGGACCGTCGATGCCTCATCGGCACACCGACACGTTCATCCTGGTGCGGTGTACGTCCATCAGGGTGTCTCGCACACTGTCCGATCCCTGGACTTGGACGATGCCGTCGCGATCGCTCGCGTCGAAGAGGTCGACTACACAACGTTCGCGCGTGACATCAGTGACATCCGAATCAGCTCGACTGAACGATTGTGGCCTGGATCGAAGGCGACGATGGCCGTTGGCGAAGTGGATGTAACCTCGCGAACCATCGCCTACGAGGTGCGGGCCTTGGACGGAACTCTGCTAGCGGTGCGCGATCTCGATCTACCCGAGAGAGTGCTTCGCACTCAGGCCGTGTGGTGGACCCTCGATGATCAGACCGTCGTTGATTCCGACATTGACGACCTTCCCGGTGCTGTCCACGCCGCTGAACACGCGGCAATCGGACTTCTCCCGCTCTTCGCCTCGTGCGATCGTTGGGACATCGGAGGCGTTTCGACCATCCGGCATCCAGACACCGGACTCGCCACGATTTTCATCTACGACGGGCTTGCCGGGGGTGCAGGTTTCTCATTCCGCGGGGCCGAAGTGGCCGACACGTGGCTTGGTGCCACAGCCACTGCTGTTGGTTCGTGTGCATGCACCGACGGATGTCCGTCGTGTGTGCAATCGCCCAAGTGCGGAAACGGCAACGATCCGCTCAGCAAGAACGAAGCCGTTACTGTTCTGAGGATCCTGGAAGCAGCCGCGCGCGATTCTCAATAGCCTGATCTGGCCCGCCGACTCACGGCTAGAGAAAGCGGTCCTGCTGCAGGCAACGTGACAGTGACGATCACATCACCCGCCTCTGTCGTGCATCCATCAAGGAGCGCTCCATGCAACAAAGCAACTTCCTGAGCGGATGAACAAACACCCGATCGTGCTGCAGCCAGTGCTGCCAGATCGGCGACCATGCCGGCCTTAGCTCGCGTTGTTGCCCAGCCACCGACCGACCCGGCCAACGTGAGTAGCGATAGCGCCGCCGCTATCAAAGTGACTCCGATGACGGAGACCGAACCTTCATCGTTAGCCGGTGGTGCCACCGAGGACTCCCATCTCCCACGGCACCGTCGCCTCCCGCACCATGGGAACCGATAGACCACCAAAGAAGCCGCGCAGGATTCCTATTTCCCGGCGAGCCGTCACCGCCACGCCCTGGGGGGAAGGCGTGACGGTGACGACGATCTGGGGGTGCACGGTCGAGACCAACTCGCGCACTTCATCAACCGATGCGCCACGGGCAAGCTGACGACTGGCCGAGTGCACCGCGTCTTGAAGCCCGAGCCCGATTGAGGCAATCGAGAACATCGACATCACCGCGACGACGATCAAGACAACAGTCGGCAAGACCACCGCCGTCTCAGCGACCACGTAGCCAGCATCTCGATCCTTTGCGCAACGCATCGCGAATTCGCCTCGTTAGCTTCGGTCAAGAACCCAGCATGGCCATGAAGGCTCCTTGCACGACCTTCCAAATGAGATCGCGCACCGCTTCACTGGTCAGCAACTTGATAAGGACTCCCCCTAGACCTGCCACGGCAACGGTGCCCACCGCATATTCGGCGGTCGTTAATCCTTCATCTCTGGCCAAGTAATCGCGAATTCCAACGATCGTTGCCCGCTTTTCCAGCACTACCGCGTTTACAGCACTCATCGCACTTCTCCTGTTCGCCACATCCCGGTTCTCTCTGAAAGTCCCAGGAGCCACATCGTGTTTCGATGCGTGTGCAACAACGGTCGTGCAGTGGGAGGTAGTCGGAAAGACGTGGACGGAGGTCGGTGGATTCCATGCACGCACCTTGTGGATGGTCGACGCTGCACTACGAAAGGACACCGGATGCGAAGCCTGCAACAACGGGGACGACACCCACCAACAGATACGCAGGCAGGTAGCACAGGGCTAGCGGTGCGACCGATCTCACGCCCGCAGAGCGCGCCCGAGCTTCAACCTCAGCTCGATGGGCGTGTCGAACGTCGGACGCAGCAGCTTCGAGCAACTGACTCAACGGAGCACCGCTGTGATGCGAACGAACTATGGCGTGAGCGAGCGGCGCCATCGACGGATCATCCAAGAGTTCACTCCAGGCCGTCGCTGGATCAGCACCGAGATCCAAGGCCGAGAGAACTCTTGATAGGCATTCGCGTGCAGGTTCATCCGTCGCCTCTGCAGTAACGCGCAATGCAACGTCCAAAGGAGCCCCCGAGATGAGAGCTGCACCGAGAAGATCCGCGACCACAGGCGCCTGTAACGCAAGAGCACCGTCAGCAACGGAACGTGAATCTGCAGACCCTTCGCTGGCTCGTGCATTCAGCGGAGCCAGAGCGCGAATTCGGGCGTGGACTCGTGTGCCCAAGAAGAGCCAGACACCCAGAGTGATCAACGCGATTCCCGTCAACGCCATCTAGTTGAGTCCCGCCTCGACTCTGCGGACTATGCGTCGTGACCACAAAGCCCCGATAACCGTGAGGCTCAGTGCAAGTCCACACGTGATCGCACCGGCGAGCGTGCCTGCAAACCACGCAAGCGGATCGGCTCCCAGGAGATACGCCATGCCTACACCTACAACAGGCAGAAAGGCCAGTAGCCGGCCCGTCGCGCGAGGGGCCGCGAGTTCAGTGTCCAAGGTTGCCCGCAGTTCAATCTGCGACTGCACACCCAGGGCAAGGCGCTCAATAGATAGCGCCAGTCCAGAACCCTGTGCCGCACTCACCCGCCAGCAAGCTGCCAACTGACGCAGGTAACTCGCTAACAGGCGATTGTCATGCGCGTCTCGAAGGAACCCCTCATCGATTGAGTCACCGAACCTGGCTGCAGCCAGCGCACGCGGCCACACCACCTGTTCACCCACCGCGCGGGTCAATGCAGTGTGCGGAGCCGATCCCGATCGAAGTTCGGATGCTAAGGCCCGTAGGTCACGCGCGAAATCTTGCTGTGGGGTCGATCTGCGCTCACGCCTGCTACGCAGGAACCCCATGATCGAGTCGGGGCCATTCGCGTGAACGGTGCGCCCAAAAACGACGGTGATCCGATTAGGTCGAGGAATGATCATGAATGTCGCGATCGCGAGAGCAACCGATCCGAGTAAGACGTTCACCATGTACTTGGACGGGTCCGTGACTCACGGACGTACACCGGCGTCGTAGTACACAAGTGTCCATCGGAATTGATCGCGTGCACCCCGCTGATCACCCGAAGCCCCGTGTGGATTCGCTCAACGTGGACAACTGCATCCACAGCCGCCGCCATCAGTGCGTGCATGGCATCTCGCGGGACACCCGCCATCAACCCGAGGGCTTCGATCCGCTTTGTCACGTCCGCCGGAGAGTTCGCATGCACAGTGCCGGAACCACCCTGATGTCCGGTATTCAACGCCGTCAATAGATCGACTACCTCGACTCCTCGAACTTCGCCCACCACGATCCGGTCGGGTCTCATGCGAAGGGATTGCCTCACGAGATCCTGCAGAGTCACTAACCCAGCACCTTCCACATTGGCTGGCCGCGACTGCATTCGGACAACGTGAGGATGATCGGGTTGGAGCTCAGCGGTGTCTTCGACAATGACAATTCGCTCATCAGCGGGGACCGCACCGAGCAGTGCGCTCAAGACAGTTGTCTTTCCAGAGCCCGTCGAACCAGTAATCAGAAAGGACCGGCGTGAGTCGATCAGTTCGCGGACCAAACGCGCGCTGGCATCGTCGAGCGTCCCCGCCTCTTCCAGCGCCTCCAGGGAAAACCCACCCGCTTTAGGGATTCGAAGCGACAGGCAAGCACCATCGGTCGCGATCGGCTCAATGACGCAGTGCAGCCGGATCCCGTTTGGCAGCCGCGCATCCACAAAGGGTGCCGCCTCGTCAAGCCGCCGTCCTGCGCGCGACGCCAATCGCGCTGCGATCCGTCGAAGGTGCGATGGGTCGTTGAAGCAGCGCCCTCGATCTTCAAGACCATCACCGGCGTCCACCCACACATGGCCATCGCCCGTAACCAGGACGTCGGTGACACTCTCGTCCTGCAGAAAGTCTTCGAGGGGACCTGCACCGAGCAATTCGTATTGAACCCGATCAACAACATCCATCAGACCGCGCTCGTCGAGCACGATTCCTTCATTGCGCAGGGCGCGAACAATGTTTGCCGCTGATGCATCCCTTCCCTGCTCCAACAAGCGAGTGCGCACACGATCGGCAATGGACAGCTCGGCTGTTGTGACAGAACTGAACGTCATGCCGCACGCACCGATGGACGATCACCATTCATCACAATGTCAAGAACGGACTCGCACGCCGCGGCGTAAGTGCGCGGCAGTGCTGGGAGTTCACCCTCGTCCGCTCGTGAAGTCATCGACGGTACGTGGGGAATAACTGCTGCAAGATCCACACCAAGGGCGTGTTCGATGTCTTCCCGAGCGATGCCACGGGGACTGCTGGCTTGGACGACCACCAGAGGCGAAACCTTCCCCCTGAGCCAGGAAAAACGTCTCGCAGCGGCGGCCGTGGCGCGCACATGATCCCCAGCCAGCAGAACAGCACTGTGACTCGACCCGAGTATCGATGCCAGAAATTCATCAGAGCAGCGAGAACAGTCGACAAACACATGGTCGTGGGAACGTCGACCAGCTGTGAGAACCGAAGACATCGTGGCGGTGTCGATCCCCGCAGACGAGTGGCCTGCGACGTCGTCTTCCCTCGAGCAGGACAACACCGAGACATCACCAATTCGCAGTAGAGCAGCGTCGAGATGCCCAGCCGGAAGGTGGCCACTTACCTGGCGAAGGTCCGACCACCGCGCGCCGGTCATCTCCTCGGCACCTACTACGAGATCAAGACCGCCACCCCACGGGTCAGCATCAACCACCAGGCTGCGACTCCCGCGACGATTCGCCGTCACCGCGAGATTTACGGTGAAAGTGGACGTCCCGACTCCCCCGCTACCCCCGAGTACGGCGGTGACTCGACCATCGCGGATCGGCCCCTCGGCGCACTCGCGAAAAGACTCCACAAGCCAGCGCTCACCGTCGGGCAGCTCGACAACATGCTCAGCACCCACCTCGACAGCAAAGCGCCACATGTCGCGCTGACGAGCAGTGTCGGCATCGCTCGTTTCGCCGTCACCTGAATCCACGACGACTACCCGCGCCCGCCTCCCGGGAAGATCCGTAGTACCTGTTATGTCGGAGCCGATGATCACCAAAGGCGCATCCAGCCAATGCCGCGCCGCGGTTGTCAGATCGGGTGCAACCTGCACCTCAAGGGCGACGGTCGACGCCAGGCGAACAACATCGTCAATGAGTCGAAGGGATGAGGAGATCACCAATGGGCGGCGACCATCAGGGCGGGCATCGGATGTAGTGATTTGGTTCATGCCAACACTGTGCTGATCGGTCAACGCATCCGACAAGACTCAAGAGGCCCCCTGTGGATGAACGAGTAATCGCTGTGTATCAACACTCATCTGATCTTTCACGGGGCTGGGATCTCGCGTTACGGTGATCATGTGACATCGGCTGCATTCTTCGACCTCGACAAAACGATCCTTGCCAAGTCAAGTTCCTTCGCCTTCGCTAGACCGTTCTACCGCGGTGGACTGATCGGACGTTCGGACGTCGTTCGAAGTGCTTATGCCCAATTCGTGTTCCTTGCTTCCGGGGCAGATCACGATCAAATGGAGACGATGCGGGAGTACATGTCTGCGCTTGTCACGGGTTGGGAGGTCGAGAAAGTCCAACAAATCGTTGCTGAGACGCTCGACGAGATCGTCGATCCGATGGTTTACGAGGAAGCGGTCGAACTCATCGAGGAGCATCGTGCGGCCGGCCGAGACATCATCATCATTTCTTCGTCGGGAACCGATGTGGTCGAGCCGATCGGCGCACGACTGGGTGCCGACATCGCCATCGGAACGCAGGTAGCAATCGAAGATGGTCGCTACACCGGAGAGATCTTGTTCTACGCCTACGGTGAAGGCAAGGCAGAGGCGATGAGGACACTGGCTGCCGAACGCGGCTACGTCCTTGCCGACTGCTACGCGTACTCGGATTCGCAGACCGACCTACCGATGCTCGAATCGGTGGGGCACCCGGTTGCCGTGAACCCGGATGCTGCTTTGCGCGCCGTGGCCATCGAGCGCGATTGGCCCATCCAGGACTTCGCCACACCTGTCGAGATCCGCGAGCAGGTACAGCGCCGAAACGCGGTCGCCGCCGGAGCTGGCATGGCAATCGGCGCTGTGGCTCTGGGACTGACCTGGTACGCACGCCGTCGCGTCTCCCCCACCTAGGCCCACCGAAAGGCTTAGATGGCCTGCGCTCCGGCCTGCACAGACTGCAGGAACCACCCGAAGTAGCCCGGCATGTCCCCGCTGGAGTAGGACTTGATCGCGCGCGCGCACGATGCGCGACCGATTCGCAGCATTCCAACCTCAGGAATCGAGAACAACGACGGATCCACACCGCGATCGGCGAGCACCAACCGGACGCTGGCTCGCGCGATGAGCCCCGAGCCCCACGCGAACGGTCGGGCGGCAAGCAATTCCGCGTGCACGATCCCGGCGACCACCAGTGCGGATTCCTCACGAGCGTCGGTGACCAAATCACCCAGCAACGCCAAGCGGCCCGCGGCTTCACGAGCAGTGGGTGGGCTACCGAGATTCAGCGGATCGTCCGCCTGCTGACCTTCGGTCCGGGGCCTGCCCAACTCGTCGGGTGATGCGTGTTCGTGGGCAGTGATCGCGTGCATATGCGCGAGAACTTGGAGAGGAGCACGCGACCACATGTCGACCTGGTTGGGAACTTCCCCGGTAATCGCCTGCGCCGCAGCTAGCACCCGACCCATCGGGGAGTTGTCCACTACCGCAATATCCGCACCGTCCATCGCCGCTGACGCCTGCGCACCTTGGGCCCGCGACGCCGCTGTGCACTCACTCGCGGCGGACCGCACGTCACGACGCCACAGCAGGGCATCGATCGTTCCCCGCGCAGACTCGACTCCCTCGGCGACGCCCGGCATCTCGGCGAGACGCACGACGGCATCGCGCACGGAAGAAGTCACGGCGCCACGCTAGTGGGCCGCGTTGCCCCATTCGCCCCGCATCAAAGGGCCGGATTTGGTTTAGTTGAGACTCCACTGGCTCGTATATCCGCCGAAAGGACTGCCGTGAGCAACGAGGCTCTTGAGAATCTGCTGCACGAAGAGCGCGTATTCCCGCCTTCACCGGAATTCGCCGCACAGGCGAACGCATCAGCTGGGATGTACGACGATGCTGCCCAGGATCGGCTGGAATTCTGGGCTGAACAGGCTCGCTACCTCACTTGGGCCACCGACTTCGATCAGATCCTGGATTGGAGCGACGCCCCCTTCGCGAAGTGGTTCATCGGCGGAACACTGAACGTCGCATACAACTGCGTCGACCGTCATGTTGAGAACGGATTCGGCAACCAAGTGGCAATCCGTTTCGAAGGTGAGCCCGGTGACCGTCGCGACATCACCTACGCCGAACTCAAAGACGACGTCTCGCGCGCTGCGCACGCACTAACCGAACTAGGCGTCACCGCCGGAGATCGGGTTGCGATCTACATGCCGATGATCCCCGAAGCGATCGTTGCGATGCTCGCATGTGCCCGTATCGGAGCAGCGCACTCGGTTGTGTTTGCCGGCTTCAGCGCCGAAGCTCTTCGCAGCCGCATTGATGACGCGTCTGCCGTCCTCGTCATCACAGCCGATGGCCAAAACCGTCGCGGCTCTGCTATGCCGTTGAAGCCTGCCGTCGACGAGGCGGTTGCCGAGACGCCCACAGTCAAGAACGTTCTGGTGGTCCGCCGCACGGGCGGCGACGTCAACTGGAATGAGGACCGAGATGTTTGGTGGCACGACATCGTCGATCGCCAATCACCGGACCACACGCCCGAGGCTTTCGACTCCGAGCACCCGCTATTCATCCTTTACACATCCGGAACCACCGGAAAGCCGAAGGGGATCTTGCACACCAGCGGCGGCTACCTCACTCAGGCTGCCTTTACCCATCGCAATGTCTTCGACCTCAAGCCCGACGACGACATTTACTGGTGCACCGCAGACATCGGTTGGGTCACCGGACACTCCTACATCGTGTACGGACCTCTAGCCAACCGCGCGACGCAGGTGATCTACGAGGGCACCCCAGACACACCGAACAAAGACCGCTGGTGGGACATCGTTGAGCGACACAAGGTGTCGCTGTTCTACACCGCCCCCACGGCAATTCGTACCTTCATGAAGTGGGGCGACGAACTGCCTCAAGCCCATGATCTTTCGTCGCTTCGACTTCTCGGATCCGTTGGTGAACCGATCAATCCTGAGGCCTGGATGTGGTACCGGGACGTCATTGGCGGCGGCAACTGTCCGATCGTGGATACCTGGTGGCAGACAGAGACAGGCGCGATCATGATCAGTCCGCTGCCCGGCGTCACCGGGTGCAAGCCCGGATCAGCAATGGGCCCACTGCCCGGCATCGGCATGGCCGTGGTGGACGACAACGCAACGCCGGTAGGCAACGGCGGAGGCGGCTATCTCGTGCTAACCGAGCCGTGGCCGTCCATGCTGCGTGGGATCTGGGGCGACCCCGAACGTTTCAAGGAGACCTACTGGTCGCGCTTCCCAGGCATGTACTTCGCCGGGGATGGAGCCAAGCTCGACAACGACGGCGCCATCTGGCTGCTCGGTCGAGTCGACGACGTCATGAATGTCTCCGGACATCGCATCTCCACTACCGAGGTGGAGTCAGCGCTGGTCTCGCACGAAGCCGTGGCCGAAGCTGCGGTGGTGGGTGCCACGGACGAGACCACGGGCCAGGGAATCGTGGCATTTGTGATCCTGCGCGGTGGAGTTCCCGAGGAGACCGCCAAGGGCGAGCAACTAGTCAAGGACCTGCGTGATCATGTCGCCAAGGAGATCGGACCGATTGCCAAGCCACGACAGATCATGGTCGTGCCCGAACTTCCTAAGACGCGCTCGGGCAAGATCATGCGCCGCCTTCTTCGCGATGTCGCCGAGCATCGGGACATGGGCGACGTCACGACGCTTGCCGATCCGACGGTGATGAATCTCATCGCAACGGGACTCGACGCAGGCGGCGACGAGGACTGAGATCAAGCTCGACTAGCGCCAAGGGCCCGAGTACCTGGTGGGTGGCACCTCACGAATCGTCAGGTCACCAAGCCACAGATAGTGTCGGGGCATGGAGGAACACAAGGTCCTGACCCGTCCATCGCTGCGCGAACGCGGCTGGATCCTGTCGTACCTGCGCGACGAAACCGTGGGCGGCGTACTACTGATAATTGCCGCCGCAATCGCCCTCGTCTGGGTCAATTCCCCTTGGGGTGACAGCTACGTCAGCCTCGTCAACTACCAAGTCGGTATCCCCGCCCTGGGGATCGAACTCAGCCTCAGCGCTTGGGCTGCCGATGCGCTGTTGGCGATCTTCTTCTTCGTCGTCGGCCTCGAACTCAAGCACGAGCTCGTGGTCGGATCCCTATCCAAGCCATCACAGGCGGCCGTTCCGGCCATCGCTGCTCTCGGCGGAATGGTGGTCCCCGCGGGCCTTTACTTAGTCATCAACTCCTCGATGGAAGGTGGCTCCACCACTGGTTGGGGCATTCCGATGGCGACCGACATTGCCTTCGCCCTAGCGGTACTCGCAGTGTTCGGGCGCAAGCTCCCTGTAGCGCTGCGAGCCTTCCTCCTCACGCTTGCCGTAGTCGATGATCTCGGGGCAATCGCCGTCATTGCGATCTTTTATTCCGAAAAGTTCTCGCTCCCGTGGTTCATTGCTGCGCTCGTGACCTTCGTCGCCTACGGGCTCGCGCAGCGCTTCCGGTGGAGCTCACCCTGGTTCTACGTCCCCATCGCGATCATCGCGTGGTACTTCACCTACAAGTCCGGCGTTCACGCGACGGTCGCTGGCGTTGTGCTCGGCCTACTGACCCGCGTCAAAACCGATCCAGGCGAAGCGGAGTCCCCCGCAGATCGACTGGCCCATCGCATCCACCCAATCAGCGCCGGCATCGCGGTGCCGATCTTCGCTTTCATGGCAGCAGGAGTGGACCTGCGTTCCCTTGGCATCGTCGATGCCCTGACTGCTCCCGTTGCTCTCGGTGTTCTCGTGGGTCTCGTGATCGGAAAGCCAGTAGGCGTCCTGCTGTTCGCTTGGGTCACGGCCACCTTTACCCGCGCGTCGCTTGCAAAAGGAATCGCCTGGCGCGACGTCGGAGCCATCGGCATCCTGGCGGGTATCGGATTCACTGTGGCGCTGCTCATCGCCGAACTTGGCTACAAGGGCGACTACGAAACCCTCGAATCAGCGAAGGGAGCGATCCTGGCTGCTTCTTTGGTGGCTGCGATTCTTGCCGCGGCCGCGCTGACCCTTCGCGGTAAGCACTACGGAAAATTGGCGGAAATCGAGGACATCGACGCTAACAACGACGGCATTCCGGACGTGTACCAAGACAGCCGGGATACGAATTCTGCCGGAACCAACGAGACGCCCGAGACTCCACAGCGCTAGCCTGACGACACGCAACGCCGTCGACCCAGACGCACGCTCAACGACGCACGGAGGAACCATGGCCGATCAACCAAGCCTGGGGACTCTGGTCTCCAACGTCGTGCGTGACGCCAAACAGTTGCTCAATGCTCAGGTCGCGCTCACGAAAACAGAGGCACAGCAGGCAGGTCAACAGATAGCCGTCGTCTCGGTGTTCGGGATCATCGCGCTGGCTGGACTGTCGATGGCCGGACTCTTTGGCCTCATCGCTCTCGCTTTCGGGATCGCAGCACTAGGACTACCTGTCTGGGCCGGGTTCCTCATCGTTACGGGAATTCTCCTGCTGGCCGCTGTCATCGCCGGCCTGGTCGCCAAAGTGCGCTCAGGAAAGATCACCGGACTCAGCGTTGCCCAGACCGAATGGAAGGCGACGACCGATGCGGTGTCGCAAGCCATGGGTAAACCGGCCATCGGCGAGTAGGACCCAACCGACCACGCCATCGGGACGTGTCAGCCTCAAGCGAGCGACCCCGTGATCGCCTCGGCCGCCCTCTGCCCGTGGGGGACTCCCGGGCCTTTCCCACCGTTTCCGACCGGGACTTTGTTGATGCCGAGCAAGCGTGGACGGAGGCCATCGGCTTCCTGGCACAAGGGCTTCCCTTCCACGCTCACGAAGTTTTCGAACAGCGTTGGAAGTGCGCTCCGGACAATGAGCGCGAGGCCTGGCAGGCACTCGCTCAATGGGGTGCTGCGCTCACCCACGAAGCGCGTGGCAACCCCGTGGGCGCGGCACGAGTCGCCACCAGAGCAGCAGACCTACTCCAACGCGCCGTTCAAGCCGAATCGATACCCGCTGTCATCGATATTGACCGCGTTCGAGTCTCCCTAGCGCAACTCACATGAGCCGTTCGGTACGCGGGAATCGGCTGGTCCGGCAGCGCGCAGTGCTTCGCGGATCTCTGCAGTTGTAAGCGCGTAGGCCGCATCCTGCTCATCCACACCGGCAGCGAAAACCATTCCGAAAACTTCTCCAAACTCATCGGTTAAGGGTCCTCCAGAGTTCCCCTGTTCCACGCTGCCCCGAAGGACATACACATCGCGCTCGACACCGGGATCTCCGTAGATGGACTCTCCCCGCGCATCGACTCGAGTTCGCACCCGGACCGACTGGGCTTCAAATCTCTCTCCCCGTGGAAATCCGGTAACAACCGCCGACTGGCCCGACTCCAAGCTCGTTTGCGCGAGCCGAACGGGCCGGGCATTCAAGCCCTGCGTGCGAACCAATGCGATATCCGTGTTGGGATCGAAGTAAACGACGCGGGCGCGTTGTGCGGTTTGCCGAGGACGAACGCGAACGACGAGATCCTCGACTCCAGCGACAACATGCGCGTTGGTCACAATCAACTCGGGCTCGATTGCGAAGCCCGATCCGGTGACGATTGTTTCGCAGGCGTCCGCGCTTCCTCGCAATCGAACATTGGAGTCGCGGATGACGTCGACTGCAGCCTGCGCCGGCTCCGGAATAGGCGCATCGACTTCCGTTCCCGGGATCGGCGCTAGCCCCGCGAAGACGCGCGGCACGGCAGTCTCACCGACAAGATCGCGTAACCCGTCGAACGCAGAACGCGCAGCTTCGGGCAGCAGTCGGTCCGTGGTGGTCAAGACGATCGACTGATTAACCTGTCTGGTCACATCACTGCGAGGCAAAAACGCAACCACGCTCGCAACAACCCAGGCCACCAGTGCTAGAGCGAGAACATTCAGAGCAGCGCCACCAAGGTTGTCGACGAATCGCACCGGTCGCCAGGTCATCGAGGCCCGTAGGCGTCTACCCAGGATTGACAAGAGCGCCTGCCCAACGACCGCACTGACGAGGACTCCAATCGCAACGAGAACAATCCGCAACGGACTGGACTCCACGAGCCGCTCGACGAGGTCAGGAAGCCAAAGGACCGCGAGCAATCCGCCACCGAGGAATCCAAGGAAGGACAGCGCGCCTGCGACGAATCCCTGCCTCCACCCCACGAGCGCGAAGACAACGAGAGCTCCGACCATCAGCCAATCGACGGGGTTCATGTCATCTCTCGATCCGCACCGTGCGTGAGGAGTCCCATTCGCGTGACCAGCCGGCGTAGTCAAGGATCCCGGCAAGCACGCCCGCGGTGAAACCCCACACGAGCATGTCGTTTACCAAGAAGCCGGGACCGCGATAGCCGGACGGATGCAGAGCTGTACAGCGATTGGCAGGATTCACGAGATCATTTACGGCGACTCGCTCCACCCGCGAGACCTCAGATGTGTCTTGGACAGCAACCTCTGAGGGTTCGTGCCACCAACCCAAGACCGGTGAGACCACAAAGTCGCTCACCGGCACCCATAAGTCGGGGAGCCCACCGAAGATGGTGATCCCACCGACATCGACACCCGTCTCCTCCTGCGCCTCGCGCAAGGCCGTCGAGGTCGCATCTGCGTCGATCGCCTCGGCAACACCGCCAGGAAAAGCCGGCTGTCCAGAGTGCGCGTCCGATCCTCGGGCTCGCTCGATTAGGAGCACATCGGGGCCGTCACCAAAAAGCACGAGCACGGCAGCGTGACGACCGCTTCCCTCAACAGGCACAAAGCGGGTGACATCACCGGAGTTGACGGTCGGCAGGGCGCTAGCAAGCGGCGTCAACCACGTCGGGATCCGGGCAGTGGCCTCATCGTCTCGGTAGCCCAGCGTTCGCCACGTCATCGAAGGACGCCGAGATACTGCTCGAGCAACGCATTGAAGTACTCGGTACTCGGTAGCGCGCCATTGTGACGGCCGACGATCACGCCTTTGTCGTTCACGAAGAAGGTGACAGGCGGGCCAGAGATGGCCATGAGCCCACGGATATCGCCGGCTTCGTCGACAACCGAGGGGAAGTCCGCACCGAAGTCCCGCATCATGGCCAGTGCGGAGCTGTCCTGGTCTTGGATATCTACGCCGAAGAACTGGACTTCACCTCTGAGATCGGCGGCTGCAGCAGTGAGGATTGGCATTTCCGCAATACATGGCGGACACCAGGACGCCCACACATTCACCACCGTGGGCAAGCCACGCACCGCAGACAGGTCGACGTCCGGACCATGACCCAGGCACCGGAAGGTGACCGACGGAAGGCCTGGGATCGCGGCGTCGGGATTCGGTTCACCGATCGGGCACGGATCAAGCCCCGCTTCTTCGATCAACGGCAGTAGATCGGGATCCTTGTCAGTGGTTTCAATTGGAGCCGGAGCAACCTCGGTCGCAGCTTCAGCTTGGGTCGCCGCGGGGGCACCGTCACTGCATCCAGTCAGGAAAACAGCACCGACAACCAATAGGGCGAGACGGTTCATGCGCGGCCCTGTGTCCGAACCAAAATCTCGGCTTGCTCGGGATCGGTGGGGCCCTCGCCGAAACTCGGGCACAACGACGCGACTGGACAAGCCCCACACGCTGGCTTGCGTGCATGGCAGATACGTCGGCCATGCCACACGACGTAGTGCGACAACATCGTGTAGTCCTTTTCGGGAAAGAGCGCAGCAGCGTCGGCTTCGATCTTGTCCGTGTTCTTCTGTTCAGTCCACCCAAATCGGCGGGCCAATCGACCGAAGTGAGTGTCTACCGTGATGCCCGGGATATCGAAAGCGTTGCCGAGGACAACATTCGCAGTCTTTCGGCCAACACCCGGCAGAGAGACGAGATCGTCCAGGTTCCCGGGGACGTCACCACCAAAGTCGTCGCAAAGGCGCTGTGCCATCTGCTGGATCGTCTGCGCTTTTTGCCGAAAAAAGCCCGTGGGTGCGATGGCCTGTTCGAGATCCTCTCGCTTGGCAGCGGCAAGTGCGGCAGCGTTCGGGTAGGTGGCAAAGAGTGCCGGGGTGACCTTGTTAACCCGTTGATCTGTGCATTGCGCACTCAGCACGGTTGCTACGAGGAGTTCCAGCGGCGTAGTGAAATCCAGTTCGCAGTGCGCATCGGGATATCGCTTCGAAAGGCCTCGGTAAATAGCGCGCGCTTGGCGGCGAAGTTCCTTCAATTGATCGCCGTCAAGCGGAGGAGAAGTGCGCACCATGACTCCAGGGTAAGCGCGGACTATGCCGACCCGGTTTCTGCGTCGCATCAACACGGGAGGGCAGGTGGAGAGGACCCTGTACCGCCTCACCCAGCACGTCTACGACACAATGACGCCAACTCAATCGGGAGGCCGCGTGACTTCCCCACACAGAAGGGCTTCCTCGTGGACGACGTCTTGGCCAACACTCCGTTGTTCTCGGCGCTGGATCCACAAGGAGCAGACGCTCTTCGTGCGTCGCTTAGTGAGGTCCGCGTTGCCAAGGGGCAGGAACTGTTTCACGAGGGCGAACCCGGTGATCACCTCTACTTGATTCTCGACGGCAAGGTGAAGCTCGGTCACGGTTCCCCCGATGGTCGTGAGTCGTTGATGGCAATCTTGGGTCCAGGAGAGATGTTTGGTGAATTGAGTCTCTTCGACCCAGGTCTGCGTACCTCGACCGCTACCGCTCTAACTGAGGCGACGGTCCTGGCGCTAGGCAACGAACAACTGATGCCACTCCTTGAGGGCCGTCCGGCCGTGGCTGCCGCCTTGCTTCAAGCGCTCGCGCGCCGGTTGCGGCGTACCAACGACGCGATGGCTGATCTCGTCTTCTCCGACGTTCCCGGTCGTGTCGCCAAGGCGCTCATGGAACTCGGCGAGAAGTTCGGAACCCTAACTCCAGACGGCCTCCTGGTCACACACGACCTGACTCAAGAGGAACTGGCTCAACTTGTCGGCGCATCTCGCGAAACCGTCAACAAGGCCCTGGCCGAATTCGGTCAGCGCGGATGGATCAAACTTGAATCACGTCAGGTTCTCATCACTGACGTTGAACGTCTTGGCAAGCGCGCTCGCTAAGAACGCTGCAAGTACTCGATCTGAGCTCGGACGGTGGCAAGAGCCGCAGGACGAACCTCTGGCGGAATATCCACATAGACGCGATCCACGATCTCGGCATCTGTCGTGGCACCAGATTTCATGATCGATGCGATTTCCTCAAGACGCTCAAAGCGATGGCGAAGGTACGCCTCCACAACCGATCGCGGCTCTTCGATGAGCGGTCCATGCCCGGGTAGGAGTGTTGTGATGCCCTGGTCATCACACTCACGGGCCAGCATTTGCAGACTCGACAGGTAGTCATCGAGCCGACCGTCCGGGTGTGCAACGAGAGTTGAACCACGCCCTAGGACAGTGTCGCCGGTGATGATCGTGGACTCGACCACGAAGCAAACGCTGTCCGATGAGTGACCTGGCGTGGGCACAACGCGAATGTCAGCACCGTTCACGTCGAATCGCTCAGCCTTCGCGAAGCGCGAAATCTCGATCGACGCATCACCGGGCACGCTTGTATCCCATGCATGCAGTGAAATTCCGAACCGTTGAGCGAGTTCACGAGCGCCCTCGGAGTGATCGAGGTGTCCGTGGGTCAAAAGAATGCCGGTTGGATGATTGCTTCGGCGCTCGAGGGTCTCCTCAATTGCCGTCCGATGACCCGACCCCAAAGGACCTGGATCGATGATGACGCAAGATCCGCCGGCTTCTCCGATAATCCACGTGTTGGTGCCGTCGAGTGTCCACGCTGACGGATTGGGAGCAAGAACACACTCCGCAAATTTCGATGCAACCCCGCCACTCCACTGACGGTCCTCGCCGATCAGAAGCCGACCACTCACCCCGTCAGACCTTTCCTGTCACCGATCATCGGACATCTCGGAGCCGTCTGTCTCGGCCTGCGCCGGACCTGATACCTCCGACTGCAGAACCTCGAATGTCTCCGCGTGAAGTATGTCCCACATACCGTCAGGCCTCATACGTGGAAGTTTCGGAACGGGAGCCGTTACCGGTGCGTGCACTTCACCCATGATCCCGTCGGCAAGACATTGAAGGACTACAGCGGTCGGCCTCAGCATTGGAAGATGGCCTTGAGCGTGTAGCTGCAACGCTTGAGACGGCTTCAACCATCGAAGCTCGGTGGCTTCGGATGTGGTCAAGCGGCCTTCGTCACTGGTGCGTGCGAGATAAAACGAGACGTCGTAGCGACGATCCTCCACCTCGGGCGTTACCCACCGGTCGAACAGTCGGCAATCGGTGACCTCGATGTCTACTTCTTCGGCCGTTTCGCGGATGGCGCATGCCAGCAGCGGGTCGGCTGCCGCGAGATCCTCGCGGGAGACACCACCTCCGGGAAAAACATGCATTCCCGGAGCAAAAGGCATCGTCACGCTGCGCTTAAGAAGAAGTACCAAGTCTTCACGCAGCAAGACCATGGTCGCTGCCGCCTTCGCCGCCGGAGGCTCCCAGCGACCATCGCCAGTCGCAACCGAAACCCAGCGGTCGTGACGATTCACCGTCAGTCGACGACCTCAACGATCATCTCGATCTCGACAGGAGCGTCTTTAGGAAGTACCGCTACTCCGACTGCAGACCGAGCGTGTATGCCGGCATCACCAAAGATCTCACCGAGGAGGTCACTCGCACCATTAATGACGGCGGGCTGACCAGAGAACGATGGCTCACTCGCGACAAACCCGACGACCTTGACGATGCGGGAGATGTTGTCGATTCCACCGGCGACAGATGCAACAGCCGCAAGTCCGTTGAGAATGCACGCGCGAGCACATTCGTGCGCCGTCGCCTCATCGACATCCGCACCCACCTTGCCTGTGGCGAGGAGCTCGCCTTCAACCAGCGGGAGTTGGCCAGCGGTATAGACATAGTTTCCACTGCGAAGGGCAGGGACGTAGGACGCAAGCGGCGCGGCAACTGCCGGCAGCTCAATGCCCAAATCGTTCAAGCGCGCACTTGCTGTCATCGGTGACTCACCCCTCGATTGGTCGCTTGAGGTAGGCAACCATGTTTTCCGCGTTGGGGCCCGGCACTACTTGAACGAGTTCCCAGCCGTCCTGTCCCCAAGTGTCCAGGATCTGCTTGGTCGCGTGAATGAGCAACGGAACGGTTGCGTACTCCCATGTAGTCATGCGCCTCAGGGTAGTGCCTGAGCCAAGCGAGGCCTCGCGATGCAGGCATAGGGTGGAGGAGTGACACAAGCCCTCTGGCCAGGAGTCTCACTCCACGTTGTTTCCGGTAAGGGGGGTACCGGCAAGACGACGATCGCCGCCGCACTCGCCATGGCCCTAGCTCGAGACGGGCGGCGCACACTCCTGATGGAGGTTGAGGGCCGGCAAGGCATCTCTCAACTTTTCGACGTTCCCCCCTTGCCATACGAGGAGCGCAAGGTCGCTGTGGCGCCCGGCGGGGGCGAAGTTTGGGCTCTTGCGGTCGATCCAGAGGACGCCCTGCTGGACTATCTCGAGATCTTCTACAACCTGCGTCGGGCCGGATCTGCCCTCCGCAGGATGGGTGCTGTCGACTTCGCGACGACTATCGCGCCTGGCCTACGCGATGTCCTGCTGACCGGTAAGGCGTGCGAGGTGGTGCGACGAGCAGAGAAACAAGAGGCCAACGCCTACGACGCCGTTGTTCTCGACGCTCCACCCACCGGACGCATCACGCGCTTCTTAAACGTCAACAGCGAGGTTTCCGGCCTGGCGAAGGTAGGCCCGATTCGCAACCACGCAGATCTCGTGATGAGCGTCATCGCTTCTCCCCAGACCGCCGTTCACCTCGTGACTCTGCTCGAGGAGATGCCGATCCAAGAGACCCTCGATGGAGTTCACGAACTAAGAGAAGCCGAACTACCAGTTGGCGGGGTCTTCGTGAACATGACCAGGCCTCCAAAGCTCACCGACGCAGAGATCGAGATGGCGCTCGCCGGGACCCTGCCGATTGCGGACATCGAAGAAGACATCGTGCGTGGCGGACTGACATCCGATGTAAGCACGATCGCTCAGATCCTCACCCGCGAAGGCCGCGACCATGCGCAGCGGGTCCAACTCGAACGTCGAGAGGTCGAAAGATTGGACCAACTCGATCTTCCAGTACTCCAATTGCCGTACCTCAGTGACGGCATCGACTTGAGCAGCCTTTACGAACTCGCGGGCGACCTCATAGAACAAGGGGCGCGCTAATGGAGCCCATTTCGCTACATATCGACGCGCTCATTGATGATCCATCCGTGTCGATCATGGTCTGCACGGGAGCGGGCGGTGTCGGAAAAACAACCACCGCTGCGGCTATCGCACTACGGGCTGCTCAGCGCGGACGCAATGTATGCGTTCTGACCATCGATCCAGCGCGTCGACTCGCGCAGGCCATGGGCCTGTCCGAACTAGACAACACCCCGCGTCAAGTAGACGTCGTCAATGGCGACGGTTCGCTTCACGCGATGATGCTCGACATGAAGCGGACCTTCGATGAAGTCGTCGAAGCCCACGCTGATCCCGAACGCGCTGCTCAGATTCTTGATAACCCGTTCTATCAAGCCTTGTCGTCGTCATTCGCTGGAACACAGGAATACATGGCCATGGAGAAGTTGGGCCAATTGCATGCCCAAGACGACGCTCCCTGGGACTTGATCATCGTCGACACCCCACCGTCTCGAAGCGCGCTTGATTTTCTCGACGCACCGGCCCGACTCGGATCGTTCTTGGACGGTCGCTTCATCCGCATCCTCACCGCTCCTGCACGCGGCGCCGGGCGCGGTCTGGGGCGACTGGCGGCAGCGGGATTTGGCATCTTCACAGGCGTTCTCGGCAAGATCCTTGGAGCCCAAGTGCTGGCCGACGTTGGAACGTTCGTCGCGGCGATCGACACCACGTTCGGTGGCTTCCGCGAACGAGCAGATAAGACATTCCAGCTGCTCCAGCAAGACAACACGCGCTTCTTGGTGATCGCGGCTCCCGAGCCGGACGCCATGCGCGAGGCCTCGTACTTCGTGGATCGGCTTCGTTCAGAAGACATGCCGCTCGGCGGTTTGATCGTCAACCGAGTTCAAGCAGTCGATCGCGATGTCATAACGGCGGAGACCGCCCTTGCTGCCGCCGAGCGACTCGCTCACGAGGAGGGCAAAGACGTCTTGACGTCTCGGTTACTCACCTTGCACGCGGACCGACTGCGGGTTCGCGAGCGTCAGCATCACGTGACGGAGAGATTCACCGGCGCCCACCCCGGGGTTGCATTGGCTCAAGTTCCAGCCCTCGCAGAGGACGTCCACGACCTCGAAGGGCTCGAGCAAGTCGGAGAACTGCTCGCTCTCGGGCGGTCCGTCTAAGCCAGGCTCAGAAACCTTCGCTGCCGCTTTAGGACGCGCGGGTTGGAGCGAAGATGTCGCCTCGCTCAAACTCGGTCTGCGCCGTCTCCAGCAGGTTCCGCCAAGACGTCACGTGCGGACGACGACGCAGGAGCGCCCGACGCTCCCGTTCGGTCATCCCGCCCCAGACACCAAACTCGACTCGGTTGTCGAGGGCGTCAGAGAGACACTCGGTTCGGACATCACACCCCATGCATATGGCTTTAGCGCGGTTCTGCGCCGCCCCTTGGACGAAAAGTGCATCCGGATCGGTGCTGCGACACGCCGCCCGCGCGGCCCAGTCGGTGTCCAACGACACGTCGTTCCTCCTACGAGTGGTGCTGGGAATGTCCTGTGGTGGTGGCAGAACGTACGCCCCACGTTTCCTCCATGCTAGGTTCTAAATGACTATTTCTAAATAGTTGTTGATTACTATTTTTTGAGTCCGAGCCGATCCTTTGAGGGGAGAGCGCGGCTAAGCGGGCTTCCGCTACAGGTCAGGCACCTTCCTGAGACACAACTGCGACACTGAAGAGCACTTCTTGCACTACCTCTGGCGCGTTCTACGACCGCCCAAATCGTTTCACTGGTTCGGGAATCTGACCGGGTTGTTCACGGCAATGCCAACACCGAGTCCGGAACCTGGGCGCTTACCCTGGACGTCCCATGAGCATGACATCGCACGACGAGCCGCGCCGGGTATCTCCGGTCGGGGTCGTAGGCCGACTTTTGGCCTTCGGCATCGGCTCAATCATCGCCGGTGGACTCGTGGGTCTGATGCTGCTTCCCTTCGCTGGGGCCGCTGGGGTCCTGACCAGAGACGTCGTCACCGAGTTTGAGTCTCTGCCGGTGTCTTTAAGCACCCCACCTCTGCCCGAACGCTCCGTGATCTTGGCTTCGGATGGCTCGCTACTCGCCACCTTGTACTACCAAAATCGCGTGGAGGTCCCCCTCGAGAGCATCGCGCCGGTGATGCGGCAAGCGATCATCGCGATTGAGGATGCGCGTTTCTTGGACCACAACGGAGTCGATGCACGCGGAGTTGTTCGCGCCCTCGCCCGCAACACCACTGCAGGCGGCATCGAACAAGGCTCGTCGACCTTGACGATGCAATACATCAAGAACGTCCTGGTCAATCAAGCAGCATCCGCCGAAGAGCTCGAGGCTGCGCGTGGTGACAGTTTCACCCGCAAGATTCGAGAGGCGCGACTGGCTTTAGCTCTCGAGAAGCGCTTCAGCAAAGGTGAGATCCTTGCTCGCTACCTCAACATCGCGTACTTCGGATCAGGCGCCTACGGCGTCGAGGCCGCATCGCGTCGCTACTTCTCCAAGCCGGCCGCTGAACTTAATCTCACCGAAGCTGCCACCCTCGCCGGGATCGTCAAGGGCCCAACCGCCTACGACCCGCTGCGCAATCCCGAGAATGCGACTCAGCGCCGAAACGTAATTCTCCGACGAATGGCAGAGCTGGGGTACATCTCCGACAAGCAAGCCGATCGTGCAGCAGCAATTCCCATGGAGAAGGTCCTGAACCCGACGCGCACATCCAACGGATGCACGTCGTCGTACGCCCCGTTCTTCTGCGACTACGTTCTGCAGACCATCCGCACGAGCGATGCTTTCGGTGAAACACCTGAAGAACGCGAAGCGTTCCTGCGTCGAGGCGGGTACACGATCCGTACAACGCTTGACCCCAACGTCCAGCGCGCCGCGACGGATACGGTCAACTCATTCATTCCACCGAACGACGAAAGCCGGAAGGCCGCCGCTGTATCCATGGTCGAGCCCGGAACCGGCAACATCATCGCGATGACTCAAAATCGCACTTGGGGTACTTCCGGGGTCGGTAAGACCACCTACAACTACAACACCGACCGCTCAATGGGCGGCACGATCGGCATGCAAGCCGGATCAACATTCAAGGTCTTCACACTCGCCGCTGCTCTCGAAGCCGGCATATCGCCATACGAACCCATCAACTCGCCAAGCCCTGCAACCTTCGAGGGGTTCGTCAACTGTGAAACAGGGGCACAGTTTCCGCCAGTGACCGTCCGCAACTCAACTAGTGGCGGAGTAATCACGATGGCCCAGGCAACGGCCTTTTCCACAAATACCTACTTCATGGCCATTGAGGAACGCACCGGAATCTGTCGCCCAGCAGAGATCGCCGAGGCGATGGGCGTGTACACCGGCAGTGGCGACGAGTTGCCGAGGGTGCCGACACTCACCCTCGGCGTTGCCGAAGTAACTCCCCTTGCCATGGCCAATGCGTACGCGACCTTCGCAGCGCACGGTCAATACTGCAAGCCGCGCAGCATCCTCGAGGTTCGCGACCGTAATCAACGACGGCTCCAAGTGCCGGATGAGGAATGTACGCAGGTAATTGATCGAGCGGTGGCCGACTCCGTCACTGAGTTGCTGACCGGCGTCGTTGATGGACCAATTTCGGGACGCACTGGCTCAAGGATGTCGCTTGCACCGCAACCGGCTGCGGGCAAGACCGGAACCACCAATGAGTCCGCGGCGGTGTGGTTCGCCGGATTCACACCCCAGGTCGCCACCGCTGTCTGGGTCGGTGACCCTCGAGGGGGCTTTGCGTACCCGCTCAAGGACATCACCATCAACGGCACCTACTACAGGCAGGTGTTCGGTGGAACCCTCGCTGGACCGATCTGGAAAGCCAGCATGGAAGCAGCCTTGGCAGACAAGCCCGTCGAGAGTTTCGTCTTAAGCACCGATTTGCCAACCTCGGTCTTCGACGTGAACGAAGTTCCCGACCTAACGGGCTTGGGGACGCCAGAGGAAATTCTCGCCGCGCTCGCCAAGGTGACCCTCGAACTCGGAGAGATAAGCGAAGTCAACTCTTCCGAGCCCGCCGGTACCGTCATCACACAAACGCCCGAGCCCGGAGGACCCGCCGTTCCCGAAACGGCCGTCGACATCGTCGTCTCGACCGGCTTCAACACAGTGCCCGAGAGCCGTGGGGCACCACTCCAGGACGCGGTAACGATCATGGATCGCGAGGGCTACGCGGTCGACGTCGTCATCGCATTCGATCCCGCTGCACCACCGGACACGGTCATCGCCCAATCCATTCCAGCCGGCAGCGTTTTACCGGTGGGAACCGTTGTCACGCTGACCATAAACGGAGCAGCGCCTGAGCAGCCCGATCCACTAGAACCCGCACCAGTCGAGCCAGTTCCAGCGCAGCCAGACCCGGCCGCGTAGTCACTGCCCTACATTCCCAGCGCGGACTTCACCTTCGCTGCGACAACACCGCCATCGGCACGGCCCTTGACTTGGGGCTGCACGATCTTCATGACCGCACCCATCGCCTTGCCGCCCTCGGCTCCTGACGCCGCTACCTCCGCAACCGCGGCTTCAATGATCGCGGCCAGATCGTCGTCGGACATTTGCTCGGGCAGGTAGCCCTCGATGACTGTGAGCTCTGCACGCTCCTTGTCGGCCAAGTCGACGCGACCTGCGTCGTCGTAGGCATCAGCGGCCTCGCGCCGCTTCTTGGCTTCGCGGCCGAGCACCGTGATGACGTCGTCGTCGGTTAATTCGCGCGCTTCTTTTCCGGAGACTTCCTCGGTGGTGATCGCCGAAAGCACCATGCGGATGGTTCCGGAGCGAACCTCATCGCGCGCCTTCATTGATTCGGTTAGGTCAGATTGCAATTGATCCTTCAACTCGGCCATGGGCGCATCTTGCCACCGGCGCAGCCATCTGGCCGTGTCATCATGGTCAGGTGAACACGACCGGGCGGCTGCTGACGTCGGCTATTGGGCTCGGCGTCGGAGCGCTTGCCTACGCACGCTGGGAGTCCCAGCGCTTCACCCTGCGCCGTGCCACCGTTCGAGTGCTGCCCACGCAGCAACCGGACTTGCGGGTGCTGCACCTATCCGATCTTCATCTGGTGCCCGGGCAGCCGAAGAAGAAGGCTTGGGTGTCGAGTCTGCGTGAACTCAATCCCGATGCGGTGATCGCCACTGGCGATTTCCTGTCTCATGAAGATGCGATCCCCGAAGTGATCGACACCCTCGAGCCGCTATTCGACATTCCGGGCGCGTTCGTGTTGGGAAGTAACGACTACTACGCGCCCAAACCGATCAACCCTGCTCGCTACCTGCAAGGTCCGTCCGGGCTGCAGCCCAACCGCCCGATGCTGCCGTGGCAGGACCTGGTTGCTGGGCTTACCGCCGGTGGTTGGTCGGACCTCACGAACACCAAGTCCCGGCTCAAGGCCGACGGCCGCGAGATCGATATCCGCGGTGTGGACGATCCCCACATCGGTAGGGATAAGTACGACGACGTCGCAGGTGCCTTCGACCCGGGCGCAGATCTCGCCCTCGCCGTCGCGCACGCTCCCTACTTGCGCGTTCTGAACCCGATGGCTGCGGACGGTGCGCACTTGATCATGGCTGGCCATACACACGGCGGTCAGTTGCGCGTCCCGGGCTACGGCGCACTGGTCACCAATTGCGATCTCGATACCAAGCGTGCGCGCGGACTCAGCAAACACGGCGGCAGTGCTTTGCACGTCAGCGCCGGACTGGGGACCTCGCCCTACGCCCCTTTCCGATTCGCCTGTCCGCCCGAGGCGACGCTGCTCACCTTGACATCGAACACCGGATAAGCGCCGTCGAACCCACCACCTAGGGTCGGCTAGACTCACACGGCCCTGCACGGGGCACTCGGGGTGTGGCGCAGCTTGGTAGCGCGCTTCGTTCGGGACGAAGAGGTCGTGGGTTCAAATCCCGCCACCCCGACGCTGATGGGGCAGGAGCCTTGAGCACCTGCCCCATCCCTTTTCTCAAGGAGGTCCGGTGAGCGTTCCCGACCTTCGTCCATCGCGCTCTGACCTCGGACCGGTAACCCGCGAGTATGTGAAGTCCATGGGCTGGCGCTCGGTCAATATGCACACCCATATCTCCCTGGTAAACAAGTACGTCTACGTCGAGGTTCCTAAAGCAGGCTGCGGAACCATGAAGGCGACACTTGGTGGCCTCGAGGCTTCACGCAAAGGCCCTGGATTAGTGGAGCGAGTTCAGGTGGCTCCCCACAACCGCATGAATGCGACACCGTTCGTCAAGCCGTTCCAGTTGCCGGCGGACATGCTGGAGGCGGTGTTCACCTCTTCTGACTTCACTCGCTTGTCGGTCGTTCGCGATCCTGCGTCGCGCGTTTTGTCGGGCTATCTGGAAAAAATCGGTCAGGGCTTGAAGCAGAGCGAACCGATCGTGGCGGAATTAGGAATTCCTGCGTCGGATATCACCTTTGCGCAGTTCCTCGATGTGATCGCTGCTCAGTCATCGCGCGAGCAAGATCCGCACTGGCGCCGTCAAGCCGATCACCTTGGTCTGGGATTGGTGAACTACGACGACGTCATCCACTTGGAGCAACTTGATGCGTCATGGGATCGGGTATCGGAGTTGACCGGTATTGCCAATCTTCGCGAGACCTTTTTCTGCAAAAACTCCACCGGAGCCTCAGCCAAGGTCGACCAGTACTACTCAGCAGAGTTGCGCGCGAAGGTTCGCTCGATCTACGAACGCGACTACGAGGTACTCGGCTACTAGGCGCCGCTACGCGAATCGCGGGAGCAGCAGTTCTGCGATCTGCACCGCGTTCAATGCCGCACCCTTGCGCAGGTTGTCACCGCTGACGAACAACGCGAGTCCGCGACCATCAGACACCGTCGGGTCCTGGCGAATACGCCCCACAAACGACGGATCCTGACCGGCTGCCATCAAGGGTGAAGGCACGTCGGTGACGATCACGCCGGGGGCATTGTTCAGCAGATCCGTTGCTCGTTCAACGCTCAATGGAGCAGCGAACTCGACGTTAATTGCAAGCGAGTGACCGGTGAAGACCGGAACGCGAACGCACGTGCCGCTCACAGCAAGGTCCGGAATCGACAGAATTTTGCGCGTCTCGTTGCGCAACTTCTGTTCTTCGTCGGTTTCCCCTGAACCATCGTCCACGAAGTTACCCGCCTGAGCCACCACGTTGAACGCAATTGGATGGACGTACTTATTCGGTGCCGGGAAGTTGACTGCATCGCCCGAGTACGTGAGTTGCTCGATTCCCTGATCTTCGATCGCATGTACTTGGGAGGCGAGTTCCTCGACACCAGCAAGTCCACTACCGGAAACAGCCTGATAGCTCGTGGCGATCATGCGGCGAAGTCCTGCATCGTCGTGCAGGGGCCGCAGGACAGGCATGGCCGCCATCGTCGTGCAGTTCGGGTTCGCGATGATCCCCTTACGCATCTGGTCGATGGCCTGCGGATTGACTTCACTGACCACCAGCGGAACGTCGGGATCCATCCGCCAAGCGGAGGAGTTGTCGACCACTATCGCACCGGCCTCGGCGAACTTCGGCGCCCACTGTTTGGACGTGGATCCGCCGGCGGAGAACAGTGCGATGTCGATACCAGAGAGATCAGCAGTGGCGATGTCCTCGACTTCGATTCCGCCATCTCCCCACGGGAGCGTCGAACCCGCCGAGCGCGCGCTCGCGATGTAGCGCATCCGACCCACAGGGACGTTTCGGTCGACGAGAAGTTGACGCATGACACCACCGACTTGGCCGGTCGCTCCGACTACGGCGATATTGACGCTCATCGGCCGGTGCCCGCGTAGACGACGGCCTCACCATCAGCGTCCAACCCAAAGGCAGTGTGCAGTGCCTGTACGGCCGTCTTGGCGTCGTCGACCCTTGTCACGACCGAAATGCGGATCTCTGAAGTCGAGATCATCTCGACGTTAATTCCCGCCTCTGCTAGTGCATTAAAGAAGTCAGCAGAGACACCCGGGTGCGAGCGCATACCTGCACCCACGAGCGAGACCTTGGCAATCTGCTCATCGACCGTAAGCGATTCGAACTCGATGGCATCGCGTCGTGCGTCGATCGCTGCCATCGCCTGCTGCACTGAACCCTGCGGACAGGTGAACGTGACGTCCGTGCGTCCAGTAGATGCAGCAGAGACGTTCTGAACGATCATGTCGACGTTAATGCTCGCGTCAGCCAGCGCCCGGAATATCGCCGAAGCCTGACCCGGCTTGTCGGGCACACCGACCACGGTGACTTTGGCGTCGTTCACGTCTGCCGCGACGCCGGAGATGATCGGTTGTTCCATGGCTCTTCCTTCTTCGATGGCTCGGGCGATCGCCTCAGGCGACATCACCCACGTTCCCTCTTTCGAGGAGAACGACGAACGAACGTGAATAGGCAGATCGAATCGCCGCGCGTACTCCACGCAACGCAAGTGCAGGACCTTCGCACCGACTGCAGCGAGTTCCAGCATCTCCTCGTAGGTGATGAAGGGAATCTGGCGCGCTGCGGGTACAACGCGTGGGTCGGTGCTGAAGACGCCGTCAACGTCGGTGTAGATCTCGCAAGCGTCGGCATTCAAAGCAGCCGCCAGCGCAACAGCCGTGGTGTCCGAGCCACCGCGCCCCAGCGTGGTGATGTCTTTCGAATCCTGAGCAACACCCTGGAAGCCGGCAACGATCGGGATCGCCCCTTGGTTTATTGCTTCGCTGATGCGACCGGGGGTGACGTCGATGATCCGAGCGGCGCCATGCGCCGAGTCAGTGATCAGTCCGGCCTGGGATCCGGTGTAGCTGCGGGCCTCGGCGCCAAGGTCGTGGATCGCCATTGCAAGAACGGCCATCGAGATGCGCTCACCTGCGGTCAGAAGCATGTCGAGTTCGCGACCCGGGGGTAGTGGAGAGACCTCGTTGGCGAGGTCGAGGAGTTCGTCTGTGGTGTCTCCCATGGCCGAGACAACGACTACGACGTCATTGCCAGCCTTCTTGGTGTCCACGATTCGTCGCGCCACTCGCTTCACGCTGGTGGCGTCGGCAACAGAGGATCCGCCGTACTTTTGAACGATCAAGGACACAGACACACAGCCTACGGCGATCCCCGGAACAGCAACGACGCGCTCTCGAATGCTGGGAAGAAGTGCACGTACAAGCAAGTTTCTGGGGAGACGACGGTCGATCCCCGGAGTATGGGAAGCGGGGGTTAGCTGCGTTGGCGCGGACGGGGGGTGTCGCGTAGGCCCAGGTAGAGCAGGCCGGCGTAGGCGATCATGAAGCTCGAGCCGAACAGCAGGTAAAGCCAGCGAACCAGAGTCCACCCCTCATCGGCGGGTAGGAAAACCGTGAGCAGTGTCATCAAGCCGCCGCCGACGATCATGACCGCCGCCGCACCCCGGATGCCTGGCCGGTCGGCGCGACGCACGAGCCACATTTGACCGGCCAGCGCCACAAGGCAGGCGCCCACCATGCGCAGTGCCCACTCGGCCTCGACCGACGGGCGCATGCCCAGCGCCTCGGCGAACCAGCCCGGTAACACCAACAGGGCCACTGAAGAGACCGCGAAGATGACAGAACCGGCCGCGAGCACCCCTCGGATGTACCTGACCTCGTCCACGGGGGAACGCTAGCGAGCACAGCGGTGCCAAGTGGCGCACCGACGCGGCGTCGGGAAATATGCACCCGTGAACACTCGGGCCCCAGAAGTCGATTCCTCCACCCCTGACCGAACCTCATCTGCCCGCAAGGGCGTGTGGCTCGCTATCGCCGTCGCCATCGGCTGGCTGCTCATCTCCAGCTGGGCCGGCCCGCTGGCCGGACAGTTGTCCCAGGTCCAAGAGAACGACAACGCCGCTTTCCTGCCCTCCTCGGCCGAGTCCACCCTCGTCGCCGACGAGCAAGCTCAGTTCGCCGATAGCACCGCGATCCCACTACTCGTCGTGATCTCCAAGCCTGACGGTGGCCAGTTCACCGCAACCGACCAGCAATCCATCGGCTCCCTAATCCAGCAGATCCCCACACTCCAGGTCCCCGACGGCGATCTCGTCTCCGCCTATCTAGATCCGGTACCGCTCGTCCCGATTCCGTCAGCCGACGGCGATGCTGTTCTGATCAACGTCGCTGTCAATGGCGACCTCGGCTCCGCGCAACTCGAGAACGGCGAAATTGCCTTCCTCGGGATAGTCGATGCGATTCGCGAAGCCGCCGGCGAGTACCCGGACCTTCAGATCAACGTCACCGGCCCCGGAGGCTTCCTCGCCGACCTCATCGAGGTCTTCGGCGCAATCGACACAACCCTGCTCATCGCCACCGCGCTGGTCGTCGCGATCATCTTGATCTTCGTCTACCGCAGCCCGTTCTTGTGGTTGATCCCGTTGATCGCCGCGGGCATCGCGCTCTCGACTGCCAGCGCACTCGTCTACGTCCTCGCAGACAACAACATCCTCGTCCTAAACGGCCAAAGTCAGGGCATCTTGACGGTCCTGGTGTTCGGTGCCGGTACCGACTACTCACTACTACTCGTCAGTAGATATCGCGAGGAGCTGCACCACCACCGCATCCACACTGCGGCCATCCGCCGAGCACTTCGCGGTACGGTCGAACCGATCGTCGCGTCAGGTGCCACCACATCTATCGGCCTGATGTGTCTGCTGCTCAGCGAGTTGAACTCCAACAAGTCGACCGGACCTGTCTCCGCAATCGGGATCGTCGCTGCCGTGATTGTGATGCTCACGTTCCTTCCCGCGCTCCTGACCATCCCCAGCATCGTGCTGCCGATCCTCGCGTTCCTGGTTCCGACGATCATCGGCCTGGCCATCGGCTTCCTGATCGACATCCCGCTACTGCCTTTCGTGGGGACCGGTGGGGTTCTGGCCCTCGTCACGATCCTCGCGTGGGTCGTCTTCGGCATCTTGCGGGTCAAGGGCAAAGGTCCGTTCACCCGTGAACGTTTCCCCTCCGGCAGTTGGGCCTTTTGGCCGCGCACTCCCCGCTACGGCGAGGAAGACATCAAGATGTCTGGGCTCTGGGCGAGAATCGCCGGCGGCGTAGGACGTCGCCCGAAGTTCACGTGGATCGCAACCGCACTCGCGCTGCTGATCCTCGCCGGATTCAGCACCACGCTAAAGGCAGATGGTGTGGCGACGTCTGAGTCTTTCGTGAACGCCTCCGAAGTTGACTCGGTCATCGGCCAGGAGATTTTGGTCGAGAACTTCGCAGCCGGGCTCGGCAGCGAGACGCTGGTAACGGCAAACCAGGACTCGGCCCAAGACGTCCTGGAAGCAGTGGAGTCGACCCCGGGCATCGACAGCGTCATGTGGCAAACGGACCTGCCGCCGGGAGCACCCGGAAATCAGATGGCCGAACCGAAGGTCGTTGACGGACGTGTGCTGTTGCTGGCGACCTTGTCAGATCCGCCGGACTCAAAGGCCGCTGAGGTCTTGATCGGAGAACTGCGGGGTGAACTGGCAGGCATTCCTGGAGCCGACGCACGCGTCGGTGGCCCGACTGCCGTTGCCTACGACATCGACCAGGCAAATCTGCGTGATCGCAACGTGATTATCCCGCTGGTGCTCTTCGTTATCTCGATCATCTTGATCATCTTGCTGCGCTCACTGGTCGCACCGCTCCTGCTCATCGGCACGGTGATCTTGTCCTTCTTCGCGACACTCGGTGCCTGCGCCATCGCCTTCAACTACATCTTCGACTTCCCCGGCGCGGACGCATCGTTCCCGCTCTTCGCCTTCGTGTTCCTCGTTGCTCTGGGTGTGGACTACAACATCTTCTTGATGACACGGGTGCGCGAGGAGTCGAAGACCATCGGCACGAGACCGGGCATCCTGCGCGGCCTTACCGTGACCGGAGGTGTGATCACCAGTGCGGGCATCGTGCTGGCAGCGACATTCCTCGTCTTGGGTGTGTTGCCGCTCGTCGCGCTACGACAGGTGGGCTTCGCCGTGGCACTCGGCGTCTTGATCGACGCGTTCATTGTTCGCACCACCTTGGTGCCGGCATTGGCATACACAATCGGACGCAAAGTCTGGTGGCCGAGCAAGCTAGCCAGCGCCGAGCAGCCGGAGGACGAACGCAAAGCCGAACTCGTGGGTTAGTTGGCGCTCACGGTCAAGAGAATTTGCTCGCCGGACGAACCGCTCTCCTCTGCGGTGTCGGCGAAGATGAGTGCTACTCGCTGCCGCAGATCGAAAAGATCCGGCACCGGGACCGCCCGATAAAACGGAGCCTCGGCGTCAAAAAACGTTTGGTTCACCAATGGCTGCGGCGCCACGAACTCAGCGGCGGACTGCGAAGCTCGCTCCATGTACTCCTGCCACGCCCGATTGTGCGCAAGGTAGGCGTCCCGCGCCCGCTCGATATCGGTATGCCAGACAGCGATAGGTAGCGCGGCGACTCGATCACCCGCAGCAGCGATGTCCGGTCCAGCCGTGGAGGCAAGGTTGCGCAGTTCGCTGTCGAGCTTGTCCGGATCCGAGCCCGCCCCGTGAAGCTCAAAGGCCAGATCAGCCGAATCTTGCAGAGCGACCATGACCGCCTCGGATGCTTCAACCCGCTCGATCAAGGCCCGCATCTCGACGCTGCGCCACACGGAGTCAACGACGAGCAGCCCTCCGATAAGGAGGGTCAGGGCGAACGCCAGAAGACCGGCGACCCAGGGCACCCAGCGACGGTGGACCCACGACGTTCGGGCCCCTACCGGCATCGCCTGTTGTTCAGGCAGGTCAGCCGGGACTACGGCATCGGGCTCCACGGCATTCATTGTGGGTCAAATTGTGACCAATCACCTGTTCGGTTCCCTTCATGGGGCATTACGGTTGTGCGCCGTGAGCGTGGAAACCCCCGTGGCCTGGCGCACTCGGTATGACGCACTCGTCGCCGACCTGCGCGCCCAACTGGCGACACTGCCCCCTAACCAGCCCCTGAGGCTGGCCAAGAAGACCTCCAACCTCTTTCGTCCGCGCGCCGATTCCACCGTCGGCCGGCTCGACGTCACCGCCTTCGACGGCGTGCTGAACGTGGATCCGGTCGAGCAGACAGCCGAAGTCCTCGGCATGACCACCTACGAGCATCTGGTCCAGGCAACTTTGCCCTATGGACTGATGCCGCTGTGCGTTCCACAACTCAAGACGATCACTCTCGGCGGGGCGGTCACAGGCTTAGGCATCGAGAGCGCGAGCTTCCGGTGGGGACTTCCGCACGAATCCGTTATCGAGATGGACGTCCTCACCGGCGATGGCGAGGTCCTGACAATCACGGCGAACGACGACGATCCACACCGCGATCTGTTCTTTGGCTTCCCCAACTCCTACGGATCCCTCGGATATGCACTTCGCCTCAAAATCGAACTAGCTCCGACCAAGCCTTTTGTTCACCTGCGCCATCTTCACTTCGATTCAGCAGAGTCGATGACCGCAGCTATTAAGGACATCAGCGCGGCCGGCGAATACGACGGTCATCGAGTCGACTTCCTCGACGGAACCGTCTTCACTCCTACCGAGCAGTACCTGACACTCGGCGAGATGGTCGGCCAACTGCCCACGGGCCTGACCATCAGTGACTACACCGGGATGGACATCTACTACCAATCGATCCAGTCCAAGACGCAGGACGTGCTGACCATCCACGACTACCTCTGGCGCTGGGACACCGACTGGTTCTGGTGCTCTCGGGCGTTCGGCACCCAAAAGCCCACCATCCGTAGGTGGTGGCCCAAGTCGAAACTGCGCAGTGACGTCTACTGGAAGTTCATCGCTCTCGACCGCAAGTACAAGGTCTCATCCCGATCAGACGCTCTACGACGTCGCCCGGCACGCGAGCAAGTTGTGCAAGACATCGAGGTTCCCGTTGACGCTCTTCCTGAGTTCCTCGACTTCTTCCACGACGAGGTCGGCATCGAACCGATCTGGGTGTGCCCGCTGAAGCAGCGCGATCCGAATGTGCGCTGGCCGCTGTACGAGTTCGATCCGAATGGGCTGTACGTCAACGTCGGCTTCTGGTCGACGGTTCCGTTGCCCGAGGGCGTGGATCCCGAGGAAGGACGCGTCAACCGGCGCATCGAGGAGAAGGTCGCTGAACTAGACGGACGCAAATCCTTGTACTCGACCGCGTTTTACGTACGCGATCTCTTCTGGTCCATCTATGGCGGCGACGACTACGAGCGCTTGAAGAAGGAATACGACCCCAACGGACGACTGTTGGGTCTTTACGAGAAAGTGGTGGAACGGCGATGAAACTCGCGGATGCCTTTTCCAAGATCATCACTCCCGATCGTCGGGTGAGCTTTCGGGCCTACGACGGATCAACCGCCGGCCCGCAAGACAACGACGTCATCTTGGAGATCCGCAGCCCGCGTGCCGTCGAGTTCCTCGCAGGAGCGCCATCACAGTTGGGGCTTGCTCGCGCGTACGTAAGCGGAGACCTCGAGATCATCGGGGACGCTTACACCGCCCTGAGTCGTATGTACCCGCTCGACACCTCGCATCTGACGTGGAAAGACAAGCTCGAGATCGCCAAGGCCTTCGGGCCGCACGCCATTAAGCGCCCCACTCCGCCTCCGCAGGAGCGTCGCTTACGGGGTCGTCGCCACTCTAAGGGCCGCGATGCCGAGGCGATCCATCATCACTACGACGTCTCCAACCGTTTCTACCGTTGGGTGCTTGGACCATCTATGGCTTACACCTGCGCGGTGTTCCCCGACGCCGATGCCTCACTCGAGATCGCACAGGAGGAGAAGTTCGATCTCGTGTGCCGAAAGCTTGGACTCCGGCCAGGCATGCGCCTGCTCGACGTCGGCTGTGGCTGGGGCGGCATGGTCCTGCACGCGGTAAAGAACTACGGCGTCAACGCGATCGGCGTGACCTTGTCCGCGCAGCAGGCCGAGTGGGGACAGCAGGCAATCGCCGACGCCGGTCTCAACGGTCAGGCGCAGATCCGCTTCAGCGACTACCGCGACGTGCCCGAGTCCGATTTCGATGCCGTCTCCTCGATCGGCCTCACTGAGCACATCGGGCGTGCGAACTATCCGTCGTACTTCTCCTTCCTCTACGGCAAGCTCCGCGAGGAAGGTCGGATGCTCAACCACACGATCACCCGACCGAACGATCATGAGCCAACGCACTACCGGACAAGTTTCATCAACCGTTACGTATTCCCCGACGGTGAACTCTCTGGCCCCGGGCACATCATGAGCATGATGAACTCCGCCGGTTTCGAGATCCGCCACGAGGAGAACTTGCGCGAGCACTACGCGCTTACCCTCAAGCACTGGTGCGAGAACCTCGAAGACCACTGGGACGAGGCAGTCGAAGAAGCAGGCCTAGGAACCGCCCGCGTGTGGCGCCTGTACATGGCGGCCTCGCGTCTGGGCTTCGACCTCGACACCATCCAGTTGCATCAGACCCTCGGTGTGAAGCTCGGTCCCGGCGGATCCTCGGGGATGCCGCTGCGTCCGGACTTCACCCGGGCCGCGAGCCTGGCCGGGGCTAGCGTCTAACTCGAACTACGCCTGCAGCGGCGACGGCGCGGAAACGTTCAAGCCGCCGTCCGCCACCAGGGTGGTGCCGGTGATGTAGTCCCCCGCCGGCGCCGCACAAAAGGCCACGAGTTCGGCGACCTCCGCTGGGGTTTGGAGACGTCCAGCCGGCACCACCGTGGCGACCTGCGCTGGATCGATGCCGTACCGCTCCATGGCCTCGGTGTGCACGATGCCCGGCGCGACAGCAACCGCGCGAACACCGCGAGTTGCCCACTCAGCCGCCCAGGTACGCACCAGCGATTCCACGGCAGCCCGCGACGCACTGGAGTGGGTCATTCCCGGCATGCCGCGACTTGGCGTCATCGTGATGCACACGACCTTGCCGTAGCCGCGCGGCAGCATCGATAGGGACGCTGCCTGCGTTGTCAGGTACCACGTGGCATCGAGGTTCAACCGCATGACGGCGCGAAAGCCCTTGGGGGTGATCTGCTCGGCCGCCGAGATGAACTGCCCACCCGCGTTGTTGACCAAGATGTCCAATGGAGCCTCACCAGTAATCCGCGCGAGTGCGTCATCAACCTGCTCGCTCTCGCGGACATCGGCGATGATCGTCTCGATGGTTCCCGGAGCCGCCAACTCTCGCGTTGCATTCAGGGTCTCCTGCGTTCGTCCGAGGACGAAAACCTTCGCACCGCGCTCGGCAAGGGCGAGCGCGCACGCGCGACCGATGCCAGATCCACCACCGGTCACCAATGCAGTTCGGCCAGCAACGGACAACGACGACGGCATTTCCATCGGGTCAGGTCCGGGCTTCAACGAGGATGTGGCGCGCATCATCGACGGACAACTCCACATACTCACCGGCGCTGCCGATGGTCACCGCTTGACCAACCACGTGCGCCTTGACGTCCGCTCCGGGCATCGCGCCCACCCGCCGGAGTTTGAGCATGGCGTCTTCATCCGTCTGCAAAGTCTCCGCGAGCCGCCGTACCCGGATCCGCTTCGCCTCTTCGGTCAGCGCGTCGGGCAGGGGAACGAGTCCGCCCAGGCCTTCGACGACGTCGCTCGCCTCGGGATCGAGTTCACCAAGGCCCGGGATTGGGTTGCCGTACGGGCTCACAGTCGGGTGATCGAGAAGTTCGAGGATCTTGCGCTCCACCGCATCGCTCATCACGTGCTCCCACCGACAGGCTTCTGCATGCACGTCCTCCCACGGCATCTTCAAAACTTCCACCAGCATGCATTCGGCGAGCCGGTGCTTGCGCATCACCCGAACAGCCTGCTGCTCCCCGACCCCGGTCAACTCGAGGTGACGGTCGGAGTCCACAGTGACGAGTCCGTCGCGCTCCATTCGGGCGACCGTCTGGGAGACAGTGGGACCACTTTGCCCGAGCCGTTCGGCGATCCGGGCGCGCATTGGGGTGATCCCCTCTTCGCGGAGTTCGTAGATGGTCCGCAGGTACATCTCCGTGGTGTCGATGAGATCGCTCACGGTGCTCCCTGGGCCCTGTCGAATCTGCGCCCTCATTGAGATGAGGTCAGCCTTACCTTGGTAACCGTACCGGGGGACGACACTCCCCGCTCTGCGCTCGCGTCGCGAACGGCCTACCGTTTTCCAGTGCCAACCGTCTTGTGGTTCCGTCGCGACCTTCGCCTCCTCGACAATCCCGCCCTGCTCGCGGCCGTCGCGGAAGCGCGCGAAAGCGGAGACGGGCGCGTTGTACCCCTGTTCGTCATCGACCCGGTCTTGTGGGATCCGGCGGGACCCGTCCGACACGGCTACTTGGTGGCCTCCCTTGATCGGCTCGGCGCCTCGATCGATCGGCAGCTGCTGATCCGTCACGGTGATCCGGTGGAGGTCGTCCCGGAGGTCGCCCGCGCAGCCGGGGCCACGAGCGTGCACATCGCCGCGGACTTCGGCCCTTACGGATCCGCACGAGACACCGCCGTAGAACAGGCGCTTGAGGCCATCGGCGTTCCTCTCACCCGAACCGGCTCTCCGTACGCGGTGGCTCCCGGACGAGTTACCAAGGGCGACGGAACGCCCTACCGGGTCTTCACGCCGTTTTACCGTGCCTGGATGTCGCACGGCTGGCGCGCGCCTGCGGACGATCCCCCGGCAGACATCGATTGGTGGATGCCGCTGGAGTGTCAGGGTCGACCGGCGGTCGAAGGGTTGACCATCGAACTCCCCGAGGCCGGTGAGGACGCGGCCTGGAAGCGCTGGGAGTTCGTTCGAGCAGAGGTCCTCGCCGACTACGACGAAACCCGAAACAGACCTGATCTTGATGGCACGAGTGCGATGAGCCACCACCTGAAGTACGGAGAGATCCATCCGCGTTCGATCCTCGCAGAGTTGAGTGATCGTGACGATGGCTTTCGCCGTGAGATCTGTTGGCGCGAGTTCTACGCGGATGTGTTGCACCAGCAACCGGACTCCGTCCGCGCGTCCTTGGATACGAGATATGACTCGATGATGCGTTGGACGAACGACGACGACGCCTTTGCCGCCTGGGCCGAAGGTCGGACGGGTTTTCCGTTCGTCGATGCGGGCATGCGACAGCTGCGGGCAGAAGGTTGGATGCACAACCGCGTGCGCATGGTGGTCGCAAGTTTTCTAGTTAAGGACCTGCACCAACCCTGGCAAAGAGGTGCGGCAGAGTTCATGCGCTGGTTGCGCGACGGCGACGTCGCCAGCAATACCCATGGCTGGCAATGGACAGCCGGATGTGGAACGGATGCATCACCGTTCTACCGCGTTTTCAACCCGATCTCACAGGGCTTGAAGTTCGATCCCAATGGCGATTACGTGCGCACCTACATTCCTGAGCTGCGTCATCTGCCGGGTAAAGCCGCACACGAACCCTGGGATGTCCTCGGCGGCTATGACCAGGGCTACCCGGAACCAATCGTCAATCACAAAGCCGAGCGCGAAGTCGCACTCGCAGACTTCGCAGCGATCAAGAAGGGATAGCAAGTCCAGTGGATGAACTGGAATTGCTCATCGACTTCCATGTCGATGCCGAGCGACAAGGGCCAGGGTCCCCTGCAGACCTTGAGCTCGCCGCCCGGTTGGCTGGAATCGACTCTGGACGACTGGCCGCGAGTGGGCCCGACATCATCGATATCGGATGCGGGACCGGCGCATCAGCTATCGCACTGGCTCGGGATTTCAACGCAACGGTCACCGCGGTTGACCTCTTCCCGCAGTTTCTTGCGCGCCTGGAACAGCAAGCATCTGCCCTCGGACTCAGCAACCGGATCACCACAGTCGAAGCCGATATGACCGACCTTCCTTTCCCCGATGCCTCGTTCGACGTCGTTTGGTCCGAGGGTGCTGCCTACAACATGGGCTTTGCGTCTGCAGTAACCGCGTGGAAGCGGCTTCTGCGCCCAGGAGGCGTCATGGCTATCTCCGAGATCACCTGGCTCACCTCGAACCGACCGGCCGAGATCGACGACTATTGGAGCCGGGAGTACCCGGAGATCGACACCGCCGCTACAAAGATCGCGATCCTGCAGGAAAACGGCCTGTCACTTCGCGGGTACTTCATCTTGTCTGAGTCCGCGTGGAAAGAGCATTACTACCAACCCATGGAGCAACGCCTCGACGATTTCCTGGCACGCCACGAAGGCAACCCGATCGCCTCGGAGATCGTCGACGCCGAACGGCGGGAGATCGAACTCTTCGGTACCTACCGAGACCACTACGGCTACGGCTTTTACGTGGCTGCACTCGACACGGACTGATTCACCTGTTCACTGTGGACACGTAGGGTGCCCTCGTGCCCACAGTCGCCGTGTTGTCCATGAAGGGCGGCGTCGGAAAAACCACCGTCGCCCTGGGACTGGCAAGTGCTGCGTGGAACCGGCACTGGCGCACCCTCGTCGTTGATCTCGATCCGCAAGCCAACGCCTCAATGGGTGTCGGCATCCTCGACCCGGCCTTGACGGTGGGCGATGCGCTTGCCGATGGACGGCCCGGAGTCGCTGCAGAAGCGATCGTGCCCAGCGCGTGGGGCAGAGGCACCGACGTTCTTCCGTCCGAGCCTGCCCTCGAGCACCGAGTCGCCGAAGCCGCTGCGGGATCCGAACAGCGTCTGCGCACCATCCTTGGCGGAGTTGGACACCGATACGACCTCGTCGTCGTCGACTGCCCGCCCTCACTGGGTGAAATGAGTCGCAACGCACTGCATGCCGCATCGAAAGCACTTGTCGTTACCGAACCCGGCTACTTCGCGCTGCGGGGAGCCCAGCAGGCGGTCGAAGCAATTGACCTGGTCCGCGAATCAAGCAACCGAACGTTGCAGCCACCCACGATCGTGCTAAACCGCATGCGGAGCACTGTGGCCGAACATCGCAATCGCGCGGCCGAACTTCGCGATGTATTCGATCGTCAGGTCAGCGACATCGAAATCCCCGAGCGCAACGCCATCGCGCAGGCCGAGGGCGCCGGTATGCCGATCCATGCGTGGGACTCACCGGCCGGACGCGAACTCTCCGAACTGTTCGACTCACTTCTCGATCGACTCTTTCCAGGAGGAATCCGATGAGCCCGGCTTTCGATCCCACGCCTCGACCGGCCCTGCGTAAAGCAGCAGATGCCGACGTTCACCCGACAACCCACGTGGCTCCAGCTAGTACCGGTGATTCAGTCCTCGAGGGCAAAAAGGTCACGATTGAAGCGCGTATTCCCAAGAAGTTGCGCAAGCAGATGCGTCAGGTGACGAAGGACTCAGACATAACGATGGACGAGCTCGTCACCATCGCGGTCGCCAACGAAGTCCGTCGACGCACCAACTAGCCACTCACGGCGATACCCGCTCCACCGTCCACGAAGCCGACTCGGTGAGCACACCACCACCTCGGAACCGCAACCTGTCATGAAGACGTGACGGGCGGCCCTGCCAGAACTCGATACTGGTGGGTCGAATCAACCATCCACCCCACTGTTCGGGCAGTGGAACCTCGCTTCCCGGTGGGTACTGATCATGCAACGACGCCCACGTTTCATCAAGAATGTCCCGGGAGTCGATCACCGTCGATTGCTCGCTCGCCCACGCACCAAGTTGGGACTCGTGAGGACGGGATCGAAAATACGCAAGTGTTTCCTCGCGCGAGATCTCTTCGGCCACACCACACACCACCACCTGCCGATGCAGCGCGTACCAGGGAAACGTTGCCGAGACATTCGGATTGGCTTGTAGCTCGCGCGACTTCTGCGATCGGAGGTTGGTGAAGAACGTGAACCCGCGCTCGTCGACTCCCTTAAGCAACACCGTCCGAGAGCTCGGCACACCAAACGCGTCCGCGGTGGCGACGACCATTGCGTTGGGCTCGACGATTCGATCGTCCTGGGTTGCCGTTATGAACCAGTCGTGGAACTGCTCGAGCGGTGTGTCCGCGAGATCAGAGGCCTCCAGGGTTCCTTCGGCGTAGGAAACCCGCATTGCCGCTGGATCCAGGGGTGGATTCGCCGGAGTTTGCATACCGGCATCCCATCATGGATTCGGAGGTGTTGAATGGTCACCTCGATACTGGAGGAAGTAATGCGGGAATTCGTGCCAGGACTCGAGGGCGTGGTCGCCTTCGAAACGCAAATCGCCGAGCCTGATCGCGAGGGGGGCGCACTGCGCTACCGCGGTGTGGACGTCGCGGACCTAGTCGGCCGGGTCTCCTTCGGCAATGTCTGGGGATTGCTTGTCGATGGTGAGTTCAACCCCGGCATCCCGCCAGCCGAACCGTTCCCCATCCCGATCCACTCTGGCGACGTTCGCGTCGATGTCCAATCAGCGATCGCGATGCTCGCACCAGCGTGGGGTCTGCAGCCGATCTTGGATATCGATGACGTAACGGCCCGCGAGAACCTCGCGCACGTCTCGGTGATGGCGCTGTCGTTCGTAGCGCAGTCAGCGCGCGGTCTTGGGCAGCCGATGGTGCCGCAGGCAGAGATCGATCAGGCGAACACCGTGGTCGAGCGCTTCATGATCCGCTGGCGTGGTGAACCCGATCCCCGCCACGTCGAGGCCATCGACTCCTACTTCGTCGTGGCCGCCGAACACGGTCTGAACTCCTCGACCCTCACCGCCCGCGTGAGCGCCTCGACCGGCGCGGACGTCGCTGCAGCCATTTCCGGTGCTATCGGCACCATGAGTGGGCCTTTGCACGGTGGCGCACCAGCGCGCGTGCTGTCGATGATCGATGCTGCAGAAGAAACCGACGACCCTGCTGCCGTCGTGCGGCAAACCTTGGATGCCGACAAACGAGTCATGGGCTTCGGTCATCGTGTCTACCGTGCCGAGGATCCCCGGGCTCGAATCCTTCGGGATGTAGCCAAGCAACTCAACGCCCCGCGCTACGAGGTGGCCGCTGCTCTCGAGCAAGAAGCGCTCACCCAACTGCGAGATCGTCGTCCGGACCGGCCGTTGCAGACGAACGTCGAGTTCTGGTCCGCCGTGATTCTGGACTTCGCCGAGGTGCCCCCGCAGATGTTCACCTCCATGTTCACCTGCGCGCGCATCGCCGGATGGAGTGCACACATCCTGGAGCAAAAGCGCACGGGCCGGCTCATCCGGCCCTCCGCTCGCTACGTCGGACCCAAGCCCCGCAGGCCCGACCAGGTCGAGGGCTGGGACCCGGTCATGGTCCGTCCCTCTTGGCTGGTCCCCGACGACAACTCCTAGGAGGCGACGAGGAATACTCGTGATTCCTTTCTCGATCTCAGGAGTGATGAACCCGTGTCTCAGGACATCCGTATCCCCGCCGATCTGCTGCCCGCCGACGGACGCTTCGGTGCCGGCCCCTCTAAGGTGCGCAAAGCCCAGGTCGATGCTCTCGCTGGCGTATGGCAGTCCTACCTGGGCACTTCACACCGCCAAAAGGCAGTCAAGTCCGAAGTGGGCCGGCTGCGAGCGGGCCTGCGTGACCTGTTCGCCCTACCCGAGGGCTACGAGGTAGTCCTCGGCAACGGTGGCTCTACCGCTTTCTGGGACGTCGCGAACTTCGGTCTGATCGAGGACCGAGCACAGTTCCTGTCCTTCGGTGAGTTCGGTGCCAAATTCGCTTCCGGCGCCAAGAAGGCTCCCCACCTGGGCGATCCCACGATCATCACCGCGGATCCCGGATCGGCCCCGGCGTTCGCCGCCGAGGCCGGAATCGACACCTACTGCTCACCTCACAACGAAACTTCGACCGGTGTCGCGGTGACCCCGCAGCGGATCGATGGCGCCGACGCCGGCGCACTCATGATGATTGATGCCACCTCGGGAGCCGGCGGCCTGGCGGTGGAAGCGTCGCAGTTCGACACTTACTACTTCGCTCCGCAAAAGTCCTTTGGTTCCGACGGTGGCCTGTGGATCGCACTCATGTCACCGGCAGCGCTCGAGCGTTCGGCGCAGATCAAGGCATCGGGACGTTGGATTCCGGACTTCCTGGATCTTGAAACAGCAGTCGACAACTCGCGCAAGGACCAGACATACAACACCCCCGCACTCGCCACGATCTTCATGATGGCCGAGCAGGTTGACTGGTTCAACGCAAACGGTGGCCTGAACTGGTGCACCGCCCGCACGGCGGAGTCCTCCGGCGTGCTGTACGAGTGGGCGGAGAAGACGAGTGTTGCCACGCCGTTCGTCTCGAACCCATCGCAACGGTCGGCCGTGGTCGTGACGATCGACATCGACGATTCCATCGATGCCACCGCCATCACCAGTGCGCTGCGCGCGAACGGAATCGTGGATACCGAGCCATACCGAAAGCTCGGGCGCAACCAACTACGCATCGCTGTGTTCCCTGCCGTGGAGCCCGATGACGTCCGAGCGCTGACCAGCTGCCTGGACTACGTCATCTCGCAACTCGCGTGACGACGTCGTCGCCCGATCTCGGGCGTCGACCGGTTCTCGACCGCATCACCTGGATTACATACGTCCAGATCTCTTTGTTTGCGTTCTTCCTCTACGGGTTCGGTGCAACCCAAGCGCTGTTACGCGATGAGCAGGGCACGTCGCGAACGGTCGCGTCACTTCACGCGGTCGTCTTCGCCACTGCCAACGTCGTCACCGGACTTCTCATTCCTCGACTCATCGAACGATGGGGACGCGGGCTGGTCATTCGCTACGCGATCATCGTGATGAGCGTCGGCATTGCCGTTTACACCCTTCCGTTTGGGTTAACCGCAAGTCTTGTCGGAACCACTCTCGTCGCCTGCGGTGGCGTATCCCTGATCGCGACCGCCAACGCCTTCGTGCTGGACTACCAGGGTCCTGCAGGCCCTGCAGCCCTCACCCAGGCCAACGCTCTCGCGGCCCTCTTCGGGTTTGTCGTGCCTCTCGTCATCGGGATCACCACCGCACTCGCGGTGGGTTGGCGAACCGGGTTATGGGCGCTGATCGTGGCCCTCGTGATCTCAGAGATCCTTCGCAGCCGACAAGAACACACTCCGCGCGTGGAGCGCGCCGAATCGCCGACCGTTACTCACCCAGCGAGAAGCGCACGGGTGCAGATGCCACGGCGCTTTTGGTGGGCTTTGATCGTCGTCGCACTTCTGCTCGCTACCGAGTTCACGCTCACGTTGTGGAGTGCTGACCTGCTGCGTGAACGGGCCGGGCTCGGGCCGGCGGCGGCAGCAGCATCCCTGGCCGCCGTGACAGGGGGCATGTTTCTCGGTCGATTGTTCGGCAGCAGACTCGCGCAGACCTGGAGCGTGGACAGGCTTCTAATTACCTCAATCCTGGTGGCACTCGCCGCCTTCTTCATCGCCTGGGTGTCCACGAGTCCGTGGGCGATCCTGGGTGCTCTATTCGTGGTCGGACTCGGGATCGCGGTGCACTGGCCGATCGGTGTCTCACGAGCGGTCGCGGGCTCCGGTGGTCTCATCGACCGAGCCTCGGGGCTGTCCTCGGTCGCGGCCGGTGCGGCGAGCGGCATCGCGCCTTTCATCCTCGGCGCGCTGTCAGACTCGATCGGGTTCCACTCTGCCTTCCTCATCGTGCCCGCCTTGTTGGCAACCGCGCTTGTGCTGATCCTGGTCAAGCCGGTCCGGTCAAATGAACCGATAACCAGCTAGCGCGAAACCAAGTGATCGGGTGGACGCAATCCAGCAAGTACCCACCACGGAAAGTCGAATCGCAAGAGTCGATCGTCGTCTTCACTCGCTGTGAACAGGCCCCGGCCGTCCGGAGTCCATGTGATGGCTTCACCTTGCGCCTGGACGGGAAGCGGCAGTTTCGCCACCCGCTGACCGGGAGGCAATCCGACATAGACGTGGACATCGAGATAGTCCCGCAGAACGTAGGCCGCACCCGAAGGGTTGATCGCCCCATCGGTCACCAGCGGACCCACATCTCCTTGTCGTTCAGCGACTGCCACCCCGCGTGACAAAGGCACCGAATACAAACCGCCGTTAGCGAGTTGCCACGTGGCAACCCACACGTCCCGGCCATCAACCATCAAGGTCTCGGCGTTGTGCGGTCTATCGGGATAGGTGAAACGCCATGACGTCACTTTCCGCGATCTGTCACCAAACTTCTTCGGTTCGCGCAATCTATGGATGGTGACGAACGGCCATGAATCGCGGTTATCACCGATGTCACCCACCCACAGAACAGCGCGACCTTTGGCGTCGCGGGTGCTGGCCATCGCCTCAAAGTCGCGAGCTCGGACTCCCCGCATGGTCACTTCCGCAACGGTGTCGCAAGAACGCGTATCGATTCCATACAGTCGGGCACCATCGGAAGAATCGTTGTGCACCCACACAACGTCGTCGTGAATACCAGACGGCGCCATCCCACTGACCTCGGTCAAGCGCGAATCGGTGAATCGACACACTTCGGTCCACGAGCCGTTGTCCACCGCGAGGGCTGATGGACCAGTCGCAATCACCAACACGGCAGCAACGCTGACCGCGACCGCCCGCGACTTCGGGGACCTGCTGAGCACGCGTATCACCCGGAGACGGCTGCGGCGATGAAGACCGTTGCGACGGCAACTGCGAGCACCACGAGCGTGACAATGCGACGGGTGCGTGGGTCCACGGCGTTCAGCCTATGCGCAGTCGACGTCGACTCCCCGTGCACGAGCCCACCGCCTGCTCTACCGGCAATAATGACGTTGATGAACGAGCACTCAACCTCAGCCGACGAAACCGCGATCCCCGCAGTCACCATCGGAACGCTGCTGTGGGCGATCGCCCTGCTGGTTGTGACGATCATTTACGGGGTTGATCAGCCTGATTCGGGCGTGTGGTGGTGGGCAGTCGCGGCGATCGGCTTTGCAAGTGGCGCGATCGGACTCGGATTCTTGTTCCACCGTCGGTCTCGACTGCACTCTCGGGCCTCTTAGCGGCCCGGGCCCGTTAGTCCTCTGAAGCTGGCTCGACGACCTCAGAATGTGCCCCGCACCCGTAGGCCAGGGAGACCAACCGGCCATCAGCCGGAGCGAACTCGTTCGAGCACACCCCAAACGCTCGTGACAGCGGGCCGGCCACCGCGATCAGGAAGCCACAGCTCGCGCAGGGCTTGGGTGCCGCCTCGGCCATCGCCGCGGTAGGACCGAACTCTCCGCCGTCCCAACGATCGGCGGCTTGATCGCGGCCGCTCGTCGAGAGCACACGCGAGCGCCCCAACCCTGCTTCCCAACCGGTCCAGCCACGCGGCTCGTTGCGATCAATGATGGCGTCTATCTCGTCATTACCCGAGTAGCCGGGAACCAAGCGGAGGTCGTCGGCCGGAGTAGGAAGGACGTCACCAACTCCCAGGTCGCCGGGGCGGATGCGGTCGCTCCAAGGAACCCAGTCCGGCGCCAGGAGTGAGTCCGGTCCAGGCAACAAGACAACTTCGCAGACCGTCGCGGACTTGGCGCGAGGGGCACGAGACACCGTTACCGCCCAGTGCCAGCCGACGTAGGCAGGGTCCGCGCATTCGAAGGTATGCGTACCGAGGCGCTCGGCATCCCTTGAGAAACCCAAGTACGCGCCGACTAGCCGGGCACCCATTTCATCGACGACGGCATCGTGCGCCATGCCCTCGGCTTCGCGAAGAACGACGTCTTCCTTGAGCGTCGTCGTAGCGGGTGCCGGAAGGGTCATGACTAGATTCTTGCCCACCGTGCAACCGATGCGGCGGGTGGGTCACTCTCACGATCGGTGGCTGAGGTCGGCCAGGTAACCTCACCCCATGCCCGCTCGAACGAATCGTCGCTCCCGCCTCGCACTGCTGTCCCTGACAGCAGTCGTCGGCGCCCTTGTCCTGACCGGCTGCGAAAAGCCTGCTCCGGGAGTGTCCGTTTTTGCCGGCACCACGACCGAGTACCGCCCTGCCGTCTGCTGGGCTTTCGATGGCGAGGCTCTCGAAGCCGGCGATTGCGCTCAGGACGTGATCACCGAGGCAAGCACCGGTGACGCTGTAGCGACCATTCCGGTCGTTCCAGGGGAAACCATTGGCATCAGCGTCGATCCCAAGGTGGCAGACGCAGGCTGGTCACCGGTGATCGGGCAGCAGCGTCTGGTCTCAACCCCACTGGACACCACCTATTACCGCTTTACCTACCCCGATCTTCAGGAGATTCCCGCCGAGGGAGTCCTGCTCCAGATCGTGGCCGGCCGCGGTGAATCAGCGAAGGGAATCTGGGTCTTCCGCCTCGGCCGCCCGTAGTTAGCCAGGCCCCCGATGACGCGTCAGGCGTCGGGGAGTCAGAGGAACTAAATGTCGAGATCGTCAGCGACCGCACGCAGCACAGCAGCTGCCTTGCGTGACATGTCGTCCGATGGGTAGCGCCCACGGCGCAACTGACCAGAGACGCCGTCGAGCAATTTGATGAGGTCTTCGACGATTACGGCCATGTCGTCAGCCGGCTTGCGCACACCCTTGGCGACCGACGGGGTCTCCAGGATGCTTACTGACAGCGCCTGCTTACCGCGGCGACCATCGACGACACCGAAATCCACCTTGGTGCCCGGGCGCAGCGCGGAAACTCCGGCGGGCAGCGTCGACACATGCACGAAGACGTCATCGCCCTCATCGGCAGTGATGAAGCCAAACCCCTTCTCGGAGTCGTACCACTTCACGGTCCCTGTAGGCACCTGAATCTCCCTGGCCTGTGCGCCTACCTGGCGCCCGGCCACCAATGCTACGGCCTTGTGACTACCCCTTCCTGGGGGGCATGGGAGGCTAGAGGGATGCACACGACCGCACCGAAAGGTGACCGACTGCTGCGCGTGGGCGCCGTGATCACCGTGATCGGCATCCTGTGCGCACTCGTGGCGATGACGCCTTTAGTTTTCACCGACGTTGAGTTATCTGGAGTTTGGTGGTTCCTGTCCATGCTCACGGGGGTGGGCCTAGCCGTAGTGATCATCGGATTACTGCGCTCGTCTCGTGCCCGCCGGGAAGTACGTCGATAGAACAATGAGTTCATCTGAACCTCGGACACTTGCCGAGGACCTCCGTTCTCGCAGCGATGAACAAATCGCCGAGCTGCTCACCACACGACCCGACCTCGTGCATCCCATTCCGTCAGACATGCGAGCACTCACAACTCGGGCTTCTACGAGTCCGTCTATCGCTCGATTCCTCGACGACGTCGACGTTCTTCACCACTTCACTTTGCGCGTGGCATCGGAACTGACTGCAAGCCAACCGACCACCACTAAGGCGATCGTGAAAGAAGTCCTGACGAGCGTTGACAAGAAGGCGAAGCGCGATGTGGAGTCAGCTGTCCAGCAGTTGTGGACCGCCGCTTTGCTATGGGGAACCCCCGAGCGCACCCACGTCGTGACTGCTGTCCGAGATCAGGTCGTCAACGCACCCACCCCCACCTGGCCGCCACCGCAGTGTCCGCCAGGCAAACCAACCGCAGCCGACAAATCCCGTGTGGATGCCCATGCCGGTTCCCAAGCACGCACGGTCATCTCAATCATCGAGGAAACCGGAGACCTATGGCGACGCGAGCCCGGCGCCGTTCTGCGCTCCGGTGGTCTATCTACTCGAGCCCTCGACAATCTGGCAGAACAATTAGGTGCCGATCGGTTTGCTGTTTCGTGCGCACTAGACATCGCGCATTCCGCTGCTCTAATCGCGGTGGGTGCAACCGACTCCGATCTCGGCTGGATGCCTACGGAGAAATTCGAAGAGTGGCGGTCACTTCCCGCGCCACGACGCTGGGCGATCGTGGCCAAGACATGGCGCAACCGGCCGAGCACCACGTCAGACAAGCCGCTAGTGACAGACGAGCATGCGTTCGCCAGTACTTGGCGCAGTCATGTGCTGACAGTCCTCGACGACGCTCCCGGCTCCTGCGATCTTGATACGACTATCGACGTAATCGACTACCGCTGGCCGCGACGCAGCGGCAAGAAGAGGACTTCAGTCATCAACACAATCTGGCAGGAGGCTGAGGTTCTGGGCGTCGTCACCGAGGGCTGTCTAACGAGTGCCGGTCGCAAGGTGGCCGAGGGAGCGGACTCCGCAGCCCTGGCTAAGGCCATCTCCGGGCATCTCGTCGATGAGGTCGACACGGTCCTCGTCCAGGCGGATCACACAGTGGTCGCCCCAGGGCCCGTCAGTCCGCAAGTCGGCAGGCGTCTGCGCGATCTCGCCGATGTCGAGTCCCGAGGCCACGGATACGTTCTGCGCATCTCTAAGGCATCGGTACGCCGGGCGCTGAGCGTGGATCCTTCTCCCCAGGCGTGGATCGACTTCCTTAGGGACGTCAGTTCCAAGGAACTTCCGCAACCCGTGGAGTACGCGATCAACGATGCGGCACGGACGTCTGACAAGGCTTCGAAGGACCACGAGGCTCCCACTCCCCCGGCTGCGGCCCGACGCCCCCGCTCGACAGCCACCGCAGCCACGGTGGAGAAGACGTTGCGAGTCCTGCGGGCAGAGGAAGTCCGAGAACTCGTCGATGCTCGCCCGGATGCATCAGACCTCCCGCGCATGGACAGTTCCGCTGTGGTGGCGAGCCTGAAGTACGCGATCGATCACAATGAGACGGTGCACCTCACGCACGCCGAATCCGATGGGTCGACCGCCGTACTGCTCGTTGATCCGATTCGCCTCGGCGGTGGATCACTGACCGCGTACGACCACCATGACGAGCAAGTCAGAACTCTCGCCATCTCGCGGATCTCCGGGGTCGTGACCATCCAGGTGAGTGCGTAACTCGACTACGGGGCGGTTAGCTCCACCACGTTGACAGACATCGACTCCAAGTTCTCCGGTATCGGGTCGACTCCGATGCCGGGTCCTGTCGGGACAGTCAACAATCCATCGTGCAAGACGAACGGCTCGGTCACATCTTCGGCGTAGTACCGGTTCGAGGCACTCGTATCGCCGGGGAGTGTGAATCCCGGCAGCGCCGCCAAGGCGACGTTCGCCGCGCGCCCGATGCCGGTCTCCAGCATTCCGCCGCACCAGACGGGAACGCCTCGTTCAAAGCACAGATCGTGGATCTCCTTGGACGGCAAGAACCCACCTACGCGACCAGGCTTGATGTTGATATTCGAGGCCGCCTTAAATTCGATCGCCGACTCCGCAGATTCCACCGACAGGATCGATTCATCGAGGCAGATAGGTGTTTCGCAGGCACGCGCGATCAGCGTGTGACCCCACCAGTCCTCTTCGATGAGCGGTTGTTCGATCAGCAGCAGATTGAACTCGTCCAATCGAGCCAGGTGCTGGGCGTGGTCGCGGGTATAGGCCTGATTGGCGTCTACCTGTAACGGCATCGACGGCCAACGCTCACGAACCGCCGCAACCGGCTCAAGGTCCCAGCCAGGTTCTATCTTCAACTTGATGCGGCGGTAACCGGCCTCAACGTAGGTGCCGACTTCCTCCAGGAGTTCCTCGATCGTCTCGGACGTGGGAATACCGACGCTTACGCCGCACTCCACCTCCGAGCGCACCGCGCCGAGGTACTCGCCTAGTGAAAGTTCCTGCCGGCGCAGCCAGATGTCCAGGACGGCCGTTGCGACAGACGCACGGGCGATGTAGTTGCCGCGAATCACCTCAAGAGCCGAGTGCACTCCCTCCGGCGTCCAGTCTTTACCGAGAACGATCGGTGCGAGGTACTCCTCGATCAACCGCACCGCACCCGCTGTGTATTCGGCGTTATAGCCCGGCCAGCCGAGGGTCACGCATTCGCCCCAACCTCGAACGCCATCGCTGTCGATGGCTTCGACGAGCATCACATCGCGCACATTCTGCGTCCCGAAACTCGTTCGAAACGGTCGCACGAGAGGTATCTCAAGCGAATGCAGCCGCAGGGCTTCAATGGTCACGAACTGATCCTTCCGCGAGGACGTAGGAACCTTCACTATCTAGACCAACGACGACGAAACCAGCGCCCAACGCCTCGAGGAACTGTTCGCGTACGCGAAGTCGCCACCCCGAGGCTTCTGCCGAATCGGACTTGCGCAAGGCAACGATGTCCGGCGGCGTTGCGATAACCCGAGCGTTCACGAATGCCTCGGGATCGACCGGCTCCAGCGGTGACACAGCCGCTCGAACAGCAGATTCACCGTCGAGCACCCACCACGCGAATACCCGGTCTGAGGGATCTCCGGCGTTGATGGCGTCGTCCATATCTCCGTAGAAGTTTGGCAGGTAGTCACGGACCTCGGTGCCGAGTTTTTGCACGTTGAGTCGGGCATTGCGGCGAACCAACGGATCGAAGCTCCACACGATCGTGTCGATCCTCTGCGACAGAGCCCACGCTCGCTGATGCAACTTGATTGCCGTACCGATGCTTCGATTGCGATAGTCGTCCAGGACGCCCGCCATATGGGAGTGCAGGTGCGTGTGCCAGGACGCTGGCTCGCCGGCGGGGCCGAGTTTCCCGTCGTCGTTCAGTGTCTGATGTCGACCAACCACTGCGAGCGCCGCTGCGACGGGCCGGTCTCCATCGAACGCACCGGAGATATAGCCACCTGAGTGAATCAAAGCACGCAGCAGGTTCGACTTCACTGCCGTCGAACCGGAGTCCTGAGGCCAGACCTCATCGAAGATTCGCACCGCAACCCCTTGGTCATTAGGGTCTTCCAGGGTCCGAATCCGCACGCCGGCGGCGACTTCGGCCCGTCGGGCAGCCCGCCACGCATCATCAATCACGGTCACGGCTGCACGGTAGCGACTCAGAAAGGGGTTCCTCGTGGACGGTCACGACCTCGTCGCGTCCATGGTCGAGACCACACACCGGCTCGTGAACGTGGAATCCCCGACCGAGGACCTCGATGCCTGCGCGCGTGTAGTCGAGGCCGCTGACGAACTCTCCCGCCGTTGGTTGCTCGACCCGGGTCGAATCGAGGAGCACGAGGGGCGTCCCATCTGGCGCTGGGGTGCGCCGAGTCCCCGGATCCTGCTCCTTGGCCACATCGACACCGTCTGGCCGATGGGAACGCTCGATCGCATCCCCTTCGCCGTAAACGATGATCGAATGACTGGCCCCGGGGTCTTCGACATGAAGGCCGGAGTTGTTCAAGGCTGGGCCGCACTGGCCTTGACAGCAGCTCGCGCCGACGGCCCGGTGGGCATGTTGCTAACCACCGACGAGGAAACCGGATCTCTGGCATCCCGCGCGCTCATCGCCGAAGCAATAGAGAACTGCCAAGCCGTGTTCGTCCTCGAGCCCTCGGCCGACGGTGCGCTGAAGACCCAGCGCAAAGGCACGTCTTGGTACCACCTGACCTTCAGCGGTCGCGCCGCGCACGCCGGACTGGATCCCGAACGCGGCATCAATGCATCAGTGGAAGCCGCGCACTTCATCACCGAAGCCGTGACCTGGGCTGATCCCGAGGCGGGCACTTCGGTCACCCCCACCGTCTTGTCTTCTGGGACAACCGCCAACACGGTCCCCGCCGAGGCAACGCTCACCGTTGACGTCCGTGCGTGGACGCGCGCCGAGCAAGAACGTGTGGACGACCTCGTTCGCTCATGGCCGCTCAAGCATCCCGAAGCCACGTGGTCCATCGGTGGTGGCATCGATCGCTCCGCACTCGAGCCCGACATCTCCGCGGATCTCTTCGCACGCACCCAACAGGTTGCGCAGACCCTCGGCCTTCCTGCGCTCACCGAGTGCGCGGTGGGTGGCGCGAGCGACGGCAACATCACCGCCGCCGCCGGCATCCCGACCCTCGACGGTCTCGGCGCTGTGGGTGACGGCGCACACGCCGATCACGAGTGGGCATCGGTCTCTGGCATGGAAGAACGAGCACGATTGCTTGCTGGACTGCTGCAAACCTTGGCAGACGCGTCATGACCGACGGACCCCTGATCGTCCAAAGCGACAAGACGCTGCTGCTCGAAGTCGATCACGAAGACGCCGGCGACTGCCGTAAGGCAATCGCCCCGTTCGCCGAACTCGAGCGAGCACCCGAACACATCCACACCTACCGGTTGACTCCTTTGGGTCTGTGGAATGCGCGCGCCGCGGGCCACGACGCTGAGCAGGTGGTCGACACCCTCATCCGGTACTCGCGCTACCCCGTTCCACACGCGCTATTGATCGACGTCGCGGAGACTATGGCCCGTTACGGACGACTCCAGTTGGCGAACGATCCCGCGCATGGACTCGTACTCCAGGCGATCGACGTCGCCGTCCTTGAGGAAGTCCTCCGTAGCAAGAAGATCGCACCCCTGCTAGGCACGCGCCTGGACGAGACGACCGTGATGGTCCACCCCAGCGAGCGCGGACATCTCAAGCAGGCGCTGGTGAAACTCGGCTGGCCGGCAGAAGACGTTGCCGGTTACGTCGATGGCGAACGGCACGCCATCGCCCTGGACACCGCCAAGTGGCAGCCGCGTGATTACCAGGTCGAAGCCGCTGACGGATTCTGGTACGGCGGCTCCGGTGTGGTGGTCCTACCGTGTGGTGCAGGGAAGACGATTGTGGGTGCGCTTGCGATGTCACTCGCCCAAGCGACCACGCTCATCCTGGTAACGAACACTGTTGCGGCACGCCAGTGGCGTGATGAACTCTTGCGTCGTACCACGCTGACGCCAGATGAAATTGGCGAGTACTCAGGCTCGAAGAAGGAAATCCGGCCGGTCACGATCGCGACGTATCAAGTGCTGACCACCAAGCGCAAAGGCATCTATCCGCACCTTGAGGTCTTCGACTCACGTGACTGGGGCCTGATCCTGTACGACGAGGTGCACCTGCTCCCCGCACCCATCTTCCGCTTCACCGCAGATATCCAGAGCCGTCGTCGACTCGGATTAACGGCAACCCTCGTGCGCGAGGACGGCCGTGAGTCGGATGTCTTCTCACTCATCGGCCCCAAGCGCTACGACGCACCATGGCGCGAGATCGAGGCTCAGGGCTACATCGCGCCTGCTGATTGCGTTGAGGTTCGCGTCGACATGCCCGAGCCGGATCGCATGACGTACGCGATGGCCGAACCCGAGGATAAGTACCGTCTTGCTGCTTGTTCACCGGAGAAGAACAAGTTGATCGACGAGATCATCGCCCATCATCCGGGTGAACAAACTCTCGTCATCGGTCAATACCTCGACCAACTTGCCGAGGTCGGTGAGCACCTTGACGCACCGGTGATTACTGGTGACACGTCGGTCAAGGAGCGTGAACGGCTCTTCCAGTCCTTCCGGGACGGTGAGGTCAACGTACTGGTAGTCAGCAAGGTCGCGAACTTCTCGATTGACCTTCCCGAGGCTGCCGTGGCTATCCAAATTTCCGGCACCTTCGGGTCCCGTCAAGAAGAGGCCCAACGCCTCGGCCGCGTTCTCCGCCCGAAAGCAGACGGCCGCACCGCCCACTTCTACTCGATCGTCACCCGAGACACCGTGGATGCTGACTTCGCCCAGCATCGGCAACGATTCTTAGCCGAACAGGGCTACGGTTACCGCATCGTGGATGCCGATGATGTCCACGCGGGCCGCTGGGAGGGTGCGTGAGTCACGACGCTGCTCCGCAGGCTTCGTCAGGCTCATCATCCTCGTCTGACCAAACCTCGCCCGCCCAACGGCTTCCACTCAAAGCTTTCGTCTATGCCATCGGAATCGGTCTGGTTGCCGCGGCCGGTGGATCGGTCCTGCTGGAACTCGTTCATCTCGGCGAGAACTTTCTCTACGACTTCCTTCCCGGCGCGCTCGGGATAGAAGGCATCCCGATCTGGTGGGTGCTGCTCATGCTGATGATCGGCGCCGTGATTATCGTCATCGCCCAACGCTTACCGGGCAATACTGGCAAGGGTCCGCTCACCGGATTCCATTTCGACACTCCGCCACTCAACGCGGTCTCGATCCTGCTTGCGTCTGCCGGAACGTTGATGTTCGGCTTTGTGCTCGGACCAGAGGCACCACTCATCATCTTGGGCACCACCATCGGCGCACTGCTGGTCCGACGCTCGGACAAAACAACGGTCCAAATGGCGATGCTGGTCGGCGGGGTCGCTTCCATCGGAGCCGTGTTCGGCAACCCGTTCGTCACTGCTTTCATGATCTTGGAATTCATTGCCCTCGGCGTGATTCCACGCGTGCTGATGCTGCCTCTGTTCGTAGCGTTGGGAGCGGGTTATCTCACGCAGGTAGGTATCGGTAGCTGGAACGGCTTCGGCCTGCATCCCCTCACCGTGCCGAACATGCCGACGTATAACTCCATCGACCTAGCCGCCATCGGGGCTGCCATCGTGGTCGGAGTGGTAGCGGCTCTCATCGCCGCACTTGCCCGTGAACTCGCCGAACGCGTTGATTCGGTCAATACCAAGCACCGAATTGCCACGCCTTTCGCGGCCGCACTGGCAATTACCGGGCTCGTCGCGATAGCAGTCCTTGCCTTTGATCTTGATCCGTCGATGATCCTTTTCTCAGGTCAAGGCGACGCGATGTCAACAATGATCGATGAATCAGCGCTCGGTGTCGTAGTCGCGATCGTGGCGCTCAAGGCCGTGGGCTACGCGATCTCTCTGGGCGGCGGGATGCGCGGCGGTCCGATCTTCCCGGCGACATTCCTGGGCGTTGGCGTTGGAGTAGTTTTTGCCCTCGTCTTCACAGGCGTGCCCGTTAGCCCCCTCGCAACGGCAGGGATCGCCGCCGCCGCAACAGCCATGATCCGGCTTCCCTTCACATCAGCAATGCTCGCGCTCTTACTCATCGGTGGCGCCGGCATGGACGTCGCACCATTCGCCATTATCGGTTCAGTCGTTGGGTTTGCCGTTCGACAGCGCTTGGACTCCTGGGATCGACGACTATGACGCTGTGTTCCTCACGTTCGCTGTGACTATGAGATTTTTGCGAGAGGAAACTGAAAGACTTCTGTAACCAAAAGCTTAGCCTTGCGCATTGTGCGTCGCGCATTCCCCTCCGATAATCGGGCTTTAACTTCGGCACGCTTGGAGGGGGAAACGCATGTGGTCCGACTCCCCTCGGGGCTTCAAACCGGTCTTCCGCTTTAACGATGAAAGCGGTGAACTTCGCGCCAACGGCGCAACTGTCTGGCTGACCGAGCGCGAGGAGCACCAGGAGTCCGATCAGCGATCGGAGTTCTTCTATGGACGCTTCATGCGAACTCTCAGCCTGCCGAGCGGATCTACCAGCGACGACATCAAGGCCTCCTACCAAGACGGAATCCTCGAAGTCTGTGTCC
>JAURQC010000135.1 GCA_030836325.1 Candidatus Nanopelagicales bacterium
GAGATGCTCTTCCGCGAGATGCGCGACCGCTACGGACGCTGGTTCGACGGTGGCATGGGCGCCGAGGCGATTCAAAAGCGCCTGGAGTCTTTCGACCTTGCTGCCGAAGCCGCCTCGCTCAAGGAGATCGTCGCGACCGGCAAGGGGCAAAAGAAGACCCGCGCCCTCAAGCGCCTGAAGGTCGTTGCGGCGTTCTTGAACACCACCAATTCCCCGCAGGGCATGGTTCTTGATGCCGTTCCGGTCATCCCGCCGGACCTGCGCCCGATGGTCCAACTCGATGGTGGTCGCTTTGCGACGTCCGATCTCAACGATCTCTATCGTCGCGTGATCAACCGCAATAACCGTCTCAAGCGGCTGCTGGATCTCGGTGCTCCCGAGATCATCGTGAACAACGAGAAGCGCATGCTGCAAGAGTCTGTGGACGCATTGTTCGACAACGGCCGTCGTGGTCGCCCGGTGACCGGCCCCGGTAATCGGGCCCTGAAGTCCCTGTCGGACATGCTGAAGGGCAAGCAGGGTCGCTTCCGTCAGAACCTGCTCGGCAAGCGTGTCGACTACTCCGGTCGCTCGGTCATCGTCGTGGGCCCGCAGCTGAAGTTGCACCAGTGCGGTCTGCCCAAGCAGATGGCACTCGAGCTGTTCAAGCCGTTCGTGATGAAGCGCCTTGTGGACCTCAACCACGCGCAGAACATCAAGAGCGCCAAGCGCATGGTCGAGCGTTCGCGCCCGGTCGTGTGGGACGTCCTTGAAGAGGTCATCGCTGAGCACCCGGTGCTACTGAACCGTGCGCCAACGCTGCACCGTCTCGGCATTCAGGCCTTCGAGCCGCAGTTGATCGAGGGCAAGGCCATCCAGATTCACCCGCTCGTGTGTACCGCGTTCAATGCGGACTTCGACGGTGACCAGATGGCTGTTCACCTTCCGCTGTCCGCTGAGGCTCAGGCCGAGGCCCGTATCTTGATGCTCTCGACGAACAACATTTTGTCGCCGGCCAACGGTCGTCCGATCGCTACGCCTACCCAGGACATGGTGCTCGGCATCTACTTCCTGACGACCGAGAACGGCAAGAATGCCAAGGTCAAGGACGAGGAACTGCCGTCGTACGCCAGCGTTGCCGAGGCCCTGATGGCCTTCGATACCGGGAACCTCGAACTGCAAGAGCGGGTCAAGATCCGCATCGAGGGCACTGAGCCCCCGCAGGGCTGGGTCGTCCCCGAAGGCTGGGAGGCCGGTCAGCCCTTCACGTTGATCACCACTCTCGGCCGTGCGCTGTTCAACCAGGCGCTGCCGGCGGACTACCCCTACGTCAACACTCAGGTGGACAAGAAGGTCCTGGGCTCAACGGTCAATCGACTCGCGGAGCGCTACTCCAAGGTCGCCGTCGCCGAAACCCTGGACCAGCTCAAGTCGCTCGGTTTCCACTGGGCCACTCGCTCCGGAGTGTCCATTGCGTTCTCCGACGTCGTCGCGCCGCCGGCCAAGGCCGAGTTGCTCGCCAACGCGGAGGAGAAGGCCATCAAGGTTCAGCAGCAGTACGAGCGCGGTCTGATTACCGACTCTGAGCGTCGTCAAGAACTCATCGAGATCTGGACACGCGCCACGGACGAGGTTGCTCGCGCGATGCAGGACAACTTCCCCGAGACCAACTCGGTCCACATGATGGTCGACTCCGGTGCTCGCGGAAACTACATGCAGGTTCGTCAGATTGCTGGCATGCGTGGTCTAGTGGCAAACCCGAAGGGCGAGATCATTCCGCGTCCGATCAAGTCGAACTTCCGTGAAGGCTTGTCGGTGTTGGAGTACTTCATCTCGACCCACGGTGCTCGCAAGGGTCTGGCCGACACCGCGCTGCGTACTGCCGACTCGGGCTACCTGACCCGTCGTCTGGTGGACGTGTCGCAGGACGTCATCGTTCGCGAAGTGGACTGCGGAACTGAGCGTGGCAGCGAACTCATCATCGGCGAGAAGGTCGATGGTGTCGTCCGTCCGGTCGACAACCTCGACACGTCGGCGGCCACACGTGTTCTGGCTCGTGACGTCGAAGTCGACGGCACCGTCGTCGGAACCGCGGGCGAGCAACTCGATGTGCCGCGTCTGGAGGAGCTCGTCGCTGCTGGTGCGGAGAAGATCCGCGTTCGCACTGTGCTCAACTGTGAGAGCCCGGTCGGTACTTGTGCGATGTGCTACGGCCGATCGATGGCCACCGGCAAGTTGGTGGACGTTGGTGAGGCCGTCGGCATCATCGCCGCACAGTCCATCGGTGAGCCCGGAACCCAGCTCACGATGCGTACGTTCCACACCGGTGGCGTTGCGGGTGAGGACATTACCCACGGTCTGCCGCGTGTGGTCGAACTCTTCGAGGCTCGCACGCCTAAGGGTGTCGCGCCGATCGCCGAGGTCAGTGGCCGCGTACGTATCGAAGATACTGAGAAGGCGCGAAAGATCATCGTCGTTCCCGATGATGGCGCTGAAGAGGTCGCCCACCAGGTCAGTAAGCGTGCGCGCCTACTCGTCGAGGACGGGGCGCACGTCGAGGTGGGCGAGCAGCTCACCGTCGGTGCGGTCGATCCCAAGCAGGTGTTGCGCATTCTCGGCCCACGCCAGGTGCAATGGCACTTGGTCGATCAGGTGCAGGAGGTGTACCGCTCGCAGGGTGTGTCGATTCACGACAAGCACATCGAGGTCATCGTGCGTCAGATGCTCAAGCGCATCACGATCATTGATTCTGCGGATGCCCCGTTCCTCGCGGGTGAACTCGTCGAGCGCAGCATCTTCGAGGCGCAGAACCGTCGCGTGGTCGCTGAGGGTGGAACCCCGGCTTCGGGTCGTCCCGAGCTCATGGGTATCACCAAGGCGAGCCTGGCAACCGAGTCGTGGCTCTCGGCGGCCTCCTTCCAGGAGACCACCCGTGTGCTCACCGACGCGGCGATCCACGCTAAGTCCGATCCACTGCTTGGCCTAAAGGAGAACGTCATTCTCGGCAAGCTCATCCCGGCCGGTACTGGCATGCCGCAGTACCGCAACATCAGGGTCGAGCCGACCGAAGAGGCCAAGGCCGCGATGTACGCGTCCTTCACCGGCTACGACGAAATGGACTACGCCGCGTTTGGAACAACCGGTGGTGCAGCCGTGCCGCTGGAGGAGTTCGACTACCGCGGCTACTAGGCCGACATCTTTGTCAGGCGTCCTAGAAGGACGCGAACGGGAAGGGGAACCCTTGTGGTTCCCCTTCTTCGTTTTGTCTCCTGGTGAGCATCAGCCATAGATGCAGGTCCGGTAGGGAGCGAATGGGTAGATCTCCGGTCACGCCGCGGACGCCAACGGTCTGCATGCCAGCTGCTCGACCAGATTCGATCCCGACCTCGGTGTCCTCGACGACTACGCAGTCGTCGGGTCCGAACTCCAGGAGTTCAGCGGCCTTGAGGTATCCGTCGGGGGCGGGTTTACCTCGTTTGAGTTGATCGCGGGTGACGAGCACTGGCGGATCGATTCCTGCCGCGCCCAATCGGGCGCGTGCAAGGCGATCGTCGGCACTGGTGTGAACAGCCCAGGCGATTGCTGCGTCGTGCATGAAGGCGATCAACTCCTGCGCACCGTCGATCGCGGTGATGCCCATGACGTCGTCGTATTGAAGTTCGAGTTGCTCGTGAGCTGCGGCTTCGATCTCGGCATCGGAGGCACCGGTGAGCCATCGTGCTGCGGTCACCTCGGCGGGCAGGCCATGCGCGTCTCTCAGCAGGTCCGAGGCATCGATGCCGCGTCGCTGTGCCCAGATGGTCCACGCGCGCTCCACGTTGTCGTGCGACTCCACCAAAGTGCCATCCATGTCGAACAGCACTGCGCGAGGCCAAATGTCCATGACCACATAGTGTCGCCTCAGTAATCGCCAAGATGCACGACGTCAGTGGGAATGCGTGAGATGCTGCGGGTATGTCGACCCCTGGCGATTCAACGGACGATCAACCCGGCCAACCCGGCCAACCGCAAGAGCCGGGTATGCCCGCAGCTGAGCCGGCACCCGAGGCTGAGATCAGTCCGGCAGTGACCCCGCAGTGGCCCTCGAGTCCTGCTGCGCCTGGGGGGCAAGTTCCGCCGCCACCTCCTCCTCCTGCCTATGGGCCCACCCCGCAGACCTCCAACAACGCGGTTGCAGCCCTGGTCTTGTCCATTACCTCGTGGGTCTTTTGCCCGGTCATCCCAGCCATCATCGCGCTGGTGTTCGCGAGCAAGGCCGACAAGGAAATCGCCGCGAGCAACGGCTGGGTCACCGGGGGAGGCATGGTCACCGCCTCGAAGATCGTCTCGTGGATAAATATCGGCCTCTATGCGGCGCTGATCGCGATCGGGCTGATCATCTTCGTCATCGCGGTCGTTGGTGGGGCCCTGTCCTCGATGTAGCCCTGCCCGATACGGCGTCGTTAGTGGCCGCGATCGGGGGTGATTTTGGGGCCGCAAACGACGCCGGAATTCCGGGAGTGGGACCCCGGTTTTGACGCGCTGGTGACCCCCGGGTACTGTTTCTCCTCGTGCCCGGCCCCGGGCACATCCTGCGGTGCACGGCTTCCCCTCGAAGAGGTGCGCAGGTCCACTGGACGGTAGTCCGAGGACCGGGATCCAACGACGACGAGACGGCGTTCTCGTGCGCTCCGAAAGGTGCGACACGCCCGACCGCGTGGGTCGGATCCGCAGGGGGCAAGGAAAGAACGAAGAGTAGGAGAGGCGCCCCGTGCCCACTATCCAGCAGCTGGTCCGTAAGGGCCGCCAGGACAAGGTCTCCAAGACCAAGGCACCTGCCCTGAAGGGCAGCCCGCAGCGTCGTGGCGTGTGTACCCGCGTGTACACCACCACACCTAAGAAGCCGAACTCCGCTCTTCGCAAGGTCGCCCGTGTCCGACTGACGTCGGGCATTGAGGTAACTGCCTACATTCCCGGCGTCGGTCACAACCTCCAGGAGCACTCCATAGTCCTGGTTCGTGGCGGCCGTGTCCGCGACCTCCCCGGTGTCCGCTACAAGGTCATACGCGGTGCACTTGACACGCAGGGAGTCAAGAACCGCAAGCAAGCCCGTTCCCGCTACGGAGCGAAGAAGGAGAAGGGCTAATGCCTCGTAAGGGTCCCGCCGGCAAGCGACCGATCGTCAACGATCCGGTCTACGGCTCGCCGATCGTTACTCAACTCATCAATAAGGTGCTGCTTGACGGCAAGCGCTCCAAAGCCGAGTCTGTCGTCTACGGCGCCCTTGAGGGCTGCCGCGAAAAGACCGGCACCGATCCTGTCCAGACCCTCAAGCGCGCTCTCGACAATGTGCGGCCCACGCTTGAGGTGCGCTCCCGTCGCGTCGGTGGTGCCACCTACCAGGTGCCCGTCGAGGTCAAGCCGGTGCGGAGCACCACCTTGGCCATGCGCTGGCTTATCGGTTTCTCACGGCAGCGCCGCGAGAAGACCATGACCGAGCGCCTCATGAATGAAATCCTCGACGCTTCCAATGGCCTCGGTGCCAGCGTCAAGAAGCGCGAGGACACCCACAAGATGGCGGAGTCCAACAAGGCCTTCGCTCACTACCGCTGGTAATCGCCCACAAGGCCCAAGAGAACGCACAGACGAGAAAAACGGAGCAGATGGTGTCCACCGCACTTGGTATCGACCTCGCCAAGGTCCGCAACATCGGGATCATGGCGCACATCGATGCTGGCAAGACCACAACCACCGAGCGGATCCTCTTCTACACCGGTATCAACTACAAGATCGGTGAGGTCCACGACGGCGCAGCCACCATGGACTGGATGGAGCAAGAGCAAGAGCGCGGAATCACCATCACGTCCGCAGCCACCACGTGTTCGTGGAAGGGCTACACGGTCAACATCATCGATACTCCCGGCCACGTCGACTTCACCGTTGAGGTCGAGCGTTCCCTTCGCGTCCTCGACGGTGCCGTCGCGGTGTTCGACGGAGTCGCCGGTGTCGAGCCGCAGTCTGAGACAGTCTGGCGCCAGGCCGACCGTTATGGCGTTCCCCGCATGTGTTTTGTGAACAAGCTCGACCGCACCGGTGCCGACTTCTACATGTGCGTCGACATGATCGTTTCTCGCTTGAACGCGGTGCCGCTGGTACTGCAGCTGCCGGTCGGCAACGAGGCTGACTTCATCGGAATCGTCGATCTCGTCGAAATGCGTGCACTCACGTGGCGTGGCGAAACCGCCCTAGGCGAGGACTACGCCGTCGAAGAGATCCCCGCCGACATGCAAGACCAGGCAGCTGAATGGCGCGAGAAACTCCTCGAGGCGCTGTCGGAGAACGACGACGCCGTCATGGAGAAGTACCTCGAGGGCGAAGAGCTCTCGGTTGAGGAGATCAAGGCCGGCATCCGCCGCGCGACTCTCGCCGCATTGGTCACGCCGGTTCTCACCGGTACCGCCTTCAAGAACAAGGGCGTGCAGCCCATGCTCGATGCGGTCATCGACTACCTCCCCTCGCCAATTGACGTCGAGGGTGTTGAAGGCCACAAGATGGGCAACGAGGAAGAGTCGATGTCGCGCAAGCCCAGCGAGGACGAGCCCTTCAGCGCTCTGGCATTCAAGATCATGTCCGACCCACACCTGGGCAAGCTCACCTACGTGCGCGTCTACTCCGGAACGTTGCAGACCGGCACCCAGGTGCTCAACAGCACCAAGGACCGCAAGGAACGCATCGGCAAGATCTATCGGATGCACGCGAACAAGCGTGAAGAGATCGAGTCGACCGGCGCTGGCGACATCGTGGCTGTTATGGGCCTGAAGGACACCACTACCGGTGACACCCTGTGCGATAGCGGCAATCCCGTCGTCCTGGAGTCGATGACTTTCCCCGAGCCGGTCATCTCGGTGGCCATCGAGCCCAAGACCAAGTCCGACCAAGAGAAGCTCGGAACTGCGATCCAGCGTTTGGCTGAAGAGGATCCGACGTTCCGCGTCAGCACGAACGAGGAAACCGGCCAGACCATCATCGAGGGCATGGGCGAGCTTCACCTTGAGGTCCTCGTCGACCGTATGAAGCGTGAGTTCAAGGTCGAGGCCAACGTAGGCAAGCCGCAGGTTGCCTATCGCGAAACCCTCACCAAGCCGGTCGAGAAGGTCGAGTACACGCATAAGAAGCAAACCGGTGGTTCCGGCCAATTTGGCCGCGTGATCATCTCGGTCGAGCCGAACACCGAAGAAGGTGGCGGCTACCGGTTTGCGAACA
>JAURQC010000136.1 GCA_030836325.1 Candidatus Nanopelagicales bacterium
CCTGGCGATCATCGAGGCGAGCGTCTACGACGATTCGTCCTTCCATACTCGCCTCGCCGACGCGGTACGCAGCCTGAAGGTCGGACCGGCAACCGACCTTTCGACGATCATGGGCCCGCTGATTGCGCCCGCTCGCGGTCCTCTCGAGCGCGCCCTCACCACTCTCGAGCCCGGCGAGACGTGGCTCGTCGCACCTCAGCAAGTCGACGAGATCACCTGGACGCCCGGGGTCCGTAAGGATGTGAAGCCCGGCTCCTGGTTCCACCTCACCGAGTGCTTCGGTCCGGTTCTGGGCTTGATGCGCGCCGACGATCTCGCGCACGCGATCGAACTGCAAAACGCGCCCATCTACGGCCTCACTGGAGGTATCCAGTCACTCGATCCCAAGGAGATCGACTACTGGCGCGAGCACGCGCAATGCGGCAACGCCTACATAAACCGGCACATCACCGGCGCGATCGTCCGCCGCCAACCCTTCGGTGGTTGGAAGCGCAGTTCGGTGGGCTCGGGCACCAAGCCAGGTGGCCCGGACCATTTGCACTCCTACGGCACGTGGACTCCTTCACACGATGCACCGGTCGAACAAGCGTTGTCGGCTTACGAGCAAGCGTGGGCCGAGTACTTCGCGCTCGAACATGATCCAACCGGTTTGGCATGCGAGAGCAACATCCTTCGCTACCGACCGCTAGACCTCGTGCTCGCTCGAGTCGAGTCCATGGACGCAGCTGAAATTCCATTCCTACGAAGTGCATCACTACTGACCGGCACACCCCTGGAGATCAGTGCACGGGAGACAGAGACCGATGAGCACCTCGCGGCTCGCTTGTCTTGCATGACCGGAGATGTTCGACTTCGCTTGCTGACCGACGTCGATGCCAACGTTCTGCGCGCCGCGCATTCCGCCGGCGTGACGATCGACGATGCACCCATCACCGGGGTCGGGCGCTTGGATCTGCTGCGCTTCGTCAAGGAGCAGTCGATCTCACAGACCATGCACCGGTACGGCCGTCTCACGAGTGCGTAAACGTTCCCCTAGGTGATCGTGTACCCACCGTCTACCACCACTACTTCACCTGTCATGAACGATGATGCGTCGCTCGCCAGGTACACGAAAGTTGGACCGAGTTCCTCCGGCAGGGCGTAGCGCTGCTGAGGACACAGATCGACCCACCACGGTGCGTACTGAGGGTCATCGATCGGAGCAATGCCGGTCTTGACGTATCCGGGGGCGATGGCATTCACGCGAATTCCGTTGGGTGCCCACTCGAGCGCAAGACTCTTCGTCAATTGATGAACCGCGGCCTTGGATGCGTTGTACGACGCTTGCCACTGCGGTCGATTGACGATCAGGCCGGAGATGCTGCCCACATTGATGATGACTCCAGCTCCATTCTCAATCATGGGCACAGCGGCCGCCATTGACATCGCCCACAGTGATTCGACATTCACCGCGAGCACGTTTCGAAGCGTGTCCATCGGTGATTGGAGAGACTCACCCCACTCGCAAATTCCAGCGTTGTTGACCAGGATGTCCAACGAGCCAAGCTGCTCGACGGTTTCATCGACAATCCGCTCGGGCATGTCGGCTAGCAAAAGATCACCGAGGACCACGTGGCCGCGCCGGCCACGCGCTCTCACTTCGGCTAGGACTTCGCTCGCAGCATCTTCATCACGCCCGGTAATAACGACGTCCGCCCCGGCATCGCAAAGAGCCAAGAGCGCGGCGCGCCCGATTCCACGCGTGGAGCCGGTAACGACGGCGACTTTCCCGTCAAGCCGGAAGGTGTCGAGAGCCGATGAGCCAGTCATCGCGAAAGACTAGAAGCAGATCGAGGGTTCAAGCGGCCACTTCTGTTCTTTACTCGAGCTCACTTACGTCATCGGGTACATCAGCCGCGCACTCGGCCAAGGCTTGCATTGGCACCGTCGACAAGGCCGCCTGATTCGTCGCCTTCAACACCACCGGCGCCTTGATGCCGTCGTCGTAAGCCTGCAACCAACGTCCGGCGCACACTCCCCACCGATCACCCGGCTTCAAGCCAGCAAACCCGAACTCTGGCCGCGGGGTGCTCAGATCGTTGCCAACGGACTTTTGATGCTCGAGGAACTCCTCGGTCACAACCGCGCACACCGTGTGCGAGCCGAGATCATCCGGCCCGGTGTTGGTGTAGCCGTCCCGGTAGAAGCCGGTCACGGGATCTAGGCTGCAGACTTCCAGGGGCTCACCGAAGACATTACTTTGCTCCACCCCTCTACTTTAGGCACGGAACCCCGCGGCTGCCACAAGCGTCGCACCCTCATGAAGCGGTTGATGGTGCTGGTGCTTGGCCTCATCATGAGTCTGGCGCTGGCGCCTGGGCAGGCCCACGCTGCGCAATCGCTGACGCAAGATGCCGTGAGCGTCCGTGGCGACATCCTCGACCTCACAAGTGACTACGCAACCCGTTTCGACGACAACGTCACCAGAGCCGAAAGCCGGCAGCTGCGAACCATGGCGAAGCAAGCCCGCGTGCAAATGAACAGGCTGGTTCGCGATGTGCGGCGTGCAGAACGAACGGACACCCGACCCGTGTGGCGCAACGCCTACGCCACTTATCAGGAGGTACGCCTACTCGGAGACACGCGACTCAGCGAGGCGCGGGAGATCATCGAGCCCCATCTCGGGTTCCGGGAACGACTCCAAGCTTGGTCGGATATGCGCGAAGTGATGTCATCGATGGATTCACTGGGGCGTGAGCTCGCCCAACGTTCCGAGTAGACTCCTTCACGCATAACGCGCGGGTGTAGTTCAATGGCAGAACATCAGCTTCCCAAGCTGATAGTGCGGGTTCGATTCCCGTCACCCGCTCCGATGCTCGTGACAGTGGTCACTCAGAGGCGACCGGACACGGGTTCGAGGTCGTACATTTCGAAGGTCTCGATGATGGCGGTCATGTCCTGCTCTTCACCGTGATCCTCCTTGCCTTGGTCGGTTTCAAGCCACTCGTAAAGATCGCTCTTTTTCTCGAAGGTTGTCCACACGATGACGGTGTTGCGCTCCCGATCGACGGAGACCTGCCGGCCAAGGAGTCCTTCGACCTGACCATCCATGAGTTCGCTCGGTCGCCGAGCAAGTTCAACGAGGTCATCCAACCTTCCTGGTTTTGCGGTGGAGACGCTGACGAATGTGTATCCGGGTGTACTCATGACTTCCTTCTTCTTGTGGGTTGAATCAACTTGTCCACCAGCACGTGGACACGTTCGATGGTGTCGGCTTGCGCCTGCTGGGTGAGTCCGAGGATGAAGAGAGCATCGGTATCGGGGTCTACGTCAGCAGCGAAGTATCCGGCTTGGACACCACGCTTGAGAATGCCGACAAGTAGCTCACGAGCGCGGTCCTCATGGGCGTGCAACAACTTTCGACCCTCCGGTGGCAGAGCGGCTACGAGTTCGATCGCAGACGGATGCCCGTGTGCAATCGGATCGGTCACCGCATCGAGGAATGCCCGCAACTGCTGTCGCGGATCTGCTTCAGCCAACACCTCTGCGGCAAAAGCCTCATCGTGCTGGGCGACGAGTTCCGCCACACCGACAAGCACGCTCTCCATATCGGGGTAGTAGCGATACAACGTGGGTCGCGAAATACCCGCTGACTGCGCGAGAGCAGACATCGATAGCCCCGATCCCCCACCCTCGATGAGCAACGTCATGGCAGTGTGAGCGATGCTCGCCCGCTGCCCATTCCGGTACGCCTCGGTCACATTCGTCCACTCGGTAGTGCCCTGCTGTTTACGTGTTGTTGTGGACATGTTACAGAGTGTAACATGCGACTCCTGCGCGTTTCGTGGGTACGTTGCCTCTCGTGCCCGACTCCCCTGACGATTTCTCCAGTAGCACTCCCCGGTGGTTCACCGAAACCGACGAGGACCATTCGCAGTGGTACGCCGAACACTTCCGCGAACTAGCCGCCGAGGGTTCGGACCTCGAAGGCGAAGCACGTCTCGTCGATGCGGTGGTGGCCCCGCACAGTCGCATCCTGGACGCAGGCTGCGGTCAGGGGCGGACCGCAGTAGCGCTGCACCGACGCGGGCATCACGTGACGGCGGTCGATATCGATCCAGTTCTCCTCACAGCTGCCCGCACCGACAACCCGGGTCCGAACTACATCGAGGCGGATCTGTCGCAGCTCGATTCCTCGCACGAGGTCGGTGGTGGATTCGACGCCGCGGTCTCGGCGGGCAACGTCATCACTTTCGTCGCCCCGGGCACCGAGGTTGAAGTGCTTCGATGCATTCGAGAGCTCCTTCGACCAGACGGGCAGTACCTACTCGGATTCCATGTGGATCGCTATCCGCTCGAGGCATTCGATGTGGCTGTTGAGCAAGCCGGTTTCCATCTCGAGCAACGCTTCGCGACATGGGACTTGCGTCCGTGGAAATCAGACTCGGAGTTCGCAGTGAGCATCCTGCGCTCCACCTAGTTCCGCCGTCGGCTTCGCCACCCTTCGATGACCATCCGCAGGCCGATCCCGATCAG
>JAURQC010000137.1 GCA_030836325.1 Candidatus Nanopelagicales bacterium
AATTGACGCCGATCCGAATCAGGCCATCACCAGCGGTCGAGCGATGGATCACTGGCGCGCCATGGTGTCCGCACAAGGCGGTGACCCCGATGCCTCGCTGCCGCAAGCGAAACATGAACACGTCATCACAGCACCAGAATCGGGCACTTTGACCACCCTTGAGGCTTACGGCGTGGGAGTCGCTTCCTGGCGGCTGGGAGCCGGTCGCGCACACAAGGACGGCACGATTACGCACGGTGCCGGCATCCGACTGCACGCCAAGCCGGGTGACCACATCATGCAAGGCCAGCCACTCATGACGCTCCTGGCCGACGACGAGTCGAAATTCCCTGCAGCACTGACGGAACTTGACGGTGCCTACGAGATCAACGGTGAACCGATGGTCAGGCTTCCGCTGATCGTCGAACGGATAACGCAGTAATCCGTCTCACCTACTTCTTCGGCACGACAGGGCCGGTTGACCTGGCTACCTTGATGCCGAAGTTGCCCCCACCAAGATCGGCGCCGTAGTACATGAGCCATTTCTTCTTTCCTACCCGCACGATGTCTGGGTCCCCGCCACCTTCCATCACGGACCGCTCCCGTGTGAAGTTGATGCCGTTCTTCGACGTCGAGACCAAGATTCCGTAGAACCCACCTCTATCTCCGGCGTAGTACAGGGCGATTCGACCCTTGTCCACGACAGCGAACGGGTGAGAACCACCGTCCTTCAATGGTCCGGACCCCTGGGTAATGATCGGCCCCATCTTCCAGTTGAGCATGTCCGAACTCGTCGCGGTTCGCATAACTCGGGTTTCGCGCTCGCCGGGCTTTTCGAGATTCGAGAAATACGCCCGCCACTGTCCCTTGTGACGGATGACGGTTATTCCCCCAGGTTCAAATCCGGCCTGTGCGCTAGTGATGACGGGACCTTCATCGGAGAAGGTTCGACCTCCGTCATTGGAGACAGCAGCATTGATATTGCCTCCCGCGACATAGAAAAGCCTCATGGAATTGCCACCCAGGGAAACGATTCGAGGCTGACCGGCTGCCACCCCTGGAAGCGGGGGTGTGACATCGGCGATGAATCTGGTGCCTCGCTTGTTCGTAGAAGTAGCGGAAAGAGTTCCGGGTAGCGACACGGTTGAGTTCACAAATGCAAACAGCCGGATCTTGCCGTTCGGTAAGCGAATGCCGGTTGCATCAGCCACTTGCTTTCCATCGGAGTTGAAGGTTGCGGCGTCAAGGGCGGTACCGATGGTCCTGAAGTTTTTTGCCGGCTTCACAGATGGCGATGCGGGCCTACTTCCTGGGTTTGCGGGATCGTTTGCATTGCCCGGACCGAGTGGGGGCGGCCCCGCCAGCACCCACCTGCCTTGTTGACAGGTCATTGAGGTTCCGTCGAAGGCAGATGACGATCCCTCAGGACTGCACTCGTCCCCGGGGCGTGGTTGGGCCCAAGCCGGGGAGGTTACAGAACCGACTGTCAATAGGGCAATTACCGAAATCGAGATCAAGCGCCTCATGTAGTGACCGTATCTAGGACGAAATGGAAGCCGCAAGGCGTAATGTGAATACATGCCTGAGATCATCGCCGCGCCAACCTTGATCCCCGTCCCCGGCGGCAAGACCATCGAGGAATACGTTGGGCGAGCCTCCAGCAGGGATGAGGCTGTCTCGGTGGCCCACATGGTCGCTCCTGCTGGCTGGGACGAGCCGTTCCAGGCCCCGGAATTCGATGAGTTCACAGTGGTGCTCGAGGGCGAACTACTCGTCGACCACGATGAAAAGACCTCCACGATCAGCAGCGGTCAAGCGATCATTACGCGGGCCGGCGAGCGGATCAGATACCGGACGCAGACCGGAGCACGCTACGTTGCGATCTGCCTACCGGCATTCAATAACGATCTTGTTCATCGTGAGGATTAGCTCGCGCTAGCGCGCGGGGGTGCCAAGAATCGATCGTTCACCTCGCGCACCCCGACCGCGAACGCCAAGGTCACCAACGTGCCGATCAGCGTCATCCCTACGCGCAATCCATCGAGTTGCAAAGTGTCGTCACCACTGGACTTGAGCAAGATGATCGCCGGAGTCAAGAAGGTGACGAACTGCCAGTACGGGCGTACCCGCAGCACGCTCAAGGCCAGCACCAAGAAGATAGCTCCGAGCACCAGGGTCCAGTTGGCGAGTGGAATACCTATGGCATTCATTCCCACAACGAGAACGGCGGCTACGAGTGCGCCGACGAGAGTCCCGCCAACCCGGTGACGAGCTGTGCGCCACATGTCTGTCGTGCGGGGCTTCATCACGAGCAGGATCGTCAGAACCACCCAAGCCCCCGGACTGCCGGGAAAGAACTCAGCAGCGACGAAAGTCGCGATACCGGTCGATAGTGCGAGGGCTATGCCGTAGCCGAGCGCCACACGACGTTCCACAGGATCATCCTTGGCACGCTCAAGATCGCGGGCGAGGAAGTAGCCGATAAGCGCTACCCACAGTCCACCGACGAGTAGAGCGAGTCCAACTACCAGTGCGTACCGCGCATCGGTGAGGGCAGTTCCATCTCGGTCCACCAACGCGGGAGGTGAGATGACGATGAAAGAGATGACAACAGGCACCAAGAGGATGGGGCTCTCGTTTCCGTAGCGAGCCGAGTAGCCACCGAATCCAGCCAGGGCCGCGATGATGAGTGCGCCGATCCATGCATTGCCCGCGAATGCCGCGGCGAGGGCACCCCCGACGGCCGCAGCGATTGCGATCTGCCAGGCGCGCTTGACGCCCACCACAACCACGGCGATGGACGACGGCAGCGCTCCGAGAACGAACACTCCCGCCGATCCAGGAAGCCATATTTGTTGAGCGATGATGGCCGGGATCGCCAAGAGGAGAACGAGCGCCGCCATCCGAGGTAGGCGGCCGGCCACGGTCACACGCGGGACTTTATCGGGATGACTGCACCTCGGGTAGGAGGCCAACCGAGCGTGCGCGGGCCGCGGCCTCTAGGCGATCGGACAGGTGCATCGTGCGCATGACCTTTTGAAGCTCCTGCTTGATGGTCGAGACCGAGTATCCGAGTGCGTGGGCGATTGCGGTGTTGGACTTTCCGCTTTCCACGAGCATCAAGATCTGCTTTTGGCGTTCGGTGAGGTGCAGTAAGCCGATCTCGGGGCGAGCCAGGCGATCGCTTCGCGGCGCCGGAGTGTCGGGATGGGTCATCCACAGCCCGAGCGCGGATGAGATGCCGTCCAAGAGTGCGAAGTCTGAGGATTTCCATGACCGCTTGCTGCGGGTCACGCCACCGAAGGCACCTATGACCGTTCCTTGGAGCACGATCGGCGCGCTGATGACTTGACCAATTCCGTAGCGATCCATGAAGCCCTGCCACAGGGCTTCGTCTACCCGTAGAGCTTCGAAGTTGGTGGTCACCTCCTCGATTTCATCGATGATGACTTCTGCTTCATGTACGCATCGGTTGAATGGCGTGGGCACTGATAGGGGCACCCGCCAATAGCCCTGGACTTCGTCCTTCTCGTAACCGCTGGTGCCGTTGAGCACAAGGAAGTCACCTTCAACGGTGGTCATCGAAATTGCCGCGCAGTCGAACATCGCCATCGGCCCTAGAAGCAGGGCTCGCGCAACGGCGTCCGGATCTGGGAGCGAGGCGAGATGGCGCAGAAACTGTGGCAGAGCACCGTTCGAGGGTCCGAGGTTCACAGTCGCCCCCGAACGTCGCCGATCACCAGTGTTGCCCCGTGGTCAAGCCCGTTCATACCCCCTGAGTCTGCACCACACCGATCGTGATGGACTCCTTAATCGTGCAACAATCGCGTTACGGGGGAAGGGGGAGTGAGTGGAATACCCGGGGGAATTTGTAGGTTCATTGGACTACACGGGCTCATGAACTCCTTATCCAGGCACTGGTCTCCGAGGAGCGCCTAGCTGAGGCGGCTCGGACATGCAAAGAGGCCGCGGCCATTTGCGAGATCAAGTAGGAGTGCGCCCGTCCCCACGCCTTGAGGCAGTGATAGGCCGAATTCTTGCCGGCGACGAGTAACTTCCTGGTTTCTGCCTTCCGAGGTAACAGGTCAACTTTGCGCGGGATAAGTTCTCCCCATGGTCACGATCCCCTTCACGGATGCGATCGCTCGCGCCCCGAAAGTTCTCTTGCACGACCACCTCGACGGTGGACTCAGGCCCCAGACGGTCATCGAACTAGCGCGCGACGCTGGCTATCAAGGTCTACCCGCGGACAACGCAGAAGACCTTGGACGCTGGTTCGCCGAGTCTGCCTATTCCGGATCCCTCGAGCGCTACCTGGAGACCTTCCAACACACCGTCGGTGTCACCCAGACCGCGTCAGCCCTCACCCGTGTCGCCCGCGAGTGTGCCGAGGACTTGGCGAATGATGGCGTTGTCTACGCCGAGGTCCGGTTCGCTCCCGAGCTTCACGTGGAGCAGGGCCTTACGCTCCACCAGGTCATCGACGCTGTCCTTGCGGGATTTGCCGAGGGATCTGATTCTGCACAGGCCAACGGTCGCTGGATCCGTATTGGTGTGCTCCTCACAGCCATGCGCACTGCCACTCATTCCAAGGAGATAGCTGAGCTCGCGGTCGAGTACAGAGATCGGGGCGTGGTCGGCTTCGATATCGCTGGAGCTGAGGCCGGCTTTCCTCCCACCCGTCACCTTGACGCTTTCGAATATTTGCGACGCGAGAACGCCCACTTCACCATCCATGCGGGCGAAGCCTTCGGCCTTCCATCTATCTGGGAGGCGATCCAGTGGTGCGGTGCCGACCGCCTTGGCCACGGCGTCCGCATCGTCGATGACATCGACACCACCGACCTCCAGCATCCGAAACTTGGCAAACTTGCCGCCTACGTACGCGACCGCAGGATTCCTCTAGAACTGTGTCCATCCAGCAACGTGCAGACCGGGGCCGCGGCCTCAATCGCCGAGCACCCGATCGGCATGCTGCGCGACCTCAATTTCCGCGTGACACTCAACACGGACAACCGCCTGATGTCCGGAACGTCGATGACCAAGGAAATGGAACTGTGCTGCGAGGCCTTCGGCTGGACGCTGAACGATCTTCAGTGGCTGACGGTCAACGCTATGAAGAGTGCGTTCATTCCGTTCGATGACCGGCTGGACATCATCAACAACCGCATCAAACCGGTCTACGCTGAACTCGAGGCCGAGCAAGCACAAGCAACCAAGGAGTGAGCACGATGGCCGTCATGGAGGCACTCAGCGAGGGACAGGCCAAAGTCGAGGAGTTCCGTGAGGAACTCGGCAAGGTCCGCCACGCACTGGACAACACAGATGCAGTACTAGGCATTGCGGACGAGGGCCTGCAGATTGCCGAGGAAGCGATCGAGGAAGCGCGCAAGGCGATGCCGGTCATCATTACTGTCAGCGTGGTCGTCACGGCTGCGGCAGTCGGCGTCTACTTCTGGCGCAAGCGCAAGAAAACCCATCAAGAGTCCGACCTCTAGCCATTGGTCCGACGCAGATGGCGTGACGACGCTGACGTATTCGTCAAGCGCCGTCCGAGCTCTACCCCTGAGGCCTACGCCTACGAGGCGGCAAGCCTGGAATGGCTAAGACAGGCCCACGACGATCACGACGGCTGTCCGGTGCCCTGGGTTCGTGACATCGGAACCGACCACCTGACGCTCGACTTCATTGCGACCGCAACTCCAACCTCATCAACGGCACGCACCTTCGGCGCCCAACTCGCCAACACTCACCAATCCGGTGCAGACGCCTTCGGCGAACTTCCCCACAAGCACACTCGATCGTTTATCGCTGATCTCGAACTCCCCGAGGGAACATGGGAGACATTCGGTTCCTTCTACGCACAGGCGCGGGTGAGGCCCCTCACCGAGCAAGCCCGAGCCACTGGCGCTCTGACCCCCAACGAGGCGAAACTGCTGCAGGAACTTGCCGAGGCCCTTGAGACCGAGGACTCTCGGCTCATCGGACCGGCGGAACCGATTGCACGACTCCACGGTGACCTGTGGAGCGGAAATGTGCTGTGGCGAAGACGCGACTGTGTGTTGATCGACCCGTCCGCGCACGGGGGCCACCGGGAGAGCGATCTGGCCATGCTCATGCTCTTCGGGTTGCCACACCTTGATGACGTCTTAGATGCCTACAACGAACATTGGCCGCTTGCCCCCGGCTATCAACAACGGATCCCCTTGCATCAGATCTATCCGCTTCTTGTGCACGCGATCCTTTTCGGTGGCTCCTATGGGACGGCGGCGGCAAAGGCCTCGTGGACAGCACTCGCCAGCGTCAGATCGTGACCGAAACTGCCATCACCGTGATCCGGACTCACCACCGCGGCGACTATGTGGAACTGGATTGACGGCTACATCATGATCGTCATACTCGCGCTACTCGCCGCGACGGTGTCGGTGCGGTACCTCTAGTTCGACGATCGGACTACAAACCGCCCCACGAGTCGATCGACCATCCAGAACAACAGTCCCAAGATGGTGCCGAGGACGGCCACGCCGGCGATATTGAGTAGGACCGCCGGCAGTCCGTACTCGATCACATTCAAAAAGCCGTAGGGGTATCCCTCGATAAACTCACCGCGGATCAGTGTGTAGAACGCCCACGCGATGGGAATGACCAGCGCGGTAAAGACCGATGCCAACGTCACCTGCCGGCGCGGGCCCACGAGCAACCACAGCACTACGGTCATGACTGGAACGATGTAGTGCTTGAGGGAGTTCACGATGATGTCTAGGCCCTCCACCTGCGCATCGGGGGCAAGCACGATCGCATAGATCAATCCGGTGATCGAGATCATCACCAGTGAGTCCATCCGCACGGCAGACCACACGACACCTTGCCGATCGGGATTGCGGGCGAGCATCGTGAACACAATTGCCACGATTAGGTTCGACAGGTTTGTGAAATAACTGAGCATGTCCATTACGCGGCCGAACAGCCCAGCCACCCCATCGGCGTTCACGCCCAGTGAGTTGGGCTGCACCTCCACCGGCGGGTACACGTTGAATATCGTCAGCATGGCGCCCAGCGCGAGACCGAACCAGGTGATGCCCGCCGCTATCGCGTAGACCCTGCGAGTTGTCATCTCCGAACCCTAGGCAATTGACTAGGCGCGCAGCACCTTCTCCATGGATTTACCCTTGACGAGTTCATCCACCAATATGTCCAGGTACCGAGTCTTTTGCATCAAGAGATCGGAAAACTCCTCGATGCGCACCCCACACACCACGCCGGTGCTATGGGAGGCATGAGGACTCAACGACTCCGCGTTGCAGAATTTGCGGAACGTCTTTCTCGACTCCCAGTGAGATCACAACTGGCCATCATCGAATCCGGTGAGCTACCTGGTCACCTTGGCCAACTTTTCGGAAGTTCGCCCTTTCCTCTCGAGTTTTGCGACGTACGCCGGATGTACCGCGGCGACCGGGGTGGAGTAGATCCGATGTCCTGACTCGTCAGATTCCGAGCGGATGCCACACCGTCTTCGTCTCAACGAACGTGCGCATGCGCGACAGCGTCGGAGTGGCTTGCCAGTTCGCATCGGGCCGCGCGGACCGAACCCGCTTGACGGTGCCGGCAGCCTGGCGTTCGAGTTCTTCACTGACACCGTCGTCGACAACGCCCGTGAGGTCGAGGGCGTTCACATCTGCGTGCTCTGCGAGCCAGGGCATAACCTCAGCAGGTGCACCCGTGAGGATGTTTACCACGCCTCCAGGAACATCGGAGGTGGCGAGACACTCGGCGAGAGTGATCGCGGGGATGGGTGCTGAGGGGCTCGGCATGACGATTACCGCGTTGCCCGTCGTGATGATTGGCCCCACGACGCTCACAAGTCCCAAGATGCTGCTGTCTTGGGGTGCCACCGCGGCGACGACACCACTTGGTTCGGGAACCGAGAAGTTGAAGAAAGGACCTGCAACGGGGTTTGTGTTACCGAGCACCTGTGCGTACTTGTCTGCCCAGCCTGCGTACCAAACCCAGCGGTCGATGGCAGCGTCTACCTGTTGAGAAGCCCTACGTGCCGAGAGTCCCTCTGCCTGCTGGACGTCGGCGGTGAACTGATCGCGGCGCCCTTCCATCACCTCGGCTATGCGGTAGAGGACCTGGCCGCGGTTGTAGGCAGTCGCGTTCGACCACTTGTTGAACGCTGCGCGGGCGGCGAGGACAGCATCGCGGGCGTCCTTGCGGGAGGCCTGGGCGACGTTCGCGATGAACTCACCCTTCGCGTCGGTGACCTCGTAGGTGCGTCCTGACTCGCTGCGCGGGAAGGCACCACCGATGAACAGTTTGTGAGTCTTGCGGACATCGACTCTGCTCATGACGGATCCTCCACGTGAAGGTAGGCACCCAAGCCCTGGACTCCGCCCTCTCGACCGAAGCCTGATTCCTTGAAACCGCCGAACGGGCTCGTTGGATCGAAGCGATTGAACGTGTTTGCCCAGACGATTCCAGATCGCATCTGGTCTGCCATCCACAGGATGCGGCTGCCCTTCTCAGTCCAGATGCCAGCGGAAAGTCCGAACGGAGTGTTGTTGGCCTTCTCGACTGCCTCTCCCGGCGTGCGGAAGGTGAGAACCGACAAGACCGGACCGAAGATCTCCTCGCGCGCTATGCGGTGAGCTTGGGAGACGTTGGTGAAGACAGTGGGTGGGAACCAAAATCCCTTATCCGGGATGGGGCAGCTCGGGCTCCAGCGCTCGGCACCTTCGTCCTCGCCGGACTTGGTCAGTTCCTCGATCTTGTTCAACTGCATGCGCGAATTGATCGCGCCGATGTCGGTGTTCTTATCTAGCGGGTCACCGAGTCGAAGGGTTCCCAGCCTGCGCTTGAGCGAATCCATGGCCTCCTCGGCGATGGACTCTTGAAGTAGGAGCCGACTGCCGGCGCAGCAGACGTGGCCCTGGTTGAAGTAGATGCCGTTCACGATGCCCTCGATCGCCTGATCTACGGGTGCGTCGTCGAACACAATGTTGGCTGCCTTGCCGCCGAGTTCGAGGGTTAGCTTCTTGTTCGTTCCAGCGACTGCACGCTGGATTGCTTTGCCCACCTCGGTGGATCCGGTGAAGGCCACCTTGTTGACGTCGGGTTGCTCTACGAGCATCCGGCCGGTTTCTCCGGCGCCGGTGATGATGTTGACCACTCCGGGTGGGAGATCGGCCTGTTGGCAGATATCAGCGAACGCTAGAGCAGTCAGTGGAGTGGTCTCGGCTGGCTTGAGGACGACCGTGTTTCCGCAGGCCAGAGCGGGGGCGACCTTCCAGGCCAGCATCAGTAGCGGGAAGTTCCAGGGGATCACTTGCGCGGCGACACCAAGAGGCTTGGGATTGGGGCCGTAGCCGGCGAATTCGAGTTTGTCGGCCCAGCCTGCGTGGTAGAAGAAGTGAGCGGCTACCAGCGGAATGTCTACGTCACGGGACTCGCGGATCGGCTTGCCGTTGTCGAGCGTCTCCAGCACTGCCAGTTCGCGTGAGCGCTCCTGGATGAGACGTGCAATGCGGAAGATGTACTTCGCGCGGTCCTTGCCGGACATCTTTGACCAGGTTTTGTCGTAAGCCCTGCGGGCTGCGGCGACGGCGGCGTCGACGTCTGCTTGGCCCGCTTCGGCGACCTCGCTGAGGACTTCTTCGGTGGCCGGGTTGATGGTCTTGAAGAAGGCATTGCTGGCGGGCTCAACGAACTCTCCGCCAATGAACAGGCCGTAGGAGGAATCGATGTCCACAACGGACGTCGATTCGGGCGCTGGTGCGTACTCGAAAGTCATGGTGGTGTGTGGCTCCTGTCCTAGTCGATGGTGACGTAGTCGGGGCCGGAGTAATGGCCATCTCGCATGCGCTGGCGTTGGAGTAGTAGATCGTTGAGAAGGCTCGAGGCTCCGAAGCGGAACAGGTCCGGGTTCAACCAGGCCTCGCCGACGGTCTCGTTGACCGTGACGAGGTAGCGGATGGCGTCCTTGCTGGTCTTGATTCCGCCGGCGGCCTTCACACCCACTTTGGTGCCGGTCTTGTCGGCGAAGTCGCGGACTGCTTCAAGCATGAGCAGCGTGACTGGGAGGGTGGCGGCAGGGGAGACCTTGCCGGTGGAGGTCTTGATGAAATCTGCACCGGCTTCCATGGCTAGCCAGCTGGCGCGGCGGACGTTGTCGTAGGTCTTGAGCTCACCTGTTTCCAAAATCACCTTCAAGTGCGCGTCACCGCAAGCTTCTTTGATGGCGACGATCTCCTCGTAGACCTTGGTGTAGTCGCCGGACAGGAAAGCGCCGCGATCGATCACCATGTCGATCTCGTCTGCACCGTCGGCCACGGCTTGCTTGGTGTCCATCAGTTTGACGTCCATGCTCGCCCGGCCGCTGGGGAAGGCGGTGGCGACGGCAGCGACGTGGATGCGGTCACCGACGGCCTCGCGGGCGGTGGTGACGAGATCTCCGTAGACGCAGACCGCGGCCACGCTTGGGCAGGTGTTGTCAGTGGGGTCGGGATGCAGAGCCTTCGCGCACATCGCCTTGACCTTGCCCGGGGTGTCCATGCCCTCCAGCGTGGTGAGATCAACCATCGAGATAGCGGTGTCAATGGCCCAGACTTTGGACTCGTTCTTGATGGAACGGGTGGCCAGGGTGGCCGCTCGGCTTTCGAGGCCGACCGCATCGACGCCGGGAAGGCCGTGCAGGAACGCCTTCAGCCCGGCATTGGAGGTGTCGGTGAGGGGGCGGGTGGGAAGCAAACTCACTGGAGAAGTCTAGTCCGGACTACCCCAGCCAGGTGCGGACATCATCCTCGAGGGCGGTGATCTGTGTACTGGCCTCTTCTCGGGCGGATGCTAAATCGGTGGTGACCGGGACAACGGCCTGCAGGTAGGCCTTGACCTTGGGTTCGGTGCCGCTGGGTCGGATGATGACGCGGGCATTGCCCACGAGTTCGAAGAGCAAGCCGTCGGTGGGTGGTAGGTCGGTGCCGACTTCCAGGTCGATGAATCGTGCTACTTCGAGGCCGCCGATGGATGTGGGGGGCTCGTTTCGCAGTGTTGCCATCACGTCAGTGATACGCGCCAGGTCAATGACCCGCACAGAAACCTGCCGGGTGGCATGAACTCCGTGATTTGTTGCCAACTGGTCGAGCTGGTCTTGGAGTGTTTGGTTGTTGGCTTTGAGATGAGCAGCCATCGTGGCCACGAACAGGGCCGCCGAGATTCCGTCCTTGTCACTAACGGCCTCGGGATCAACGCAGTAGCCGAGTGCTTCCTCGTATCCGAAGCGCAGAGTCGGGATTCGGCCGATCCACTTGAACCCAGTGAGTGTGTGCTCGTAGTCCAGTCCTGCTGCCTCGGCGATCGACTTCAGCATCGTTCCTGAAACGATCGACTGCGCCAGGGTTGTTCTATCACTTACTTGTTGGGTCGCCCACCAGCCGAGGAGCCAACCGACTTCGTCGCCGCTGAGCATGCGGAAGCCCTCGTCGGTCGGGATTGCGATGGCGCATCGGTCGGCATCGGGATCGTTGGCAATCACGAGATCGGGTTGGTGTTCGGTGGCTTGCGCGAGGGCGAGATCCATTGCGCCAGGTTCTTCTGGGTTTGGAAAGGCGACCGTGGGGAATTGGGGGTCGGGTTCGAACTGCTCGGTGACATGGATTGGCGCGGGAAAACCGGCCTGTTCGAGGACTTTGTGCAGTGTTTGCCCGCCAACACCGTGCATCGGGGTGATCACTGTTGTGATGTTCTTATTGTTCGCTCGCTGCTCGTCGGTGATGAGGCTAATTGTGCGGACGATGTAGTCCTCGAGGACGTCGTCACCGAGTGTGACCCACTCGTCGTCGGTGGGGATATCCAGGACGCTCATCGTTTTGGCAACGCGTTCTATCTCGTGAGCGATGTCCGCGTCGGCAGGTGGAACGATCTGGCAGCCGTCGCCTAGGTAGACCTTGTAGCCGTTGTCCTGAGGCGGGTTGTGACTAGCGGTGACCATGACACCGGCACTGGCGCCGAGGTGCTTGATCGCGTAAGAAAGCACAGGGGTAGGGAGCGCCCGGGGGAGCACAAGTGCGTTGATCCCTGCACCTTGCATGATCGCTGCGGTGTCCGCTGCGAAGACGTCGGAGTTGTGGCGGGCGTCGTAGCCGATAACGATCGATGCCTCGTTCGGGTGGTGCTGCGTGATGTACGCCGCGAGTCCCGCGGCGGCCTGCATCACCACAACGCGGTTCATCCGGTTGGGTCCTGGGCCGAGTTTTCCTCGAAGGCCCGCGGTGCCAAATTGCAGGCGTGATGCGAAACAGTCGATGAGTTCGTCGTCGTTGTTCTTGATGAGAGTCGAGAGTTCATCCCGAGTGGCGGGGTCGGGATCTTGGGCGAGCCAGGCCTGGGCTTGTTCGATCACGTTCATGACTACAGCGCCCTGACGACCTTTCCGAGAAGCTCTCCCATCCGGGTAGCTGCAGCTTGCCCGGCAGCGAGCACTTCTTCGTGGTTCAGGGGTTCGCCGGTCATGCCGGCGGCGGCGTTGGTGACGAGGGACAGTCCGAGGATCTCCATTCCCAGGCTGCGCGCGACGATCGCTTCCAGGGCTGTGCTCATTCCAACCAGCGTTCCGCCGATCGCTTTAACCATTCCGATCTCCGCGGGTGTCTCGTACATCGGTCCGCGGAACTGGCAGTAGACGCCTTCGGGCAGGCTCGGTTCGATCTCCTGACACATCGCGCGTAACCGCTGGCTGTACAGGTCCGTGAGGTCGACGAAGTGGGCACCGTGCAAAGGACTTGTGCCGGTCAGGTTGATGTGATCCTTGATCAGGACGGGAGTCCCCGGCGACCAAGCCGGATCGAGGCCACCACAGCCATTGGTGAGGATGATGGTTTGGCATCCGGCAAAGTGTGCGGTTCGCACCGCGTGGGTTACCGCATCCACGCCGCGTTCTTCATAAAGGTGGGTGCGTCCCATAAATGCCAGGACTCTTTTTCCGTCTGCATCGATGCTGCGGAAGCGACCGGCGTGCCCTTCCACCGCAGGTGGAGCAAAGCCGGGCAGGTCGGTGACCGGGAACTCCGATGTTGTGTCGCCGAGGAGTTCAGCAGCGGGAACCCACCCTGAGCCCAGCACTACTGCAACGTCGTGCCGGTCGATCTTGGTGATCGACTTCAAGGTGGCGGCTGCGTGCTTGGCGGACTCGTTGGCTGCGTGTGTGGTCTCGTTGGTCACCGGTGGAATCTACTGTGTTGGATGTAGGCGACGCGCGGCTTCGGCCACTGAACCAGACAAACTTGGATAGACGGTGAATGCCTGAGCGAGTTGATCGACCGTGAGGCGGTTGTCCACTGCCAGCGTCACCGAGTGGATAAGTTCACTGGCGTTCGGCGCAACTATCACGGCTCCGGCAACGATCTGTGAGCCCTTGCGGGCGAAGAGTTTGACGAATCCATCGCGGTGTCCGTGCATCTTGGCGCGCGCGTTGGTGCGCAGCGGGAGCATGACTGCTTCGCCGCGGAAGTCATCGCTATCGAGATCGCGTTGCTGCAGGCCGACCGTGGCGATTTCCGGTTCGGTGAAGATCGTGCTCGAGACGGCGCTGGATTCCAGGGGCGCGACGGCATCGCCGAGTGCGTGATACATCGCTATGCGTCCCTGCATTGCTGCGACTGAGGCGAGCATGTTGACGCCTGTGCAGTCGCCCGCGGCGTAGACGTGGCGCGCATTAGTGCGTGACACGCGGTCCACCTCGATGAAGCCACGCTCGTCGGTGTCGACGCCTGCTGAACCGAGGCCAAGGTCTTCAGTATTGGGGATGGATCCGACGGCCATGAGCACGTGGCTGCCGGTGATCTCGCTGCCGTCGTCGAGGGTCACGATCACCTGATCACCGTCTCGCTTGGCGGCCAGGGCGCGAGAGCGAGACCGAACCTGTAGGCCGCGTCGGGCGAATACATCCTCGAGCACGCGGGCGGCGTCGGCGTCCTCCCCGGGAAGAACGTGATCGCGGGACGAGACCAGGGTGACCTCGCTGCCGAGGGCATGGAAGGCGCTGGCGAACTCGGCTCCGGTCACGCCCGAGCCGACCACGATGAGATGTGTAGGCAGCTCCTCGAGGTCGTAGACCTGTTCCCAGGTCAAGATGCGCTCGCCATCGGGAAGAGCGGTCTGCAGGACGCGTGGGCGGGCGCCGGTGGCCAGCAGGATGGTGTCGGCGTCGATGGTGAGGGTTGCGTCGGCCGTTTCCACCTGAACCGATGAGTCCGAGGTGAGGGAACCGCGACCGTGGATTACCCCAACTCCGGCTTCTTCAAGGTGTTGTCGAATGCCGCCGCTTTGGGCTCGGGACAACTCCAAGATGCGCGTATTGACCGTGGACAAGTCCACGCTGAAGGCCGAGCGTTCGGCTGGGCGGCCGTCGATGCGGACGCCCAAATAGCCGGAGGCGGCAGCTTGATCGAT
>JAURQC010000011.1 GCA_030836325.1 Candidatus Nanopelagicales bacterium
AACATCAGCAACGTCATGTCCCAAGCCGAGTCATGGGGCACCACCGCAGCCAAAGGCTTTTTGGGAGCCGCAGCGGGGGAACTCGGCAACCTGGGTACCGTCATCATCGCTGGATCCGTCTTCTTGTTCGGCGTGATCTTCTTTTTGATGACACCGGACAAGATTTGGGGTTGGGTCATCGGCTGGTTACCGAAGACACTTGCCTCGTCCGTCGATACGTCTGGACGTATCGCGTGGACGTCAATCTCGGGCTACACCCGCGGCATCGTAATCATCGCACTCGCTGACGCGACTCTAGTATTTATTGGTCTGCTTATCCTGCAGGTCCCACTAGCACCCGCCCTCGCGGCCGTTGTCTTCCTCGGAGCGTTCATTCCGGTCATCGGCGCACCGATCGCCACGTTCTTCGCAGCCGTGGTAGCGCTCGCCGAGCGCGGACCGGTTATCGCTCTGCTGGTCATCTTGCTGACGGTGATTGTCGGCTCCTTTGACGGTGACGTCCTTCAGCCGCTCGTGATGGGCAAGGCCGTGAGTTTGCATCCGCTCGCCATCATCTTGTCTATCGCCGTAGGCAGCATCGCGCTAGGCATCGTCGGTGCACTGGTCGCTGTGCCGATCGCTGGCGCGGCATACGGAGTAGCCAAGTTCCTCACCGGGCGGGATGCCAACAACCCGTGGCCGCCAATAGAACGGACCCAGCCAGCCCCGGCGGCGGGCAGCTAGATCATCCGCAGCAGGTCTGGATGTCGATCAGGCTCATTCCGTCGGGGGTTTCGTCGGTGACGGTGTAGATCTCCCACTCCAGACCGTTCGGGTCATCGAGCCAGATCTTGTCCTGCTCTGCGTGGCAGCACACCACGCCGTCTCCCCTTCGCACATCCAGGCCCTGGACTCCGAGACGAGCGTCGTGCTCAGCAACCTCCTGCGAGGACATGACTTCAACACCGATGTGGTTGAGCGCACCCGAAACGCCTGTCTCCCGATCTTCGACTTCAAATAGCGCGAGTTTCAACGGCGGATCTTCGACGATGAAGTTGGCATACCCATCGCGTCTTTTATGAACTTCCACCCCGAAAAGCCGCGAATAGAACTCCACGGCGGCATCTAGGTCAGACACGTTGAGCGCTAGCTGAACCCGAGACACGGCACGCCCTACTCGAAGCGGGACTGCAGGCGCCATAGGTCGATGCCACCCTCGAGCGCGAAACCGTCGATGGCGGCCAACTCGGCATCACTGAATTCCAAGTTTTGGACAGCCCCTGCTGTCTCGCGCAACTGCTGGGCGGAGCTTGCTCCGACCAAGGTGGTGGTGACTCGCGGATCCCGCAGCGTCCAGGCGACTGCCATCTGAGCCAGGCTCTGACCCCGCTCCTTGGCTATTGCAGCCAGGCCGCGCAGGCGCTCGGCGTTCTCCGGGTTCACCCAGTTCGGATCCAAGGACTTGCCCTCGGTCGCTCGGGAGCCCTCGGGAATGCCATCGACGTACCGGTCGGTGAGCATGCCTTGGGCCAACGGGCTGAAGGTGATCGCGCCTGCACCGACCTCCTGGAGCGCATCGAGAAGTCGATCGTCCTCGATCCACCGATTCAGCATCGAGTAGGACGGCTGGTGAATCAGCAGCGGAACGCCCAGGTCTTTGAGAATCTGCGCAGCGCGGATGGTTCGAGCCGGGCCGTAGGACGAGATTCCGACGTATAGCGCCTTTCCCTGGTTCACCGCCGTCGCGAGTGCCCCCATGGACTCTTCCAGCGGCGTCTGAGGATCGGGGCGGTGGTGGTAGAAGATGTCGACGTAATCCAGACCCAAACGTTGCAGGCTTTGATCTAGGCTCGCCAGGATGTACTTGCGAGACCCCAAATCTCCGTACGGACCAGGCCACATGTCCCAACCGGCCTTAGACGAGATGATCAACTCGTCGCGGTAACGGGCGAAGTCTTCCTTGAGAATCCGACCGGCGTTGATCTCCGCACTGCCGAAGGGCGGGCCATAGTTATTGGCAAGGTCGAAGTGCGTGATACCGAGATCAAACGCGGTGTGCATGATCTCGCGCTGACCTGCAAGAGGCTTGTCGTCACCGAAGTTGTGCCAAAAACCCAGCGAGATAGCGGGCAGATCGATCCCGCTACGACCGCATCGTCGGTAGGGCATCCGACCGTCGTATCGACCAGGGTCGGGCAAGTAGTGTTCGGCGATGTCCATGGCAGGATTCTGGCAGCAACTTCTACTGAAGGAGAACTTGTGTCGAATATTCCGAGCGTGACGATGAACGACGACCGATCCATTCCCCAGATCGGCCTCGGTGTGTGGCAGGTTCCCGACGATGTTGCGACCGATGCGTGCCTGGCAGCCTTCGAAGCCGGGTATCGCCACATCGATACCGCCGCCCTATACGGAAACGAGGAAGGTGTTGGCCGGGCGATCCGCGCTTCAGGCCTTTCCCGGGACTCATTGTTCATCACCACCAAGGTCTGGAACACCGACCAGGGCCGCGAGAAGACCACCGCCGCCATGAACGCCTCCCTCGAGCGCCTCGGCTTGGACTACGTCGATCTGTACCTGATCCACTGGCCCACCCCCGAACGCGGCCTTTACCTCGAGACGTGGGAAACAGTGCTGGACCTGCAAGATCAAGGAAAGACCTTGTCTGCGGGTGTATCGAACTTCCACCCTGATCACCTGCGCACCGTCATCGACGCTACCGGCGTCACGCCGACCATCAACCAGGTGGAACTCCACCCGTGGCTGCCGCAGCGTGAAGTCCGCGCTGTTGACGCCGAACTAGGCATCGTGACCGAGGCGTGGTCTCCCCTAGCCTCCGGTGGGCTGCTCGACGATGAGGTGTTGGCTGGCATCGGGGCGAAGTACGGCAAGAGCGC
>JAURQC010000012.1 GCA_030836325.1 Candidatus Nanopelagicales bacterium
GCTCAGGTTGCGGCACCTCTGGAGGAGATGATCCGCTCGATGGTGGTCGTCCGCGGTGGTGAGGCAATGCCCATGGGGAACGCGCTCGCCCTGCGCGTGCCACAGGATCAAACACAGGAGTCGACCATCGACGCCGCGGAAGCGACTGATGGAGCATTGACGAACTCCCAAGCCCCACAACGTCCGCCGATCACGCTGCCGCAGCGAGGCCCGGAAATCACGGAGACCCGATAGTGAGTGACACGGCTCAATCGTCGCAAGAATCGTGGAGCGGTTTGTTGGGACGCACGTGGCGACGTCTAACCGAGTCCGGCGATGAGCGTTTGATGCGCGAGTCCGCGCAAGACCATCTCAGGCGCCATCCAGACGAGCCGGTGCTCGAGATCGAGGCGTGCACACCGGGCGAGGAGGTGACCTTGGCCGGTGCAGTAGCAACCTTGAACCACCGCCCCGAGGGGTCGAGTCCTGCGCTCGAGGTCGAGTTGTCCGACGGCACCGGACGGGTGTTCGTCGTGTGGCTGGGCAGGCGTCGCATTCCAGGTATCTACGAGGGCCGACGCATGGTGATTCACGGCCGACTCAATTGCGTATCCGAACATCCCACGATCTACAACCCTCGATACGAACTCTTGCCGGACTGAAGAAACCATGACTTCAATGCCTTCAACAGGGGATCAACCTGATGACGATTCACCAGAGGATCAAGCCGAGGAGCTGCGCGCGGAGGGTCTGATCCTTGAACGGGCCATCGGCGGTTGGCGCGGAATGATTGATAGCGGCCTGCCGACGGTTGTATTCGTCACCGTGTACGTGCTCAACTCACGGCAGCTCATCTCTGCGCTCGTGGCCGCCGTCATTGCTGGGGTTGTTTTGGCCGGCTATCGACTAGTGCGACGCCAACGGCTCCAACAGGTTCTCACTGGCTTTCTAGGTTTGGGAATCGCAGCCGCTTTCTCTGCGTGGACGGGGCAAGCGCAAGACTTTTTCCTGCCCGGGCTCATCACGAACGTCGCATACGGGTCGGCATTTGTCATCAGCATCTTGGTGCGCTGGCCGCTCCTCGGCGTGGCGATGGGGTATCTCACCGGCGATGGTTCGAGTTGGCGGCGCGATACGCGACTGATGCGCACGTACTCTGCGGCATCCTGGATTTGGGTGGGCGTGTTCTTTAGTCGGCTTCTTGTCCAAGTACCCCTATACCTAGCGGCCGCGGTCGAGTTTCTCGGCGTGGCACGTGTCGTGATGGGATGGCCGCTGTTCTTGGCGGCCGCATACCTCACCTATCGGGTACTGGCGCCGGTTTATCAGGAGCGACGCGACGCCCAGGAGGATGCGCGCGACTAGTGGTCCAGCAGCGCCTGTAGTTCGGGTTCTCGGGACGGCGCAGCCACGAAGAGAAGTTCATCCCCGGCTTCGAGTACGACGTCGTCGTTGGGTGTCTTGACGCTCATGCCGCGCACGATCGCGACAGGTGCGGTGTCTTGGGGCCACTCGATTGCTGTGACGCGCTGGCCCACAACCGGCGATGTCGTAGGCAAGGTCATTTCCACAAGTTCGGCAGCTCCCTGTCGGAACGTGAACAGGCGCACGAGGTCTCCGACGGAAACGGCCTCTTCGACAAGAGCCGAGAGCATTCGGGGAGTCGAAACAGCGACGTCAACACCCCATGAGTCGTCGAACATCCACTCATTCTTTGGATGATTTACGCGTGCCACGACCCGCGGGACGCCAAACTCCGTTTTAGCCAACAGTGAGACGACCAAGTTCACTTTGTCGTCTCCTGTGGCTGCAACGACAACCTGACACTCGGCGAGTCGGGCTTCATCGAGCGCGGAGACCTCACACGCGTCGGCTAGCAAGCATGTTGCGCCCTGAACGACCCCAGGACGAGCCAACTCGGCGTCTTTGTCTATAAGAAGAACTTCATGCTTGTTTTGAACAAGTTCGCGGGCGATGGCCCGACCAACCTTGCCTGCACCAGCTATAGCCACGCGCATGAGCCCATCACCGACCCTTCTCGCAGATGCGCTCGATCTCGTCTCGTCGTTCCGGATCGAAGAGCAAATGAACGAGGTCACCTTCTTGAATGACCGTTCGCTCATCGGGCAGCATCGCTGTGCCGTAGCGCGTCAAGAAAGCCACAGAGGCCCCGGTGGCCGCAGCAAGGTCATTAGCGCGCTTGCCTACCCAGTCGATGCCTATGTGCACTTCGGCTAGACACACTGAGCCCGTCGGGTCGAGGTACTCGGTCTCGGCACCCATGGGCAAAAGCGCTCGCATGATTTGGGTACTCGTCCAGGAAACTGTTGCGACTGTTGGGATTCCCAATCGCTGGTAGACCTCAGCGCGCCGCGGGTCGTAGATGCGAGCGACGACGTGCTCCACACCATAAGTCTCGCGAGCAACGCGTGCGGCGAGGATGTTGGTGTTGTCACCGCTGCTGACGGCGGCAAATGCGTGCGCTCGATCGATGCCCGCATTTTCCAAGGTCTGTCGATCGAACCCGATCCCTTTAACGGTGGTGCCTCCGAAGTCAGGTCCGAGTTTGCGGAAGGCTTTGGCGTCTTGATCGACGACAGCGACGGAGTGGCCCCCGTTGTCGAGTTCATCTGCGAGAAGGGACCCGACTCGGCCGCACCCGAGGATCACGATGTGCACACCCAAACGCTACACGCGTGGGGAATCTAGGCTGCGGGTGTGCCCGACGCCCCTGAAGCCCGATCAACCACACCCCAGGGTCCAGACGTGGACGCCACAGGGCCGGACACGAAAACAGCCGCACCGGCGTTCCCCGAAGACTATGTCGTCGGGCAGGAAATCGAGGTCACCGTAGACAAGGTTGCGCACGGTGGTCATTTCGTGGCTCGCCACAACGACCTCGTCGTTTTCGTCCGCCACGCGTTACCGGGAGAGGACGTAACGGCTCGAGTGACAGAAATCAGTGCTCACTACCTGCGCGCGGATGCCATCCGGATCCATTCAGCGCATCCTTCGCGGGTGACACCGAACTGTCCGGCATTCCATCCAGGAGGATGTGGCGGCTGCGACTTCGCGCACGCGAACCAGGACCTTCAGCGTGACCTCAAGTTGCAGGTTCTGCGCGAGTCGCTACATCGTCAGGGAAAACTCTCCATTGACCGGGTCGAAGAGCTCACAAGGATGGGCATTCGAGACCTCGGAAATCACGAGGGCTGGCGTACTCGGATGCGGTACCGAACCATGCGGCGCGACAGCGACGTAGTGCTCGCTCTTCGTGCGCATCGCAGTGATCAGTTGGTGGATGCATCGTCTTGCGTGATCGCAGACCCGACCGGACACGCCTACGCCCGCGAATTTGCACACTCATCACCAGAAGGCGGCGATGTGCTCATGGCCGTGGACTCCGGTGGTCCGGTGGTCGAATTCATTGCCCAGAACAGTCGTGACCGGGCACGCCGCCAAGTCCGACACACCATCGAGGTGGACGATCAAGAGTGGGAGTTTCGGACCCGCATTGACGGCTTTTGGCAAGTTCACCCTCGGCTCGCGCAGACGCTGGTTCAGACGGTTCTTGCGTGGGCAGATCCGAAGCCGGGGGAGAAGTGGTGGGATCTCTACGCCGGTGTCGGCCCCATCGCAGCGGCCTTGGCTACTCGGGTCGGGGGCAGCGGACACGTGGTGGCTGTTGAAGGTTCATCGTTTGCTGTTCGCGAAGCGCAACGAAACCTCGGGCGGCGGTTTGTTGGTGACGAACTGTCCGTCGTTCGGGCCGATGTTCGCCGTTGGATTGCGAACGATGCGCTGAGCGAACCCGACCCCGACGGAGTGGTCATGGATCCACCCCGTTCTGGTGCTGGTCGGCCGGTTCTCCAGGGGGTTGCGGCGCGCCAGCCTCGTCGTCTCATCGTCGTTGCGTGCGACCCCGTTGCGTTGGGGCGGGACACAGCCATCCTGGCTGAGTTCGGCTACCGACTCGAACGAGTCACCGCGTGGGATGCATTCCCGCATACACACCATCTTGAGACCGTGGCGCTCTTTCTTCCCGCGGATCAGATATCTTGACGTCAAGATAAATCTTTGGGAGGCGTACGTGGCGAGCATGGATAGTTTCCAAGCACGGGGAAAGTTGTCGGTGGAGACCAGCAACGGCGTCGAGCAATTCGAGATATTCCGGATTGCAGCGGTCGCTGGATCTGAGCGATTGCCGTTCAGTCACAAGGTGCTGCTCGAAAATCTCCTGCGGACCGAGGACGGCGCAAACGTCACGGCCGAGACGATCGCGGCCTTGGGAAATTGGGATCCAGCTGCAGTGCCCTCCACGGAGATTCAGTTCACGCCCGCGCGAGTGGTTATGCAGGACTTCACGGGTGTCCCCGTGGTGGTCGACCTGGCGACCATGCGCGAGGCCGTACGTGACCTCGGTGGCGATCCGGCGCGTATCGAGCCACTTGCACCGTCTGAATTAGTGATCGACCACTCAGTTATCGCGGACTTCTTCGGCCTGCCCGATGCCGAGGAACGCAATGTCGAGCTCGAGTACCAGCGCAACCGCGAGCGCTACCAGTTCCTCCGCTGGGGTCAAAGCGCGTTCGAAGAATTCAAAGTTGTTCCTCCCGGCACCGGAATCGTCCACCAGGTGAACATCGAGGCATTAGCGCGGGTCATCATGGCGCGGGGTGGGCAGGCGTATCCCGATACGGTCGTCGGCACTGATTCCCATACGACCATGGTGAACGGACTGGGCGTTCTGGGTTGGGGCGTGGGCGGAATCGAGGCAGAGGCGGCCATGCTGGGTCAGCCGGTATCGATGCTTATTCCTCGGGTGGTGGGTTTCAAACTCACCGGAGAGTTGCCCGCGACCGCCACGGCAACCGACCTAGTCCTGACCATCACCGACATGCTTCGTCAGCACGGAGTGGTTGGCAAGTTCGTGGAGTTCTACGGCGAGGGTGTCCCCGCTGTGCCGCTCGCCAACCGCGCCACCATCGGCAACATGAGCCCCGAGTACGGCAGCACCGTGGCTATTTTCCCGATCGACGAGGCCACAGTGGACTACCTCCGCTTGACCGGTCGTAGCGAGGATCAGATCGCACTGGTGGAGACCTACGCACGCGAGCAGGGCCTCTGGCACGACCCTTCACATGAGTCTGTCTACTCCGAGTACCTTGAACTCGATCTCGGGACCGTGGAGCCCTCCCTAGCGGGTCCGCGTCGGCCTCAGGACCGCGTATTGCTGTCCGAGGCTCGGACGGACTTCAAGACGGCACTGGGGGAGTACACCGCCACCCCTAGTACGCGAGCCACGGTTCAACTAGGGGGCGAGGAGTGCGAGATCGGACACGGATCGGTAACCATCGCAGCCATCACGTCGTGCACGAACACGTCCAATCCGTCGGTGATGATTGGCGCGGGCCTGCTGGCCAAGAAGGCGGTCGAGCTTGGCTTGGTTAGCAAGCCGTGGGTGAAGACCACTTTGGCCCCGGGGTCAAAGGTCGTCACCGACTACTACGAGAAGTCCGGGCTCTTGCCGTACCTCGAGAAGCTCGGCTTCGACATCGTTGGATACGGATGCACCACATGCATTGGTAACTCCGGGCCACTCATCCCTGAAGTGAGCGCCGCCGTCAATGAACATGATCTCGCCGTAGTGTCAGTCTTGAGTGGCAACCGTAATTTCGAGGGAAGAATCAATCCTGACATCAAGATGAACTACCTGGCCTCGCCGCCACTCGTCGTTGCATACGCGATCGCCGGAACCATGGACATCGATCTTCTGAACGAGCCATTGGGTGCGGACGAGGGCGGTGCGCCGGTGTTCTTGGCGGACATCTGGCCCAGTGCGTCCGAGATCCAAGCCACAATCGAAGCCTCCATCGACGCCGACATGTTCACCAGCCGCTACCGTGATGTGTTTGAAGGTGACGAGCGCTGGCGTGCCTTGGCGACACCCGAAGGTGAGGTGTTCGAGTGGGATGCACAGAGCACCTACGTTCGCAAACCCCCCTACTTCGATGGCATGGACCGCCAGCCGTCTCCGGTGACCAACATCGGAAGTGCACGGGTCCTTGCACTTCTCGGCGACTCGGTCACCACCGACCACATCTCCCCGGCTGGCGCGATCAAGGCCGACAGTCCCGCCGGTAAGTACCTCACCGAACACGGAGTCGAGCGCAAAGACTTCAACTCCTACGGCTCCCGCCGTGGCAATCACGAGGTCATGATCCGCGGAACCTTTGCCAACATCCGACTCCGCAACCTGATGCTCGAAGGCATCGAGGGAGGCTTCACGGTCGATTTCACCAAGGGTGAAGACGTCGTCGTTCCGATATTCGACGCCGCGATGTCCTACGCAGAGCAAGGCACACCCCTGGTGATCTTGGCGGGCAAGGAGTACGGCTCTGGTTCGAGTCGGGACTGGGCGGCCAAGGGGACAGCGCTATTGGGTGTTCGAGTGGTGATCGCAGAGTCCTACGAGCGCATCCATCGCTCCAACTTGATCGGGATGGGCGTGTTGCCGTTGCAGTTCCCCGAAGGCGTGAATGCAAGCACTTTGGGACTCGAGGGCGACGAAGTCATCACCGTGTCGGGCATCGATGCGATGAACGGCGGCGACGTGCCATCGATGGTCTCAGTCGAGGCGATTTCACCGCGGGGAGCCACCGTGGAGTTCAGTGCCACGGTCCGAATCGACACCCCCGGGGAGGCGGACTACTACCGTAACGGCGGAATCTTGCAGTACGTCCTGAGGTCGTTGCTGTAGGAGAGGAGCGCTCCGGTCGGGCTGGGGGTGTCCCCCTGGATGAGTCGTCGCAGACAATGCCCTCCTACCCGATCGGCCCTAGACTGTTGGGGCGATGACTGACAACCAAGGTGCCCTCGAGCGAATGACGAGTCCGCATGATGTCCGGGCTCTCAGGCCACAGGAACTACCCCAATTGGCCGAAGAGATCCGACAGTTCCTTGTTGCCAAGGTTGCGGCTACTGGAGGCCACCTCGGCCCCAACCTAGGTGTGGTGGAGTTGTCGATCGCGCTCCATCGGGTTTTCCACTCTCCTGACGACGCCATCATCTGGGATACGGGCCATCAGGCCTACGTCCACAAGATCCTGACCGGGCGGGCTCGGGATTTCGACACATTGCGATCCGAAGGTGGCCTGTCGGGCTATCCAAGCCGTGCTGAGAGTCCCCACGACATCGTTGAGAACTCCCACGCCTCCACTGCGCTTTCCTACGCAGATGGAATCGCCAAGGCGTGGGAACGCCGTGGCCTCCTAGGTTCTCGCCACGTCGTTGCCGTGATCGGTGATGGCGCGCTAACCGGAGGCATGGCTTGGGAGGCGCTGAACAACATCGCTGCATCGGATCGACCGATGGTGATCGTCGTCAACGACAACGAGCGTTCCTATTCGCCGACCATCGGTGGTCTCGCACATCATTTGGCCACTTTGCGCACCACGCGCGGCTACGAACGCTTCATGTCATGGGGCAAAGGCGTTCTCCAACGCACGCCCGTGGTTGGCCGTCCCGTCTACGACGCCCTGCATGGAGTGAAGAAGGGCGTCAAGGACGTTGTTGCACCCCAAGGCATGTTCGAAGACCTGGGGCTGAAGTACATCGGGCCTGTTGATGGCCACGATGAGCAAGAACTTGAGTTCGCGTTAACCCGCGCACGCGAATTTGACCACCCCGTCATTGTTCACGCCATCACGGTCAAGGGACGGGGATACGCCCCGGCGGAAAATGACGAAGCGGATCGGTTCCACGGAGTGGGCGTTATTGATCCCGACACCGGTCAGCCGCTCACCCAATCTGGACCCACCTGGACTTCGGTATTTGCCGATGAGATGGTTCGAGTCGGCCACGACAATCGAAATGTCGTTGCAATCACAGCCGCCATGCTTGGACCCACCGGTCTTGAAAAGTTCGCCGCCAGTTTCCCTGAGCGGACCTACGACGTCGGCATCGCGGAGCAGCACGCGACCACTAGCGCCGCCGGACTGGCTTACGGAGGCCTTCATCCAGTCGTGGCGGTCTACGCGACCTTCTTGAACCGCGCTTTTGACCAGGTGCTCATGGACTGTGCCCTGCACAAGGCCGGAGTTACGTTCGTGCTCGACCGCGCCGGGGTCACTGGCGACGATGGCGCCAGCCACAACGGCATGTGGGACATGGCGATGCTGGGCGTGGTGCCCGGACTTCGTCTCGCAGCCCCTCGGGACGAGGACACCCTTCGTCGAGCGCTGAGTGAGGCTGTTTCGATCAACGACGCTCCAACGGTGGTTCGATTCCCCAAGGGTGCACTGGGTGCCGCTGTTCCGGCTATTCGATCGCACGATGGCATCGACATCCTCGCTGAGAGCGAAGATCCGGACGTGGATGTTTTGATCATCGCAGTGGGGGCATTTGGGGCTATGTCCGTGGATGTTGCCTCCCGGCTCGATGACCAGGGCATTTCGACTCGGGTTATCGACCCGCGTTGGGTCCTGCCGGTCAACGGACACATTGTCGAATTGGCCCGGCATGCCGCCCGCGTCGTGGTCATCGAGGACGGTATCCGTGCAGGCGGAATTGGGTCATCCATTGCAACCGAGCTCAGCGATGGGGGAGTCATACGCCCTATGCGGATGTTCGGAATTCCGCGGGAGTTTCTCGATCACGCCAAGCGTGCGCAGATTCTCGAAGACATAGGTCTCACGAGCCAGCAGATTTCACGGGACATCGTCGAGTGGGTGGCATCGTCTCCGACGCAAGCGATGGAGACCGAAGTGCACACCAACAGCGCTACTGAGGAAGGGACGCAACCCCCGGTGTCAGGAACCGCTGGCCCGTAACGCGCTCTGAGGTGCCCGTTCGATCCAGGTACGGAGTCAGCCCACCCAGCCAGAATGGCCATCCGGCGCCCAGGATCATGCACAGATCGATGTCTTGCGCCTCGGCCACGACACCTTCGTCGAGCATCCGCCGTGCCTCATCGGCCAGTGCGTCCAAAGCACGCTGCCGGATCTGTTCCTCGTCCAAAACTTCGCTGCCTCGCTTGTAGACGCCCTCAAGCCTTGGATCGAGTTCCTTCGACCCATCTTGATTCCACTGCCAGATGGCGTCGATGCCCGCATCGAGCATCGCCTCCAGATTCGGGGACAGGTAGTACCGATCGGGGAACGCCTCGTGCATCGACGCCGACACGTGGGCCGACACACCCATCCCCACCAACTGCTGGAGAGCGAAGGGGCTCATAGGTAGGCCCAGCGGGTTCATGGCACGGTCCGCCACATCGAAGTCGGAGCCTTCGTCCACTGCTCGGGTGATTTCACCCAGGTAGCGGATCAGGAGTCGATTGACAACGAAGGCGGGTGCATCTGCCACAAGGACGCACGACTTCTTAAGTTCCTTGCCGACCGCGAACGCCGTCGCAAGGGACGGATCGTCGGTCCTCTCGGCCCGCGCGATTTCCAGCAGCGGCATTACTGCTACCGGATTGAAGAAGTGGAAGCCCACGACCCGCTCGGGGTGCTTCAGATCCGCGGCCATTGCGCTCACTGACAACGAGGAAGTGTTGGTGGCCAACACACACTCCGCGCTCACGACCTCTTCGATGGAAGCGAAGACCTGCTTCTTCACCGACAGATCCTCGAAGACGGCCTCGAGGATGAAGTCCGCACCGGCGAAAGCACCGACGTCTACGTTCCCGGTCACCAAGCCCTTCAGTCGGCTCGCCTTATCGGAGGACAGCCGACCCTTGGCAGCGAGCGCATCAATATCAGCGTGGACTCGACCGACGCCTGCATCCACGCGCTCCTGGTCAAGATCGGTCATCACAACGGGAACTTGTAGTCGTCGGGCGAAGAGCATCGCCAACTGACTGGCCATCAGTCCGGCACCGACGATTCCTACCTTTGTAACGGGCCGCGCCAACTGCTTGTCTGGAACACCCACGGGACGCTTGGCCCGCTTTTGCACCAGGTCAAACGAGTAGATGGATGCGCGGAGGTCATCGCCCATAACGAGATCGGTGAGCGCTGCATCTTCCGCGGCAAATCCTTCATCTCGGCTGCGAGTCTTGGCTGCCTGGACGAGGTCGAGGGCGCGATAGGGAGCCGCAGTGGCTCCGTGGATACGGGCTTCTACCCCTGCTCGATAGGCATCCACGACCTGATCCCAGGTCTGGTTATCGATGTCCGCTCTCGGAACGTCGACTCGGCCGGCGATGACGTCGTCTGCCCACTTAAGAGAACTCTCTAGGAAGTCAGCCGACTCGAACACAACGTCCACGATCCCCAGTTCAGCCGCCTGGCCAGGACGCAGTTGCTTGTTTTGGTTCATGGCGTTGTTGATGATTACATCGAGTGCCTTCTGGGGACCGATCAAGTGGGGCAACAGCCACGCGCCGCCCCATCCCGGGATCAACCCGAGGAAGACCTCAGGCAACGACAGGCCAGCTGCACTGGAGTCCAAAGTTCGGTAGTTGCAGTGGAGCGCGAGTTCCATTCCACCGCCCATGGCAGCACCATTCACGAAAGCGAAGGTCGGGACGGCAAGCTCCCCGAGTTTGCGGAAAACGTCGTGCCCGAGTTTGCCAAAGCTCTCAATGACACTCGACTCCGTGACCAGCCCGATCGCGGAAAGATCGGCGCCAACGGCGAAGATGAAGGGCTTTCCGGTGACCCCGATGCCCACGATCCCTGGAGTAGCAGCGGCCTCATCGATCGCCGCTCCCAGAGACCGAAGCCCCTCAGGTCCGAACGTGGAGGGTCGGGTGTGGTCTCGTCCGTTGTCAAGTGAGATGAGACCGAACGTCCCACTGGGCAGATCGATAAGTCGGAGTTTCGCCTCGGTGACGACCTCATCAGGGAATGTCACATCACTCACTTGCCTGCCTCCTCGACGCGTTCCCAGATAACAGTTCCGCCCATGCCCAAGCCGATGCACATCGTGGTGATGCCATAACGAGCGTCCGGATTCGTCTCGAAGTCACGTGCCAGGTTGGTCATCAATCGAATGCCGCTGGATGCGAGGGGATGTCCGACTGCGATAGCGCCGCCCATGGGATTGACGCGGGGGTCGTCGTCGTCGATTCCAAAGTGGTCCAAAAACGCAAGGACCTGGACTGCAAAAGCCTCGTTGACCTCGAACAAATCGATGTCGTTGATCGTCAGACCAGCCCTGTCCAATGCCTTCTGCGTACTTGGAACCGGCCCAACACCCATGACCTCAGGCTCGACACCTGCGAAGGCGAAACCCACCATGCGCATCTTTGCGGTCAATCCCAGCTCGCGAGCCATAGCCTCAGAGGCCAAGATTGCCCCGGTTGCGCCATCGGTCAGAGCCGATGCATTGCCTGCTGTGACCCGACCGTGTGGCCGAAACGGAGTCTTGAGCCCCGCGAGGCCCTCAATAGAGGTACCGGGTCGAGGCCCCTCATCTACGGTGACGTAACCCCAACCACTCTCAGCGTCCCGCGTAGCGACCGGCACCAGATCCGGTTGCAGCAAGCCATTGGCGTAGGCCTTCGCGGTCTTCTCCTGGCTGGCAACGGCGAATGCGTCAGCGCGCTCTTTGGTCAGATGGGGAAAGCGGTCGTGGAGGTTCTCGGCGGTCTTGCCCATGAGTAGAGCTTCCGGGTCGACCAATTTCTCGGCCAAGTACCGCGGATTGGGGTCGATGCCCTCGCCCATCGGGTGGTGGGTCATGTGCTCCACTCCGCCCGCAATGGCGACGTCGTAGGCGCCGGCCATGATCGAGGCAGACAATGTCGTAACTGCAGTCATGGCTCCGGCGCACCACCGGTCGATGGAGTAACCCGGCACTGTGCTGGGAAGACCGGAAAGGAGTGCGACAGAGCGACCGATGTTCATGCCTTGATCACCGGTTTGGGTCGCTGCCGCGACGGCTACGTCGTCGATCCGCTCGTGGGGGAGCGAAGGATTGCGCCGCAGGAGTTCGCGGATGACCTTGACCATGAGATCGTCGGCTCTGGTGTTGGCGTAGAGACTGCCGGCACGTGCGAATGGTGTGCGGGCTCCGTCGACGAAGACAACCGGCTGGATGCTGCTCATGCACAACTCCTTGCTCGAGGCGAGCCAAATGGCTGCCCGCGATGTTACTCGCTAGTAACTTATGTTTCTACCCACGCAGCGCCGGCACGAGCCCGGGTAGGAGCGCACCGATCTGCCAAGGGCGGGCCCCGCCCTGGAGAAGGTAATCACGCACGGAAGCCTCGTCGAGGGGGCTAGGCGGCTGCCAGCACAGCCGACGCAAGAGATCAGGGGACAGCAGCAGTTCGGGCGCGATCGACATGGCGTCGCAGATCCCAGTAACGATCGTGCGTGCTGCGGATAGGCGGACTGCTGCCTGGGGATCCTTCTCCGCCCAGGACTTCGGAGGCGGTGGACCATCGGCTCTGACTGCTCGCTTTGGCCATTGCTCTTTGGGTAGCGCCCGTGCACGTTCTAGAGCGGCCCACCAATCGCGCCGGTAGCGCCCAGCGCCCCGTCCGCTGAAGCCCTTTGTCGTCATCATCTGACCGGGGTCTGATGGGTCGGCGAGAACGGCCGCGACAATCGCCGAATCGGGAATCAAGCGACCCGGTGCGATGTCTGTCCGCTGTGCGATGGAGTCGCGTTCACTCCACAGTTCACGCGCAATTGCCCATTGCCGAGGTGAGGTGAGCTTGTGCATCCCGGACAGTCGGCGCCATGGATCCGGGCCCTTGTCTCGTGGTTCGAAGCTGCGCAAGTGGTGGAACTCCTGTTGAGCGATGTCCCAACGGTCCGCGGCAATGAGCTCCTCACGCAGGACGTTGCGTAGTTCAACGAGGGGTTCAACGTCCAAAGCCGCATATCGAAGTTGAGCAGTTGATAGAGGCCGAGCTGACCAATCTGTAGCACCGTGGCCCTTCTCCAACCCGAAGCCCAATTCCCCTGCCACTAGTGCTGCGAGGCTGACTCGATCGCGACCGAGGAGTCGACCGGCTACTTCGGTATCGAACAACGCTGTAGGGCGCATTCCCACTTCTGCCAGACACGGGAGATCCTGAGTGGCGGCGTGCAATATCCACTCAGCTTGGCCAATAGCCTCGTGCAAGGGGGAAAGATCCGGAACCGCTATGGGATCTATGAGCGCCGTGCCGGCGCCTTCGCGTCGGACTTGAACAAGGTAAGCACGCATTGAGTAGCGATAGCCCGACGCCCGTTCGGCGTCGAGTCCCACGGGACCAGTTCCTCGACCAACGGCATTGGCGTACGCCGCCAGCGCATCAGCGGATTCGATGACGTCAGGCAGCCCATCACGCAGGGTCAGTTCGGGCAGCGTCGGCTCGTTCTCTACGCCCTCAGCGCCTTGCGCAGCGCCCTCAGTTGTGGCGTCCGATGAGCCAGGATTCACGTGTGCGACATCCGGCGGCCACTCATTGAGGCGACACCCGGTGGGATCGGTGGCAGACCCGCAAGTTTTGCCAGGATGTCGATCCAAATCACTAGGTGTCGATCCAGATGCCCTTCTTGCGGCGTCCAGGACGCCCGTATCTCAACCAGGCCGTCACCTGGCCGCTCGGCCATCGTGCCGAAGGAGGATCCCGAGGAGATGGTGACCGTTCCACCGAGTTGAGCGATGCTCTCGCCGTCGAGGGCCTCGATCACCCAACTCCATGCAACTTCATGCACTAACGGATCGATGAGTAATTCCGGCTCTACGTCGCAGCGGGCGAAAATGACGATGCGATCGTTTCCTTCCCACTCGTCCACCCCGTCAGGGTCGTGCAGGACGACAAACCGACCGGTCGCCGACTCGACGTGCTCGCCCAGGGCCACTGAACCCGAATCGGACACGGCGTCAGCGGTGAGAGTGAAGGAATGTGGGGCCAATCGCTGTGGAGAGGGAGCCTGCTCGATAGCGAACTCGGGCCTAATGACCGTCTCTAACAGTCCTTGCACTCGCGCGTCGAAAGCCTCATGGGCGTCAGGAACGCTGTGCACCGCATCAGGCTACGGCGACTCGACCTCGGGGACGAGCGGGCACGCCGGTCGGCTGTCAGTTGCCGGTGTCAGCCTCGAGGGTCACTGAGATCGAATTGATGCAGTAGCGCAGATCGGTGGGAGTCGGGTATCCCTCCCCTTCGAACACGTGTCCAAGGTGTCCTCCACACGACGCACATCGGACTTCGATTCGTGGATAGCCCAGCGATGAGTCCTCGATCTCCACAACCGCATCCCCGGCCAACGGAGAGAAGAAGCTAGGCCATCCGCAGTGGGAATCGAACTTGGTGGCGCTGGTGAACAGTTCCGCGTTGCAGGCACGGCATCTATATACGCCCGCAGTCTTGGTGTCGGTGTACTCACCAACGAAAGGCGGCTCGGTCCCGGCTTCCCGCAGGACGTGATATGCCTGGGCTCCGAGTTCCTCCTTCCACTGAGCTTCGGATTTGGTGACGGGATAGATCGAGCCGTCAGGACGAGTCGAGCCGTCGTCGATCGGGGTGGAGTAGCTCATGCACGGGAACACTACGCGAATGTGACTGCGGGTGGATCGGTTCGACAGGCAACCTCAGCGAGCAACGATCGACCAGAGTCCTCGGTGCGCCACCGCGCATCCATGGGTAGGTCGTCCTCGCTCAACTCTGCGCCGTCGTGGTCGATGCGCATACGTATCGCCCCGTCGTCGAAGCGTGCCTCGACTCGCACGTGCTGGGCCGCTGCCTGTCCGCAGGCGAATGTCAGACCCTCCTGGAGCACAATCGAACTCGACGTGCTCACCGGTTCGCCCCACCGACCGGCAGCTGCAGAAACATCGAGAGAGATAGCGACGAGTCCGAGCCACGGGGAGATCGTCGCGGACAATGCACTGGACACGTTGGCCTCGGGAGAGTCACTAAGTGCGTCTTCCAAGACGGCTGCACTCCACTGCAGAGCGGCCGTGAGTCGATCAGACCTCTCCGATTTTGCCGCCTGCGCGAGACCCGCCGCACACGCGAGCACTGCGGGCTGTGCCTCACTAGCCAGGTTCAACGCATGAGTTGCCTCGGCCAAATGACGGGCTTCGTCAACCTGCAATTGAAGACGCTGCGCGATCAGTTCTCGCAGTTGCGCATTCGTCTCCAGCCAAGTTCGACGTAAAGACCGGACGCTCGCGGGAAGTATGACGAAGACGACGGCACCAAGGGCCACCGCAAAAGCGACGCTGACGAGACCAGCGGCGCTTAGCTCGGGTGCAACCATGGCAACGGAGATCCATCCCATGCCCGCAGCGATACCGACCCCCAACACAAGTTGCACGAAGCCCTGAGGGGTGGCTCGCTGCACTAGCAACAGGGCGCCTGCCGTGATCGCGGCGATCGCAGCGACAGCGGCAAGGCCTTGCACCACCCCGAGTGCACCCACCGTGGCTCGGTAATAAGCAATCGCCATAACCGTCCCGGTACCCAACGCTGACAGGGTGCCGGCAGTCCATACCTCGCGTACGACGTCACCGAAGGCGGGCCTAGGAAAGTGCGTTTCCACTGCCTCTCGGAACGATCCCTCCAGTGTGCTTCCGACTGAGTTGCGTTGGTCCGAGGATGCCTTCCACCAGGCGTCCAAGGGAAGCAAATTCCGAACGGTGGCATCGGTGTTGGTGAGCTTCGTCAGGTCACCCCCATGCAGAGATCCCCATTCTCGAAGTCGCTTCACGACTTGAGACTGATGAATTTCGGCTACTTCCAGGGCTACCACTTCATCGACGAGCAGACGTCTTTCTCGCATAAAGCGATCGCGAGCGTCGAGAAGAAGTGCCATGGACATACAGAACCAGAGGCCAGCGAGTGCAAAGCCGACAATGGTTTGAAGAGGTGGTTCGACCAGAGTCAGACCGAGGGCTCTAACGGTGAGTAAGAAGCCAACCGCAAAGACCACGCCGATACCCGCGTGGAACATCACGACGACGGCCACCGGCAGTGAGCGCACTCGACGGTTCCTAAAGACGGTTACGTTGCCCAGACCTATGTAGAGCAGTTCCGCAATTGCCCCCACCCAGGCGGCGAAGAACCACAGGGGAATGGTCTGCGCGTCCGGCGCGCTGACCCCCAGTCCACCTCCTGTGATCGTTGCAAGGCAGATCACCAGTGCAGTTCCGGAGACGGTCGCTTGCCAGGACAACGCCCACCGTCCGCCGATGCGTTCGCGCAGAGGCGGTTCTTGGGACGGTACGAGGGGAGAGGTCATCAGTCTCGGCGAACTCGAGAGGATCCGATGAGTTCGTAGTACGCCTGAGTGATTAACACTCGGACGTTGTCATGGGCACCGGCGTTGAGCTCCAACTGCTTGACCAGTCTTGCAACGGCCTTTGCCACGGCAGGTTCAGTAAGTGAACGCCTACGTGCGATCTCGGCATTGGAATAGCCCTCGGCAACCAGGCGCATGATCTCCACTTGGTTATCGCTTAATTTTCTGGAACCCGGGGAAGCGGGCGCCGGTGCGACACGATCGGCTAGGGGGGCGGACATCACCTCGGCAACAGCATCCTCAAGCACCCGGGTGTCGCCTACGGATCGTTTCGAGACGTAGATCGCGCCAGTAGGCATCGGTCGATTGGAACCGACCAGACGTGGGTCTTGATAACTCGACAAGATGATGATCGCGATCGTTGGGATCAATCGTCGAAGACCGTGCGCGAGGTCGATGCCATTGGGGCCAGGTCCGAGGTCCAGATCCAAAATTGCCAGTGTGGGCCGGGCTTGATCCGCCAAACGCATAGCTGTGGCGGCGTCGGATGCCTGAGCGATGTCCTCGTGACCGGCGGACTCAAGGGTTCGAGTGAGCAGCACGCGCGTGAAGTCGTCATCATCCACCACGATGGCGGTCATTGGAGATTCTCCTTTCTTCGGCTACCACTACGCGCCCCGTTGGAATTTCTGCCGTGCTTGGGTTCGTGGTGCATATCGTGGACCTAACGGGGGGACTCAGGCCTAAAGGAATGGGGATTTGGGGTGTTAGCACCCCTATTCGCTGATCGTTTCGTCCGTCACGAGCACACGCGCCGTCACTTGGCACCCGCCGCTGGAAGGTGCGGGCGTGAGAATCCACCGTTCGCGTTGAGGCGCAGTAGGTGGGTACCAAGGCCATCAACCGTGCTGTTCGAGATGAGCGCGTAGACACCGACCACGGCTAACGCCACCGCCAACCGTCAAACATCGGGCAATGTCGGCCGGGGCAACCAGTTCTGCACCGAGCGAGCCC
>JAURQC010000013.1 GCA_030836325.1 Candidatus Nanopelagicales bacterium
AAGTACCTGACGCTCGCTGATGCTCGAGAGATCCGGCGCGAGGTACTCGCCCGCTCCGCAGGTCTTGCGTCCAACACCGCGGAAGCGCCGCAAGACGAAGTAGCGCGTGTTCCCGCCGGACGCCTTGCACTTTCACTGGTTATGCGAGTCACCACCGCCGCACTACTGCTCATCACCATCGTGATCATCGTTGTCAGTTACCTAACCGGTGGCTGGGAGGCAATCGGTGTTGCGCTGCTGACCGGCGGTGTGCCTTTGCTCATCGTTCTATCGGAGTTCGTTCGCTACTACGGCTTCACCGTCGCACAATCCCCCGACGGGCTCCGCCTTCGCTACGGACTGCTTCGCACCGAATCACGCACTGTCCCACCCGGCCGGGTCCAAGCCATTGAATACGTCGAGCCCCTCCTGTGGCGGCGAAAGGCATGGGCCCGCGTACTTGTCACCATCGCCGGCGTTGGTACGGAGTCCTCAGGAGCCAACAACGGACGCAGCGACACCGTGTTGATTCCTGTCGCCAGCGTGGAGCAAGCGCACGACATCGTGGCGCGCGTCTTACCGAGTCTCGATACGGCATCGCTGACCTGGGTCGCGGCGCCCATCCGTGCCAAGCGTCGCAGTCCCATCCAGTGGCGGAACCTGGCCGTGGGATGGGATGAACGCAGTTTCGCGATAAGGCGCGGTCGCGTCACTCGTCGACTCGCCGTGGTCCCCCACGCCCGCACCCAGTCGGTGCGATGGACACAAGGCCCCTGGGAGCGCATGTTCGATCTGGCTTCGATGCACGTGGACACCACGCCCGGCCCCGTCTCGGTGTCCGGGCTCCATCTCGATGCTGCTGTGAGCCGTGACATCGCCAAGCACCAGGCCGATGCCGCTCGACGAGGTCGACAAATCGACAACTCGATCCACTGGGCGGCCTCATGAGCACAGCGTTGACTGTTCTTGCTCTGCCAATCGAGCACTCCTTCGCTCCCGGTGACGAAATAAATTCGATACTGCTGCAGGCCCTCACATCCGCTGTATGGCCCGATGGATCCACCGGGCTTCGAGATGGTGACGTCGTCGTTGTGACGAGCAAGGTCATTGCGAAAGCCGAAGGAAGGATCGTTCTGGCCGATTCGCGTGAAGACGTCATCGATCAGCAAGCCAAGCGCGTCGTCGCAACCAAACAGACCCCACGCGGCATTACAAAAATCGTCCAGACATCGCACGGCCTCGTCCTCGCTGCTGCCGGTGTAGACGCGAGCAACACCGACATCGGAACGGTCGTCCTCCTTCCGGAGGACTCCGATGCGTCGGCCCAACAACTCCGCAACTTCATCTCAGACCAGGCAGGAATGGACGTCGGAATCGTCGTAACCGACACGATGGGACGCCCGTGGCGTCTCGGAGTCACCGACGTAGCGATCGGTGCGAGCGGGGTGCGCGTCCTCGATGACTACACGGGACGGCAGGACGAGTACGGCAACACCCTGGAGATGACCGTCGTGGCGATCGCTGACGAGATCGCATCCGCGGTGGACCTTGCCGCGGGCAAACTCGGTGGCGCTCCCCTTGCTGTCGTTCGCGGATTGGCCGAACACGTTGTCTCCACCGGCGATGTCTCCGCCGGTGATCCGCGTGCGCGTGACATTGTCCGGCCCCTCGAGGAGGACCTGTTCTGGATGGGAACGCACGAAGCGCTAGCCGAGGGAGCTCGCAGAGCCGTGTCGGGTCGTCGCACAATCCGCGCATTCACCGAGGAGGTTGTCGACCCCGCAGCCGTCGAACGCGCCATCGAAGATGCCGTACTGGCACCGGCACCGCACCACAGCGAGCCGTTCGGCTTCATCATTTTGCGCGATGACGACGCCAACCAACGCCAGCACCGCACTGAGCTGCTTGATGCCATGCGCCGCGACTGGGAAGCCGATCTGACCACCATCGACGGCAAACCAGCCGACGAGGTCGAGCGTCGTGTGGCCCGGGGGAACATCCTTCGCACCGCACCGGTGGTGATCGTTCCCTTCGTCGATCTGGATAAGGGAGCACACACCTATCCCGATGATCGACGCAATGCCGCCGAACGCGATCTGTTCATGGTTGCTGGCGGCGCCTGCGTAGAGAACCTGCTGATTCGGCTTGCCGCCGAGGGGCTTGGATCGGCTTGGATCTCCTCGACAATCTTTGCGCCGAGTGTCGTGCGTGGGCAGTTCAAACTCGGTGGACGCGTCATCCCGCTGGGTGCAGTGGCTGTTGGCGTCCCCGCACAGTCGGCCAAGGACCGCCCACCGCGCCGCGCCCAGGACTACATAGTCACGCTCGACGCTTAGCCCACACCAAGACCAAAACGGCCAGACCCAACCTAAGCGTCGCTGGAGTGCCGAATGGCAAGGTCAGGAAGCTCAATTCCCGGCCACACCCGGGCACCTTCACGTAACTCGTTCTGCGATCCCACAACGGCACCATCGCCGACGACGACGCCTTCGAGCACGGAGCCTTCACCAACCCGAGCTCCGGCACCGATGATGCTTCCGAAGACGTGCGCACCTGCAGCAATCACTGCTCCATCGAATATGACCGAACCGTCGACTCGCGCGTCGGCACCGATGACGACGTCCCGACCGACAGTGGTGCCCCCGCCAATGTGGGCCGAAGCCGCGATCTGTGCTCCATGCATGACTAGGGCCTCACCGGTGTCGGGAACAGCGGGCGACGGAGCGATACCACTCACCAGGTCACGGCTGCCCTGAACGAACGCCAGCGGTGTGCCCAAGTCCAGCCAGTAACCACGGTCCACAACGCCCCGGACGTTCGCGCCAGAGGACAGCAGGCCCGGGAACGTCTCGCGTTCGACCGACACGACCCGACCCTCGGGGATCTGCTCGATGATCGAGCGGGTGAAGACGTAGCAGCCGGCGTTGATCAGGTCGGTCACGATCTCTTCGGGAGTGGAGGGTTTTTCCAAGAAAGCTTGCACCCGGCCGTGGGCGTCGATCGGCACGAGCCCGTAAGCGCGCGGATCCTCAACCGGTGTGAGGTACAAGGTGACATCGCTGGAGGTCTCCACATGCGAGCGAACCAGGCCGCTGATGTCCAGGCCGCTGAGGACGTCGCCGTTGAAAATGAGGATCGGATCGTCTGGTCCAGATTCCAGGTGCGACAGCGCATGGCGAATGGCGCCACCGGTCCCAAGTGGCTCTTCTTCGGTCGCGACTACGACGTCGATACCGAGATCGGCGTCTTCGATGAACTCCGCGAATACCTCTGCCCGGTAACTGGTCGCCAGGACGATGCGCTTGACTCCTGCGTCTCGGGCACGGGTGATCTGGTGGACGGTGAACGGAACCCCCGCGACGGGCAACATCGGCTTGGGGGTGTTCACAGTCAACGGTCGAAGACGGGTCCCTTGACCCCCGACGAGCAGCACGGCCTCAGTCATCGGGCAAGGGTGCCACACGGACGCTCCACCCCTGGCCGCAGAATGTGTGCATGTCGTCGCCTGCCCCCGACATTCGGTCGGCACTACTGAGCCGATCCGATCCAGCCCAGCCGTTCGTCACCTACGTCGGCACTGATGGCCGCGTCGAACTCTCTGGGGCATCCGTCCTCAACGCCGCCTCCAAGATCGCCAACGCGATAGCGAGTGAGTTCGACCTCGAACCAGGGGACAAAGTGGGTTTGCACCTGCCGTGGCACTGGCAACGTGTGACGTGGCTGATCGGCACCTGGGCGGCCGGATGCGTCGTGGTTCCCGGTGGCGGCGAGGAGTGCGATTTGCTGGTTGCTGGCCCCAAAGAAGCCGAGGGCCTGCCCGGGCCTGTGCAGGTCGTGTCCATGCACCCGTTCGGACTACCGCTGGATGCGACGGCGATGGCTCAACTTCCGCCCGACATCGAAGACGTGACGATTGCTGTTCGGAGCCAGCCAGATCAACAGGTGTTCGTCGAGAACCATGCCGAACGCACAGCAGTGGACGGCCTCACTCAACGTGAACTTCTCGATCAAGCCCGATCCTTCGCGAGCGATCACGCGGACATTCGCCGACTCGCAATCCGACAGAGTGACTCGCAGTGGTGGTTGCCGGCTTTGTGGCCATTGGTCACCGACGGCTCGATCGTTATGGCCGACGCGACGAATGAAGATTTCGCCGGCGAGCCGGTCGACGCAGCGGTCTAGGACGTCACGTTGACCGTGATGTCCTGGCTTGCGCCAGCGGCCTGTTTCTTGGCCACTACCAAGATCCGGTAGGTGTAGCTCGCGCCCGCGGGTGCAGCCTTCTTGACCTTGAAGACGACTCGTCCGCCCTTCTTGGTCTTACTGCGCTGCACCGTGCGCCATTCACCATCGACAAACGCCTGACGCCACACCGTCAGCCCCTTGCGCTTCGGGCGCACTTTCGCCTTGATCTTGAAGGGCTGTCCGGCGGGAACATCCATGACCTGCGGCGTCACTAACGCAACCGAACGAGCCTTAACGCTCGGAACAACCGATACTCGGAACGTCTCACCAACACCAATGGGTTGCTTTTTGCGAACCACCAACACGCGGTACTCCTGCGTGGTGTTGGGAGGCCATGCCTGATTAACAGTGTAGTGGACCTTGCCGTTCTTCTTGGTGCGCTTCTTCTTGAAGGTGATCCACTCGCCGTTCTCGAGTTTTTGGAACCACACCCGCAGGCCTTTGCGCTTGGGTGTGACCTTCGCGCGGATGTTGAATGACTTCAGCGCCTTCACTTGTCGATCCGCTGGGGTCAGCATCTTGACCTGGCGTTCGTAGTTGACAGTCGGCTGCTGCGCTGGAGCCTGCGGCGCGGGTGCTTGCGGCGCAGCGACGGGGACGCCGGCGCTGCCGTCTATCGCGTTGATGTACGACGATTTCAAGCCTAGGGCGTTGCGCAATTGGTTTCCGCTTCGAGTGACGGTGCTGCCGTCACCGAGGGTCGCCTGCACTGTCTTGGCGACACCGCTGGGATCGCGCTCGATGACCTCGACCTTCCAGACATCGCCCACTCCGAACGCCTGGGCCATCTCAACCTGGCCAACTGTGACACTCCACGACCGGTTCGGGTTGTCCTCACTGAGAGACCACGGATCAGCCACCGAGCGAACGTAGGGAAGGTCGCCGCCCCATTGGTCGGCACTGGCTTGGCTCGCACCACCGTTGGACGAGGAGTAGAACGCGCGGATCGGGGCACCCTCGTACAAGATTGCGAGCCCGGTGGTGGGTGAGGCGTGCGTCGCGTTGACCGCGTTGACCCAGCGGTCACCTCGCGCCCCGGACTGCTTGGCCCACCCTGCAAAGACCTGATCGGAGTACGGCCCGCGACCGTCGTCGACGTGGCAGTCGCAGGCTCCACGAGTTCCGGCCTGGATTGCCGACAACGCATACGTCCGGGCTGCAAGGACCTGCGCCTGGAGGGCAGCATCGGGCCAGGAACTGCTCACCTCGGCGATTCCGTACAGGTATTCGTCATGAAGCCGCAGTGAGTTGACAGCGTTTAGCCGGGTGGCGCTCGCATCCCCCGTGGGAAGAATCTCGATCGTGCCGTACCGGTACCGGTGACCTTCGGAATCAAAGTTGCCACCCTTGTCGACCACGTTGGCCAGCCCCGACCACGTCACAGATGCCGACGGGAAGACACCAAGTTCTTGACGCGCACCACCGACGATCTTGGCAGCTTGGACCGCACCTGATTCACCGGTGAAGTAGAAACTTTCCCCCGGACCGGCCGCAACAACGTTCCCGCCTAGGTTGGCCTGAACCGTGCCATCACCCTCGACTGCCTCACCGCGGATCCGCACGTGCTTCTTCTTGTACTCCAAGTTCACCCGGATCGCCATATCGTCCTGAACGGGTGTGACCGACGTGCCTTGGTAATAGTGCGTGACGATGGATGTCGCATCCATTCCGGCCTTGGCCATCGCCAGAGCCCCGTATTGGCTCATACCGACTCCGTGCCCGAAACCAGCACCCGAGAGCGTGAACGATTCAGGTGCTCCGCACGGATCCGGTGGTGAAGCCGGTGTCGCGAGAACTCGAGCGCCACTCACCCACGGGTACAACGGCTGGCCGCCGGCATTGGCATTCATCGACACCGTGTACGTCCCCGGCGGCACCTGGTTGCCAGCATCATCACGCTGGTCCCAGTCGATCTGGACCGGACCGGGCGCACCAACCTCACCACTGAGGTTACGAACGATGTCTCCGCAACGATTGCTGATCGCGATCGTCCATGTCATCGGTGCATTGGTGGTCGCCGTGATGGACATGGGTCCGGCGGCCCAGGATGCGGCGTTGGCGGTCGGATTGACCATTCCCGCGCCCATCTTGGCCGTCGTGGCCGCGCGAATGGCGGGGATCTGCGCCTCGAGGTGCTTGCCCGGGCAACTGGTCGCGCCGATATCGCCGTGCCCGCCGATCACAAGGGCGTTGGCTGCTTGTCCCGGCTGGTATCTGCTCGTGCCCGCACTGGAATCCGACACCAGCGGGATCGTCCCGTTTGGGTCGCGGTGGTTCATCGACAGTTTCCACGCCGTGAGCGAGGAGATGGAGTCAACGATCACTGCCATCTGATCGGCCGGTGGATTGGCCTTGGCGAAATTCCCGATCGCGGACACCGCGAAGGTCTCATCGTTGAAGCCCGCTGTGTGGCCACCGACCACGGCCTGGTCGATTCCGCCCGCACGACCCTCGTACAACCGTCCGAAGCGATCGACGAGGAAGTTGTACGCCATGTCCGAGTACTTCAAGCCTTTGGTGAACCAGTTGTAGAGGTTGCGTACCTGCTTGGCGGATTGTTCGGGGGTGTAGTTGTTCTTGGTGGCGGTGTGGTGCACGAATGCGGCCTTGATGGTCGGCGAATACCGAGCCGATCCGCGGCGCAGCGACTCATCGGCTCCCCATTCCGCACGACCGATGATCGGCGGCATAGTCGCGACGGTGCTGGCCTGAGCGACCGACACCGGACCAATACGCGAACCGTCGGGGGGCTCGGGGAGTTCTGCGTCGTCGTCGGTCACCGGGTTGTCCACCAGTGTCACCTCGGTGCCACGGGGCTCCTCGCCACCGGGAGTATCGATACGCACCTGAAGGCCATCGGCGCTGTCGGTCAGTAGCGGGTCGGTTCCGAAACGAATGCCGTCGGCTTCCGCCGAATCCGGGTCTGGTCCGTGGTCGGTGGTCGTCAATGGCTGCCAGGTGCTCCAGCGATCACCCTCGCGGACCCGGATCAGAACACGGGTCCCCGGCGCAAACGGCTCATCGGCGCTGATGCCTACCAGACTGAATGGCTCGACACGTTCGGCAGCCGAGGCGATGGCGGGCTCGACCGGTGCATGTTCATCGTCGTGGAGTGCATGTTCGTCGTCGTGGAGTGCATGTTCGTCGCTGTGGTCGTGAGAGTCCCCCACCTCCTGGATGCCGGCAGTCCCGGCGAGCCCGAGATCGTCGACCACGAGATCGGCCATCAGCGAGTCCCACGAGGCCATGGCCACGGTGGACTCCTCGATCACCGATGGATCGACTCCCGTCAGGGGCAGTGAGGTGACCGACGCTTGAACTGGATCGCGCTCAAGCGGAGTGCGCGGGGAATCGGAATTCGGCAAGGAGCCCAGGACGGGAACGGTTAGGCCCGCCGCCACGATCGCAGGTGCAAGCGCGACCGCGATGACTCGGTTTCGCCTCACTTGCCTACTCCTTTCCGATCGCTCCCAGCCGACCCATGCCGACGTTTCGCCACGTGCGATAAAACAGCGACATCGCTGTTACGGGCACGCGACATAACGGTGCCACGGATTCGTGGAATACGCCAAGCCTCACACGACTCACCCGTCACAGCTGTCACCGGCACGCCCGGAATTCGGAACCGCGCCTCTTGCTGGTGCGTCACACAGGGGCACGCACTCGTGGCTGCGTACCATGAGCGAACCCCCTCACCGCCGGGTGAGCGAGTACCCCTGATCTCGGACAGGAAGGCGATCGGTGTCCGCACGCAGTGCCGCACGGCTGTGGTCGACGATTGTGGCCGGCGTCGTCGCCGGCGGTGTCCTCGTGGCGACCGTCATCGGCGCCGGGGTCACTTCTGTCATGGGGCAACTCGAGGGCAACATCACCGCACTAGATGTCTCCGAGCAGACCGGGACGGTGGTCACCGAGGAAGAGTCCGTGGTGGTCGATGAGGAGACCGGCGAGACCTCGCCCTTCACCATGGTCGTGATGGGTAGCGACTCTCGAACCGGTAAAGGCAACAAGGGCTACGGCAGCAGCAAGAAATTCGGAAACATCGAGCGCAGCGACACCACCATCGTCTTCCACGTCAACGCCGACCGATCACAGGCGATCGGCGTGAGCATCCCGCGCGACACCTTGATGACGCTCCCGGAATGCACCAAGGACGGTAAGACCGTCGGGGGCTACGAGGGTCGTTTCAACGAGGCCATGGTCAACGGTGGCCCCGGCTGCGTGCTGAAGGCAGTCGAGTCCCTCAGCGGTCTGACGATCGACAATTTCATGGTCATCGACTTCGGGGCCTTTAAGCGCATCACCGAGGCCATCGGCGGTGTTGAGATCTGCCTGCAAGAAGACATCAACGACCCGCTGAGCGGTTTGAACCTCGACAAGGGGCTGCACACCGTCACCGGCGAAGAAGCCCTGGCCTTCGTTCGTGCCCGCAAGACTCTCGGCGACGGTTCAGACACCTCGCGTATCCGCCGCCAGCAGGCGTTCTTGTCCTCCATGGCCCGCAAGGTCCTCAGCAGCGACATCTTGCTCAATCCGGCTTCGCTCCTAGGCGTGCTGAACGCCGCTACCGAGTCGCTGACCACCGACCCGCAACTGGCAAATATCGAGAATCTGCGCGACCTCGCGATCAGCCTGCGGGACCTACGCCCCAAGAACATCACGTTCACGACCATGCCGTGGAAGCAATCCGGTGACGGCGCCACAGTCCTGATGGCAAAAAAGCGCGCGAAGCCATTGTGGAGTGCGATCGCCAACGACACCTCATGGCCACCCAAGGCGGACAAGGATCAGCCGCTACTGAAGAAGGCTCCCGAAGAGATCCGGGTGGAGATCATCAACGCCACCGGGCTCAAAGGCACCGGCAAGCAGGCGAAGAAGGCGCTGACCGACGAGGGCTTCAACGTGGTCAACGTCAAGAAGATCAAGAGCGAGCGGCTCGATGACTACCCGAGCCAGGACACGATCTGGTTCGACCCCGATTGGGACGTCTCAGCCAAGACCTTGATCTACAGCACTGGCATCGACGCCACCGAGGAGGTTGTAGGCCAAGGCGGAACGATGCGGCTCATCATTACCGAGCCGCTCACCTCCGCCCGGTCGGTTCAGATCAGTGAAGCGACCAAGGACCTAACCGCCAACGTCAACACCGGTGACGAAAACTTCTGCGCCTCCTAACCCGCGAACTTGCAGTTTCACGGCGCGAACGTGCAGTCTCACGGCGCGAACTTGCGCAAACAGCCGTCGAAATTGCGCGGTGCAACTTAGGACCGGTCAGACCACCGGGGGCCGACCAGCCTTGGCCATTCGCCACGCAGTGCTCCACTTCATCGGTCGACGCTCGACAGGGCTGTCGCGGATTCCTTCACCCAAGCCGGCAAACCACGCTCGCAACGCATCGCGATCACGAACACGTGCCACCGTCATTGCCACCCAACTACCGACGTACAACGGCTCGAGTGCGACCGGAAGATTGCGCTTGGCTAACCACACTCTGTTGCGGGCATTCATCCGATAGAACTCTTCGTGACGCAGTGGGTTGATCACCGGGTGATGCACTACGAGGTCACCGGCGTACCAACAGGTGTAGCCCGCATCCCACACGCGCCACACCAAATCGATGCCTTCGTGACCATAGAAGAACTCATCGGGCCAACCGTCCGCGGCATCGAAAGCCGACCGACGCACCGCTGTGGCTCCTTCCCACAGCGTGGTGGCGGGCCCCGAACGCGTGCGATCACCGACCACCAGTCGAGGTACCCAGCGCCCCGGTGGTTCTAGGCCGGTCGGGTCCTCCACCCGCGGTTGGATCAACCCGAGATACGGATCGGAATCGAATCGACCTTTGATCGACGCGAGGAAGTGTGGGTCGGGAATGGCTGCGTCATCATCGAGGAAGAACAACAGATCACCGGAGACCTGGCTGACTCCGGCATTGCGTCCGGCCGGTATACCGACGTTCTCTGCCAGCCCGAGTGTCGTGACACCTTCGGGTAAGCCAGTCGGTTCCCAGCCGTTACCAACGACAACGACGTCCAGATCGACATCACGCTGCGCAAGAAGCGACGTCACCGCGCGCTGCAGATCCTCCGGGCGCTTGCCCATCGTCAAGACGACGACACCGAAGTCGGCCATCAGGCGCGCAACTTGCTGGAGGACAAAATCGCTAGAAGGTGACCGAGAACGGTGACCACCCCGAAGAGCGCCAGTGCAGCAACGAGGACTCGAGTGGCGGCGAGATCGCCAACAAACGCATCGATGACACCGGCTGCGAGCGCCAGCAGCGTCAACTCAACCGAGTGATACGCGCGGTAAAACGGGAACAGTCGCGCCAGTGATCGCAGCTTGCGAACTCCGGAGGCTTGCGGCGTTCCCACGCCTTTAGCGTCGGCCAGTTTCGGTAGATCGTTATAGGCACGCGAGACATGGACCATGTCATTGAGCGACTTGTTCCACAAAACCAAGACTGCAAGAAGCGCACCGATGAAGGGCCACGGAGTCTGCATCCAGCCGGCATCGGGGAACCCGGCGGCACGCATGCCAAGGGCGATCGGGATAAGGCCCTCGGTGACGTAATGGCCCACACGATCCAAGAACACGCCCTTGGGTGAGGACGTTTGCCTCCACCGCGCGACCTCACCGTCGCAGCAGTCCCACAGCATCTGCAATTGGCCAAGAATGGCGGCCAAGAAAACTCCAGGGAGTCCGGGAATCAAGAGCGCAACGGCCGCACCGATTCCCGTGAGGATCATCAAGAAGGTCACACCATTCGCGGAGATCGATGTCCGCAGCAGCACCCGGGTCAGGTAGGGCGAGATCTTACGTAGGTAGACGTCAGCGACCCAGTGCTCGGAATTGGCACGCATCCGAACTGCGTCCGGTTGGCAGATGGAACGAACGTCAGCTATCGAAGGTCGCGAGGGACGCTCCTCTGTGTCCTCGATCATCGCTTGCTCCTCAACCACTGCACGGACGCCACCCCGCCGAACAGCACTGCCCACCACACGAGCAGCACGGTCACAGCAGGTTGCCACACACTAGTGATCGCAAGGGCTGCAATAACGGCAAGACGGCCATCCCAGCCGAAGCCGCTCCAGGTTAGCCAGCGAGGCGCCGCAGCCCCTTGCAGCGATCGATAGAGATTGTCGTAATGGTGGTACGCGATGACGAACAGCAACCAGAAGCCGACCACGATGACCGATGGGTCGCTCACCGCGATCAACACCACGATCGCTGCCAGCTCGAGGGCTCGCAGGAATACGGGCACCGCCCAACCGAAGCGACCGTCGAGTTTGGGAACACTGGCCGGGATCAGGGCACCGATGGCTGATGCAACAGGACCGGCGTCGAGTTGAGCGCGCAGAACGTCGGCACCGTCTCCGGGCGTTAATCCAGTCCACGTCAACGTGCGTGCCACTCGGCCGACCGCAACGTACGCAAGCGCGAGCAGCCCTGCGATCAACAGCCCCACCAGCGCCCACTGCGGTCCACCCACCACTGCGAGCACGCTCAGCAGCAGCCAGCGCTCACCGATCGGCATGTGGACGACCTTCTTGATCCACCGAATTGCCGAGCGACGATTGATGCGCGCCGATGTCTGCATGGCGCCGGCTAAGGCACCTGCACCCTGCGGCATCGGGTCCTGCGGATCACGGATGTCGGCGATCAACGGACTTGCTTCCCTCAGCCGTTGGATCCGAGCGAAGTCGTAGTCCGAAACGTGACGCGTGGTCTGCAGGATGATCAAGGCGACCGCAACCCACCACAGGTCCACACCAAAGCGCGCGGCTCCGATCGCCAGTCCCGCGTAGGCGGCGAACTCCTTGATGCGGTCGGTGGCAGCGTCCAGCCACGCACCTAGAGAGCTGAAACGACGGGTGGCTCGGGCGACTTCCCCATCCACACAGTCGATCACCAAGCTCAGCTGCAACAGCACCGCACCCAGCAGCAGCCACCCGAAACTCCCACCAGCAAACGCCACCGCCGCGGCCAGCCCGACGGCGAAGGACACAAAAGTGATGGCATTGGGACTCCACCCCAGGCGAATGGCCACGCGGGTGAGTGGCTTTGAGGCTTTGCGAACGACGAAGGTCGAGTAGAAGCCGTCATCGACGCGGTTGGCGAGCAGCCCCCGAACACGCGCTTCGGAGACCGACGTGATGGCTGCACGCGTGGCGTCGTCGTTGTTCCCTCGAGACCATGGCACATCCACGATGTCCACCGCTCGAACCCCGATTCCATGGCGAACCAGGGCCACCACCAAGGCGTCGAACGCCTCATCATCGGCAACGGTGACCTCACCGGATGACACTGCTCGCCGCAGGTCTTCGATCGCACGGGCGGCACCCCCTGAGTCCGCCGGAGCGATGACGAGTGCCCCCACGCTGCGATGGCTTGCATCGCGAAGGTCGTGGAACGAGGTCCCAGCCGACACGACGGTGTGATGACGCACGGTCACCAACCCGGCTCGATCAGGTGCCGTTAACGTGGTCGTCGGCGCAAAGTCATCGTCGGTCACTGGTGATAGCGCCGCCGATGGGGCGATTAGGTCGCTTGCCAGCACCACTACACGGTCACCGGATTCAACCGCGGATTGCAACTGTCCGAGATCAGCGATCGAACCGAGGATGACCTGCGTGGTCGACGTCACGAGTCCGTTTTCCGAAACAGCGAACCGAAGCCGTCTTTGCGAGCTTGACGCCACGTGCGTCCGGCCAACTCACGGGCGGTCGGCTCCTCCTTGCTGGCTTCAATGACCGCAGTAACCGCCCCGACAGCCGCGTCGATAGGCATCTGTGTCGGCGCTTGACTCGCGGCGCCTGAACTCGGCACCCGCGTACCGAGGGCATCTAGATTGCCGAAGACGTTTACCCCGAGTCCACGAATCGTCTCAACTGCCTTGGCGCCCTGTTCTGCCGCAGCATCTAGCGCCCAATCGGGGGTGACCAAACGCGGCTCGTCTGAACCAGGCTCTCGACCTTCCACCATTCGCAAGGCCACACCGCGACGAACCAATCGGACGTAGTCGGTCCACTGCATTTGCTTCTTGACCCGCTTGTTCAAGCGCACGAGCAGTTCGGCTTCCGCAGCCGTCATGGACCGATTGCTGGTCAGATCCATTCGCGAAACCAGAACGGCTTCGGGAACCGCCAGCATCTGAGCGAAGGAACGGAACTGGGCGCTGAGGTCAACGTCCTCCAGCACCAGAACATTCACGTTCGACGCGCCCACCGCATTGGACCAGCGCGTGAGAACGTCTCCATGATCGTGGCGTCGCCAGAAAGTGGGCGAGATTTTGGACGCCCCCGGATTGGCGAAGACATCCTCAAGCCACTTCTCGTAGGCGGTGGTGAGTCCGTACTTCAGATACTGCTGCCACGAGCTCGGCAGCAGTTTGCCGAGGTTGCGAAGCGTGACGACAACGGTGACGTTGTCGGATCCACCGAGGGCTTCGATCGTCTCGATGGCCTTGTCTTCGGGTGCCTCGCAGAAGAACTCGCTGCTGATGACCACCCGTCCGTCGTGCTTGCCAGTCCGGCGCACAAGGGCGTCGAAGTGCCGACGATCCATGACCGCCCCGCCTCGACTGTTCCACCCCCACGGTCGTCCGAGCAGGGCCAAGGCAGCACGATGCTGCGCCTGCAACTTTCCGGGATAGCGAACGCCGTGGGAGGCCAGATCGGGCCGGGCATCGGCGAGAGCAGCCTGAATGGCTGTGGTGCCCGTCTTGTGGACTCCAACGTGCAACAGAACCGAGCCATCCGCGATCGCGGGCACGTCGGGAAGCATCTGCGCCTGCGACATATTGGCCAGCCTAGTTGTCCGAGTCAGGAAGCCGGTGACACCAAATCAGGGCGCGCCTTCCTCCGAAGACGGATCCTCTCCCGCTCCGTTTGCCCGAGCCTCCTTGCGGGCCGCACGCATGGCAGCGAGAGCTTCGGGCACGGTGGTGTCGGCTTCGATACGACCGTCGACGATGTAGATCGCGCGGTCACAGAAACGACGGAACTGCTTTGGGCTATCGGATGACAGCAAGAAAGTCGCACCGTTCTCGCGAAGTTTGTCCACGTGCGTCCAGCACTGCTGACGAAAACTGCGTTCGCCGACGACCAGGGTTTGATCGATCGCATAGGCGTCGGCATCGACGGACATAGCGATTGACCACGCCAGTTTTTGCCGAACGGCAGGGGGTGCTGAATTCATGTAGCGCCCGAGCATGTTCGCGACCCCTGATTGCTCGGCGATCCGCGGTAGCTCCTGGTTGATCTGGTCAGGCGTCATGCCCAATAGGCCGCCGACGATGTAGATGTTCTGGCGGACCGTGTAGGTGCGCTGAAGCGCTCGGGCGACCTCGATCATCGGCACGATCGGCTTGCTGCGCCGCACCTGCCCGTCGTCCGGCCGGAGCGTGCCAGCGGCAAGTCGCAGCAGCGCCTGTCGAGCCGGCCCCTTCGGTCCGATGATGGCTACCGACTCGCCCGGTTGAACACTGAAGGAGACGTTGCTGAGGACCTCAAGTTCTTCCCGCCGAACCTCGCCAGCGATACGACGCAAGCGCTGTCGCCTCCCGGCGCCCTTGCGTCTTCGGCGGCGTGGAATGCGCATGGTCACGTTCTCGAACTGGACAACGGCGTCGAGCGTGGGATCGATGGAAACTCGCGACATCTCACACCTCCTTCAAGATTCTGGGTTCGAGTTTGCGGAAGACCAGGACGCCGGCGACGAAGATGACAACGCACAGGCCTAGCGAGATGCCGTAGCCGGTTGCACTCGAGGCTTCCTCGGGCCACCAGCCGATCCGATACAGACCCAGCACGCCAACGAGAGGATTTAACGACGCGATGAACTGAGCACTGGCGGGGATGTTGGAAACCGAGTACAAAACCGGCGACAGATAGAACATCGCCCGCAGCACGATACGAACCAAGCGCGCCACGTCCGGGAAGACGACGGCAGCGGACGCAATCAGCAGCGAGAGCCCATACATCAAGAAGAACTGGACGATGATCGCCACCGGGAACAAAACGATCCACGGCCCGGGCAGGAATCCGGTCAAGACGATGCCGAGCAGGATCACCGGAAGCGAGAAGATGAACTCCACGAGCGAGACCAACATCGCCCGCAGCACCCACAACTGGGTTGGCAGAGTGCTGATCCGCAATTGGGTTCCCGTGCGCCGCCAGATTCGCGTCGCCGCTCCAACCCCTGTGCTGAACCACCACCACGGCAAGATCGCGACGGACAGGAACAGCAAGTACGGCTGCAGCCCGAGGGCGCGAGCTCCCAGGAGCACCGAGAAGACGAGCCACAACACGAGGGACATACCCAGGGGCTCGAGGAGGGTCCACAGATATCCGAGCCGAAAGCGCGTGTACTTCTTCTGGAGGTCCCGTAGGACCAACATTCGGAGCACCTGACGGTGCTCCCAGATAGAACGCACGGCGTTTACGATAGGCCAACTGTGTCCAACTCCCCCGCCACCGACTCCTGGTTCCGTCGGCAAAGCAAGCGCGCCGCCCGGAGTCTGGCTCGCCGAATGCGTGAATTCGGTCAGGTGGAGCCCGAGGGTTTCGACCTGTCGAACGTCCCTAGCGCCGACGTTGCCCTGTACTTCCCCGACGGCCCACCAAAGCTCTATCAACTCACGCAATGGCTTCCCGTCTTCGAAGCCCAACAGGACCTCACCACCATCGTGATCGTCCGCCAGGTCGATGCGTACAACGCACTGCGCGGCAAGACCAAGCTCAAAGTCATCCTCGTGCCGCGTTACGAGAACCTCATGGCGCTGCTCGATCGGGCCGACTTTGGCGCAGTGGTCTACGTGAACAATGGGTGGACAAACTTCCAGGCGCTGTCCTTCCAGCGAGCCGTGCACATCCATGTGAATCATGGTGAGAGCGACAAGATCTGCATGGTCAGCAACCAGGCAAAGGCGTACGACAAAGTTTTCGTTGCCGGACAGGCCGCCATCGAGCGCCACGCTGCGGCCCTGGCGTGGTTCGACGACTCGCACCTGGTGCGCGTCGGTCGCCCGCAACTAGATCTCGACGTGGCTCCCGCGCTCTCAGCGACCACCCGCACCACCATCACCTACGCACCCACCTGGGAAGGCGAGGACGACGCCAACAACTATTCCTCGGTCGACACGTACGGGGTGCGTATCGTCGAGGCCGCTCTCGCCCAACCCAACTCACGGGTCGTCTACAAGCCACATCCGAGGATCGCCGATTCTGACGACGACGCAATGCGCCACCAACACCAAGCCATCCTCAGAGCAATCAAGTCAGCTTCCAGCGACGATCCCACCGCCGGTCACTCGATCCTCGATGGCGCCGACATGTTAGGTGTCATCCACAGCACGGACGTACTCATCTCCGACGTCTCATCGGTGACTCTGGATTTTCTATACCTCAAGCCCGGAGCGCCGATAGTTCTCACCGACCGGCGCAGCAACCGAGCCGCGCTGCTCGCTGAATCACCATTGGCGTCTGCATGCCACATCGTCGATGCATCCAGCATCGACAAATTGAGCACTGACCTCGCGGGGATCATGGCAAATGGCGAGAGCCCCGAGCGCCAAACGATGCGCGACCACTACTTCGGTGGACTCGAGCCAGGAGAGAGCACTAGGCGATTTTGGGACGAATTGCGCCGGGCAATCCAGGAGCACGATCAAGCCCTGCAATCATTGAGTCGGATCCGATCCGTCAGCGAGGGGACACCATGATCATCCAGGCAGTCATCCTCGCCGCGGGCATGGGCACCCGACTCGGCCGGCCGTTCCCGAAGCCCTTGACTCCGCTCAGCGACGGGCGAACGATCATGCAGCAGCAAATGGACAACCTGCAGCAGACGTTTGGGGAGGATCTGCGGATCACCACCGTCGTGGGATTCAAGCTCGATCTAATCCTCGAAGCTTTCCCGGACGTCAGCTACATCTACAACGAGGCCTACGACCAAACCAACACCAACCGAAGCCTGTTGAAAGCATTGCGCCTTTCGACCGAGGGTGGCGTGCTCTGGATGAACGGCGACGTCGTCTTCGATCCAGCGGTGTTGGCGAAGGTCAGTGAGCTAATGGAGTCCGACCGCAGTTTCATCTGTGTCAACACCGCCGCCGTTGGTGAAGAGGAAGTCAAGTACACCGTCGACCACGATGGCTACGTGGCCGAACTCTCTAAGCAGGTTGTGAACGCCAAGGGCGAGGCCGTGGGCATCAACTTCGTTAGTTCAACCGACAAGGCTGCACTGATCCATCGACTGATTGAGTGTGCCGAGGGCGACTACTTCGAGCGCGGCATCGAGCTGGCGATCGAGAACGACGGCATGAAGGTTGAGCCTGTCGATATCGGCGAATTCTTTGCGGTCGAGGTCGATTTCGAAGAAGACCTGACGCGAGCAAACGAGCACCTGTAGGTCGAGCCCCTGTACTTCGAAAGCCCTAGCGCAAGGCCTGAGCGATCACGTCCTCCCACTGATTCATGATCGCTTCCAGGCGGTAGCGCGCCATCGCCTCCCGCCCTCGCTCTCCCGCGGAGCGTCGCCACTGCTTATTGCTGATCGCGCGATCGAGCGCCCGCGCCAAGGCGCGCGAATCGTTACGCACAGTCAGCGAGCCCCAGTCGCCCACCAGTTGCCTCACGCCGCTGGAACAGTCGGTGGCCACGACGGGAACACCACAGGCTTGAGCCTCGGCGAGCACGAGCGGTAGGCCTTCGGTGCGAGACGGCAGCGCCAGAAGATCGGCGGCCCGCAGTACGCCGTACGGGTCGGTGGTTGGCTCGAGCCATTCGATGCGATCAGCACCCGCGAGTTGGGCGGCCTGTTCTTGCAAGGCTTCAACGTCTGGACCGGTACCCACGATCTGCAGTCGCCAGCCTCGATGAAGGTCAGCGACGAGACTCCAGGCGTCGATCAAGAGATCTACGCCCTTTTCCTGGGACAGCCGACCGAGGTACACCAGGGTGCCACTGGACATCGTGTCGGACTCGACTTCATGCGTTGCGACCTCCGATGGCCAGAACGCCAACGGATTCGGCATTGAGACCACGTTGTTCAATCCAGCGCGGGTGAAAGCGGCAGCATCCTCGTCAGTCAATGCCGTGAACAACGGCACTGGCCCATAGGACCGCAGGATGCGACCGAGGTCCCTTCCAGCGGCGGCCGCGGCATAGGCACCGTGGTACTGGCCGATCACGGTCCATCGATCACGAACGTCCGGACTCACAGCCCCGAGAGCATCAGCGAGGATCTCCATCGCCCAGACCTGAGCCGTGATGATGATCGCGCGACCGCTCTCCTGCGACCGCAGAATCTCCGTCATTCCGGCAACTGCTTCCTTGCGCAATTGCGCACGGCTCCGCTCAGTCTGGGTGGTTTTCTTCGGCCACACGTGTGACATCAGCACCCTGGTGTCGTAGGAACCTTCGAAATCATGCGCTGGCTCAAATGGTGTGATTCCCACAGCCAAGACGTCGTGTCCGCGCTCGTGGAAACCGTCGGCAAGGACCCGGACTACTCGCTGGGCGCCACCGAGCTCGTCGATGTTGTTGGCACACAACACGATTCGCGTCATGCGGACTCCGCCAGTGCACGTCGGACGGCTTCAGCCAATTCCACCGTGGTTCGCACCACGGGATAGCCCTCGGGCAAATCCGGCAGCAGATACCGGCCAGCGCCGTCGTCCGGTCGAAAGACGATCGATGGACCTGTGATGTCGATGAACGACGGATCATCGGTGACGATCAGTTGCGCCTCGCTCACCACATCACCCAAGGGCAGTGCGCGGGCGTCGCATATCGAACCCCATAGACGCGTCGGCACAGACTCGTTCACATCTCCTGCCACAGCGAGGTAGCAGGCATCGACCATGAGCTCGTCCCACTTGGTGAGGTCAAGGGGCCAGGGCCTCGGGCCACCGGCCGATGGCGCCGGAAGATAGGCAACGAGTGGTCGGTTCGTAACGAGGTCCACCGATCCGGGCAGCAAAGCGTTGCGAGCCCGATACAACTCCTCGCTCGATCCCGGAAGGCGTCGACGAGCGGCGTGGCTGGCCCTGCGACCCCACGCGACCGGCCCACTGGCCAATCCCCCGGGCTGCCAGCCAACGGATGCGCGCTCACCCAACAACAACTGTGCACCTGCGGGGCGATCGGCGAAAGCAACGCTGGGCATCGGAACGAAGACGTTGTCCACGTCCACCCCGGGAGCTCGGATAACGGTCGTATTGACCTCAGACCCGTGTGTCAGGCGCACACCAAGCGAACCCTTGTCCGGCTTCATCAGCGGGCGCTGGATGTGGGCAGTGACCTGTCCAGCGCCGTGCCAGCGCACGCGACCAGCTCCGTCCTTACCACTCGCCGTGAGCGGAAGGGACGCGATGACCGTTCCCATCCGATCGGTCCACACCAGGTGCGCGGCAATGTCTAATCCGACGTCCGATCTGAGATCCGACGCGAAGTCAGTGGTGTCCACAGTCACGCTAACCCGGGCTCGAGAAACCGAGATCTCTCGGAGTTCATGGAAGTAGCGACGCACCGAGAACGGCATGTCCAGCAACTTCAGGTGCGAGACATCCAGCCATTCGCGCTCATCTCGCCCCAGCACTTCTCGATCCCCGGGGGAACGCCAGTAGTCGCGCGCGTTGGCTTCCCATTCATCACGAACGACGACGGTGTCCACCACCGACGCCCATCGCTCCCACCGCATCGAGCGCCGCAGCAGATCAAGATCATCAACGAGCAGCGCGTAGCAGGCGACACGCAACGCTGGTCGCAGGTGCTCGAAGGCACGCGTATCCACCGTCGCGACGTAGTCGCGGAAGATCTCGGCTGTCTGCTGAGCAGCGACCACATCGGGGTTCTCTCCGATAGCCGAGAGATAGAGGTACCCTTCGTGGCGAAGGAACTTGATGGCCTTGGCCAGCCGCAAGTCATCAGTCGAATCAGCCAGCAGTTCATCCATCTGGCGGTTGATAGCGATTCGATCCACGACATTGCGCATTTGCATTCGACCCTGCGTAATCGAGGCTTCCTCTGCCATGCGATCGACATTCCAGATGTAAACGCTGGCTTGGATCACCCCGATGCGTTCAGCCGCCAGAAAACAGCGCAACGTGAAGACCTGGTCTTCGAACAGCAACCCGGGCGGGAAACCGATCTCGTTCTCAACCAGAAAAGAACGCCGGTAGATCTTGTTCACGCTGATGGTGTCGTACAGAAGATCCGGCTCTTCGTCGAGTCCGGTCACCACACGGTCACACGAATGCAGTTCTGGTCGCCACTTCTTGTCCCGATCACGCTTCACGTCATGTCGCACGGCCGTTCCGCACACGAGATCGGCGTCCCATTGCTCTGCGTAGCGCAGCAAGGTGGCGCATGCGTGGAGTTCGTACTCATCGTCAGAGTCGCAGAACATGACCCACGGTGCGCTCGCGACGGCGAGTCCGTCGTTGCGAGGGGCGCTGCATCCTCCGGAGTTCTCGCCGCGCCTTATGAAGCGAATGCGTGAATCACCGGCAGCGATGGATTCGACGATCTCAGCCGTCGCATCCGTGGAGGCGTCGTCGACAACGATGATCTCGATGGAGCGAAGTGTCTGTCGGCGAAGCGAATCCAGAGCCCGCGTGATCCGCGCTGCATCGTTGTAACCGATCAGCACGACGCTGACGTAAGGATCTTCACTCATCGACTGCCCCGCAACGCGTGCGCCTGTGTGATGAGGACTTCGGCTCGAGCATCAAAAGAGTGCTCGCGTGCAACTCGCTCGGCAGCGGCACGTCGCGCATTCGCGTCCGGAAACACGTCTTCGATCGGTGCCTGCAGAAGATCCACGAGTCCATCTTCGTCGTCGTAGATGACAACGGCGTCGCCGAACACATCCGTCAAGCCCTCAGCGCGATCACTGAGGACCCGAGTTCCGGTAGCGACTGCGTCGAACAGTCGATTGCTGAGGAATCCATCGGCTGCCATCTCTGGATGGTGATCGTTCAACACGATCCCGGCCGATGCGTACACAGCCGGAAGATCGTCGTTCGCG
>JAURQC010000014.1 GCA_030836325.1 Candidatus Nanopelagicales bacterium
CTCGGCGAGCGACGGCGTGCCGTTCCTGGAAAGCGAATGCGTCTCCTGCGGCGCCTGTGTGCAGGCCTGTCCTACGGCCACGCTGCAAGAAAAGACGGTAATAGATCTGGGCGTTCCCACTCGCAAGGTCAAGACCACGTGCGCCTACTGCGGAGTGGGCTGCTCCTTCGTAGCCGAACTGCGTGGCGATGAATTGGTACGCATGGTTCCGGACAAGACCGGCGGCGCCAACGCTGGACACTCGTGCGTGAAAGGTCGCTTCGCCTGGGGTTATGCCGGCCACGAGGACCGCGTTACCGCCCCGATGATCCGCGAGTCCATCGACGACGAATGGAAGGTAGTCGACTGGGACGAGGCGATCGGGTTCGCGGCGTCGCGATTGAAGGAGATCCAGGCCCAATATGGAGTCGATGCCCTCGGTGGCATCACATCGTCGCGGTGCACGAATGAAGAGGTATACGTCGTACAGAAGATGGTGCGCACGGCATTCGGAACCAACAATGTCGATACATGTGCTCGGGTGTGCCACTCGCCTACTGGATACGGACTCAAGCAGACCTTCGGGACGAGTGCGGGAACGCAGGACTTCAAGTCGGTCGAGAAGGCCGACGTCATCATGGTGATCGGCGCTAATCCGACCGACGCCCACCCGGTGTTCGCCTCGCGAATGAAGCGGCGACTGCGGCAGGGGGCGGAGTTGATCGTGGTCGATCCGCGCACCATCGATCTGGTGCGTTCGGCGCACATAGAAGCCAGCCACCACCTGCAGCTTCAGCCGGGGACGAACGTGGCGATCGTGAATGCGATGGGTCACGTGGTGGCAACGGAGGGTTGGATCGATCGGGCATTCGTCGAACAGCGGTGCGATCCGGCGTCATTCCAGGCGTGGGAGGAGTTCATCCGGCTGCCGGAGAACAGTCCCGAGGCTCTTGAGGAGGCCACCGGCGTGCCCGCTGACCAGGTGCGCGCAGCGGCTCGCGCCTACGCAACTGCCCCGAATTCGGCGATCTACTACGGGCTGGGCGTCACAGAGCATTCCCAGGGTTCGACCATGGTGATGGCTATGGCGAATCTCGCCATGGCCACCGGGAACATCGGACGCGAGGGTGTGGGTGTCAACCCGCTGCGCGGCCAGAACAACGTGCAAGGTTCGTGCGACATGGGCTCCTTCCCGCACGAGTTCAGCGGGTACCGGCACGTGTCCGATGACACCGTTCGCGAGCAGTTCGAAGCACTATGGGGAACGCAAATGCGCCCCGATCCAGGGATGCGAATCCCGAACATGCTCGATGCTGCCACGGTCGGGGAATTCAAGGGCATCTACATCCAGGGTGAGGACATCGCCCAGTCCGATCCGAACACCGATCATGTGACGGCCGCGCTTCGTTCGATGGATTGCGTGATCGTGCAGGACCTGTTCGTCAACGAGACAGCTGCATTCGCCCACGTCTTCCTGCCGGGCACTTCCTTCCTGGAAAAGGACGGCACCTTCACCAACGCTGAGCGACGTATCAATCGCGTGCGTCCGGTCATGCCTTCCCGCACCGGGCTGGCCGAGTGGGAAGTGACGTGCGCGTTAGCCACAGCGATGGGCTACGAAATGGGGTACTCGGCCGCTAGCGAGATCATGGATGAAATCGCATCGGTCACCCCGACATTCTCGGGAGTCTCGTTCGATTTGCTGGACAAGGTCGGTTCGGTGCAGTGGCCGTGCAACGAGCAGGCTCCGCTGGGTACCCCGGTGATGCACGTCGATCGCTTCGTGCGAGGCGAAGGGCAGTTCATCACCACTCCATATGTGCCGACCGATGAGCGTTCAACACGCAAGTTCCCGTTGCTCTTGACCACCGGTCGTGTCCTGAGCCAGTACAACGTTGGTGCACAGACGCGTCGAACCAACAACGTCATCTGGCACGCCGAGGATGTCTTGGACGTCCATGAGGCCGATGCGCAGGCGCGAGGAATCAGTGACGGAGACTGGGTAGAGGTCAGCAGTCGTGCCGGCACAACCCGGTTGCGGGCCCGCATAAGTGACGACATCCCCGCGGGCGTCGTCTACACAACCTTCCACCATCCGGTCAGTGGCACGAACGTGATAACCACCGACAACTCCGATTGGGCCACTAACTGTCCGGAGTACAAGGTGACGGCCGTCGAGATCCGACCCTCATCGCAGGTCTTCGTATGAGCCAAGGACTGGACTACGAGCAGCGTCACCTAGTGAAGATGGCGAATCAGATCGCGATGAACGTTCCGGGTCGGACGAACATCGCGAGCCAGATTGCTAATCACATGCGGTCTTTTTGGACACCGGTCATGCGTGCGGAGATCGGGGAGATCGCCCGAGAGCACCCCGATGAGTTGGCGGCGGACGTTCACGGCGCCCTCGATCAACTTCGAGTTGTGGAGGCATAGTGGCTGAGATCCAGGTGACGTACTGGCGGGACATTCCGTCGTTGGTCGTCGCGCGCGAAGGCGAGGACATTGTCAAGGTCCCACTTGCTCAGCGATTTCAGGAGGCGATCGACGAAGCAGCCATGCGCCTTGGTGAAGTCGACGCTGACGCCTACCTTGCGGGCTGGGTCCGCTCGGACTGGGAGGATGTAGAGGGTGATC
>JAURQC010000015.1 GCA_030836325.1 Candidatus Nanopelagicales bacterium
AGCAGGCGCCGCGCGATGATCATCTTTTGAATGTCCGCGGTCCCCTCGCCAATCATCAACATGGGAGCTTCGCGATACAGCCGCTCGATCTCGTATTCCTTGGAGTAGCCGTAGCCACCGTGGATACGGAACGAATCCTCGACGACTTCCTTGCAGTATTCGCTGGCGAGGTACTTGGCCATTCCGGCCTCAAGGTCATTGCGGGCTCCGGAGTCCTTGGTTCGCGCGGCCATCACCATCATCTGATGGGCCGCCTCCACCTTGGTAGCCATGTCGGCGAGCCGGAATGCGACGGCCTGGTGCTCACTGATCTGCTTGCCGAAGGTGCTGCGCATCTGCGCGTACTCAACGCCGAGTTCGAAGGCGCGAAGCGCAAGTCCACACGCGCGGGCAGCAACGTTTACGCGGCCAACCTCGACACCGTCCATCATTTGGTAAAAACCTTTGCCCGGTTCTCCACCGAGGATGGTGCTCGCCGGTAGCCGGAGGCCGTCCATCACGAGTTCAGTCGTGTCAACGCCCTTGTAGCCCATCTTCTCGATCTTTCCCGGGATCGTGAGGCCCGGACGAACCTCACCAAAGCCCTCGGGCTTCTCGATCAAGAAGGTGGACATCCGCTTGTAGACGCTGGCGTCCTCGGGTGCCGCGTTGTCGGTGCGCACAAGCACGGCAACCAACGTCGAGGAACCTCCGTTGGTGAGCCACATCTTCTGACCGGTGAGAACGTAATCGTCTCCCTCAGGAACGGCCTTGCTGGTGATCGCCGAGACATCCGATCCGCAACCAGGCTCGCTCATGCTGAACGCACCGCGCACTTCACCGGTAGCCATCCGCGGGAGGAAGTGCTGCTTTTGCTCCTCGGTCCCGTGGTTCAGGACCATGTGGGAGACGATGAAGTGCGTGTTGATGACGCCGCTCACGCTCATCCAACCGCGAGCGATCTCCTCGACGACGAGCGCGTAGGTGAGGAGCGATTCACCGAGCCCGCCGTACTCCTCAGGGATCATCAGACCGAAAACGCCAAGTTCCTTCAAGCCATCGACGATGTCCTTGGGGTATTCGTCATTGTGCTCCAGCTCGCCTGCGACCGGCAAAATCTCCGAGTCCACGAAATCGCGGACTGCGTCCAAAATGTCGCGCTGAATCTCCGTCAGCCCATCGGTTTGCAAGAGACGACTCACAGTGCTCTCCCCTTCCGGTCTTTCAGGAGACTAACGCCAGTTGGATTCCGTCGCTCGAGGAGTCTCTACGGGGCCGGGAATCGAACGGGGCGCCATAGACCTGCCCCCGGGTTGACCAGGGCAACCGCCACCGCAAGGGGTAGAGCCAAGACCGGAAGCGCAACGATCACGGTCGATCCAAGAGCCACGCTGACAGCGACCTGCACCACAGCAAGAGGGGACCACACCGCTACCAGGAGTGTGATCCGATGACCGACATCGCCGCGATCGCCCAGCAGCATCCGATTCGTCGCAATCGCCACGACGGTGGCACTCGCACCCATGGCTGCAGCCGACACCCAAGCCGGTAGTTCGATAGTGAGGACGGCAGCGGTCACGGCCACGAGCACCAGAGCTACCATCACCATGGTTGCCCTACCCGTTGGACGACGCACCACCGTTCGCAACGCCGCACGCGGCGGAATAATCGGCTGACGATCCTCAACAACGAGTACTTCCTCTCGTGCTGCCAGCAAGCGGCGGCGAGCACGCATGAGTTCGTCGAAGTGCTCGCGATCACCACCGGTATCGGGGTGGGCAAGGCGCACCCAAACACGCCACGCGCTTTGGATTTCGTCGACCGATGCGTCTTCGTCCACGCCCAGCAACAGTGCCGCCTGCGCGCACGTCATGCGAGTCTTTCGCCCCATACTCAGTCCTGCACTACTCCGGCGGCGTGAAGGTTTGCGTGCGTTCCATCCCCGCAGCGCGACCCTTCCCCGCGATCACCAGCGCCATCTTGCGAGAAGCCTCGTCGATCATCTCGTCACCGAGCATCGCTGCACCACGCGCGCCACCTGCAGCTGAGGTGTACCACTCGTAGGCGTCAAGGATCATCTCCGCGTGGTCGTAGTCCTCTTGACGAGGCGAGAAGACCTCATTGGCCGCGGCGATCTGGTCAGGATGCAAGACCCACTTGCCGTCAAACCCGAGCGCAGCACTTCGGTCAGCCACGCGCGTATAACCGGCCACATCCTTAATCTGCAGGTAAGGACCGTCGATAGCCTGCTTGTCGTAGGCACGTGCCGCCATCAAGATCCGCATCAAGATGTAGTGGTAAGCATCACCGACGTCGTATCCGGGCGGCTGCTCACCAACGACGAGTGACTTCATATTGATGGAGGCCATGAAATCCGCTGGACCGAAAATGATTGTTTCGACGCGCGGACTCGCTGCTGCGATCTCATCGACTTTGGTAAGACCCATCGCATTCTCGATTTGCGCCTCGATGCCGATTCGACCGACATCCAGGCCCTCAGACTTTTCGAGTTGCGTCAACAGCATGTCAAGGGCGTGGATCTGCTCTGCACTTTGGACCTTGGGCAGCATGATGCAATCCAGGTTGGCTCCAGCACCCGAGACAATTTCGATGACGTCGGCGTAGGTCCATTGCGTGGTCCAGTCATTGACCCGAACCGAGCGAACCTTGCCGTCGTAGCCGCCTTCGTTCAATGCGGCAACGATGTTCTTGCGGGCATCGGGCTTGGCCAGTGGAGCCACGGCATCTTCGAGGTCCATGAAAATCTGATCGGCCGGCAGACCCTTGGCCTTCTCAAGCATCTTCGGACTCGAGCCCGGGACCGCGAGATTGGAGCGTCGGCTCCTAATGTTCCTGCTGGCGTTGCTCATGGCAGACCTCGCTCCTCATGCCGGATCAGACCCAACGAGCCTACCCAGGGAGCGCGCAAACGACCCCTTCAGTGCCCTAGATTCGAGCGGTGCCAGAGACCACATCCGACCTGCGCCGAGCGCGCATCGCGGTCTCGATCCTGTTCTTCACCAATGCTCTGACACTGTCAGCGTGGCTGCCCCGCCTGGCCGAAATCCAGGCAGACCTGTCGATGACTGATCTTGAGGTCGGTGCGGCCCTGGCTGCCGGTGCTGCTGGAGGAGTCGCCGCGGGTATCTCCGCCGGGCCACTCATCAATCGCTGGGGTAGCAACCGGATTGCTGTCCTGGCGCTTGTGGTCTTGGTTCCGGTGCTTCCGTTCATCGGATTCGCGCCTACCGCCTGGATCTTCGGCTTCGTTCTGCTTTTCGTTGGCGGACTCGACGCAGTAATGGATGCGGCAATGAATTCACACGCCATGCGGGTGCAGCATGAAATGAAGAACAACGGCGCGAACCGATCTATTCTTAACAGTTTCCACGGCTACTGGTCTTTGGGCAGTGTCGCCGGTGGACTCGTGGGAGTGGCGACAGCAGCCATCGGGCTATCTGTGGCCTGGACCATGACACTGGTGGCTGTTCTTTGCGGAATTCTGGTTCTCCTCGCTCGACCTTGGTTGCTTCCTGGAAATGATCCAGAATCCTTCCTCGACTCCGACGACGAGGCCAAGTTCGATTCGCTCGAGAGTGCTTCACCTGACCCCAGTTCCTTTGCTGTGCCCGCTCCCACCGGTGAAGAACGTGTCGCAACCAAACGTGCCCTGGCCCAGCCGATCATCTGGGGCTTGGGGGCCTTCATCATCCTCGCGGTGATGATGGAAGACATACCCGCGCGTTGGAGTTCGATCTATCTCACCGACATCGGTGCACCCAGTGCATACGTCGGCTGGGGTTTCGTGGCATTCACCGTAGCAATGACCGCCGGTCGATTCTCAGGGGACCGCCTCGTCGACACCCTCGGAGAGCGTCGATGGACGCGCATCGCTATGTCTGCGAGCGCCGTAGCTCTGGGCATCGCACTTGTTTCCGAATCCATGTGGTTGTTCCTCGTCGGATGCGCGGTGACGGGCTTCGGGGTCGCGACGCTCTTTCCCGCAGCCATGCGCGCCGCTGCCCACCTACCGGGCATTCGCCCGGCAACGGGCGTCGCCACCATCAGCTGGCTATCACGCGCCGGTTTCGTAACAGCACCGCTGGCCGTGGGCGCGATCGCCGAAGGCCTTGGCGTTGGCTGGGGCATCGGCGTCACCGTCGTCGCCGCCATCGCTCTGGTTCCTCTCAGCGCCATCCTTAAATGGGAGAAGACTCAGTAACCGTCGATGCCGTCGGACCACGATCCGCAGCCTTGATCACCACCACTAGTCCGGCCAGAATCAGTGCAGCGGCGGGCAGCAGCGCCAAGGGCGGCACCTGCCCAAGCCAAATCGCGGCCACAAGAGTGGCCCCTGGCATCTCAAACAAGATCGCAAGAGACACGACTGTCGCCGATGTACTCGACAGCACGCGAGTCATCATTGAATGTCCCAGCAATTGAGCGCCAAGTGTCACCGCGAGGATCAGAAGCCACGCCTGCGCGTCGAACCCAATGAGTTCCTGACCGAAGATGAACACCAGGGGAAGAATCGTGAGTGCCGATACCGCGTACAGGATGAACGTCATCGTCGATGTATCGACGGTCTTGCGCACACGCTCGGCAACCGACACGTAGGCAGCTGAAAAGACCGCGCCTACCAATGCCAACGCGTCACCGATCAAATGCTGAGGATCGACGGATAAATCCACACCCGTCAAAATCAGTACGCCGGCAAATGCGACCGCGATGCCCACCCACACCCGCGATGGGATGTGCACGCCGGTGGCACGAGCGATGAGCGCAGCCCAGATGGGTTGGGTCGCGACGAGCGCGGTCGATGCGGCGATCGTGGTGAGCGTCAGCGACGGAATCCACGTCGCGAAATGCAGGCCGAGGAAAATTCCGGCCAACACGGTCAGTTTGATCTCTCTCCTGGTGAGCGCCCCGAGGGTGCTCCACCGACGGATCGTCACCCAGACTCCGGTCAACCCACTGCCGATCAGACACCGCCAGAACGCAATTGCCAGAGCCGGTGCGGCCGTCGCAGCGATCATCGGGCCACTGAGTGAGATAAAGATGACAGCGATCCCCAAGCGAGCGACATCGGGCGCCGGTGGTCGCGAGAGGCCAGGAGCGGGCACGGAGGCATCCGAACTCACTGCGACCCCCCTTCGAGGTTCCGTGCGTGCTCGCCAGCCCGCAGCGAACCGGCTGAGAACCGCGGCGACGGTAGCCTTCCCGCTGTGACGACGAACACAAGCCGTATCTTCCTGGCCCGCCTCGCGGGTCTGGGCGTGTTCGACCCACGTGGTGACCAAGTCGGAAAGGTACGCGATGCCGTCGTCGTCCTACGTATCGGTGATAACCCGCCCCGCTTGACCGGCTTGGTCGTCGAAGTCCCGCCACGTCGGCGAATCTTCATCCCGATGACCAAGGTGACCGCGATCGACGCCGGGCAGGTGATTGTGACCGGAACCGTGAACCTGCGGAGATTCGAGCAGCGACGCAACGAGTCACTGGCTACCGCCGAACTCCTTGATCGCTCCATCACCTTGCGTGAGTCCGGCGAGAAAGTGCGCGTGGTGGACATCGGCGTTTCACTCACTCGAAGCCGCGAGTGGCTCGTGGATTCGCTCTTCGTTCGCCGTGGTGCAACCGGTCTGCGCCGACGCAGCGAGCGATTCATGGTCGATTGGCCAGACGTCACGGGATTGTCCTTGGCCGAGGCCGCCCAACCAGCAGAACAACTGCTCGCCACCATCGACACTCTGCGTCCCGCCGACGTCGCCTCGCTGCTGCACACCCTTGTTCCCAAGCGGCGGTTCGAAGTCGCGCGCGAACTCGACGATCAACGACTCGCAGATGTCCTCGAAGAACTAGTCGACGAGGACCGCGTTGAGATCATGCAGGCGCTCGACCGTGAACGCGCCGCGGACGTCCTCGAAGAGATGGATCCGGGCGACGCCGCCGACCTCATCTCCGATCTTCCGCCCGAGCAGGCCGAGTTCTTGCTCGAGGAGATGGAGCCTGACGAGGCCGAGGACATCCGCCGACTCATGACGTACGACGAGTTCTCCGCCGGCGGCATGATGACCAGCGAGCCAGTCGTCCTGCCCCCGGACGCGTCGGTGGCCGAAGCCCTGGCAAGCATCCGCAATCCGGAATTGCCACCCGCACTGGCGGCGCAGGTGTACGTGTGCCGCCCACCCACCGAAACTCCGACAGGCAAGTACCTCGGGACGTGCCACTTCCAACGATTGTTGCGTGAACCGCCGTCCACCTTGATTTCCTCATTGCTGGACAACACGGTTGATCCAGTTCGCCCGAACACTCCGCTAGGTGAGGTCACCCGAAACTTCGCCGCGTACAACTTGGTGGCTGTGCCGGTAGTCGATGAAGACGATCGACTCGTCGGCGCGGTCACGATCGACGATGTCGTCGACCACATGCTGCCGTCCGATTGGCGAGAAGACGTCGGCCAGGACGCTGTCAAGAATCTCGATCGGACACATCTCGCCGACAAGGATCTCGAGCAAGACGCAGAGGTGCTCGATGAGTAGTGCACGCCGAGGCACGCGTCGGGCCGTCGACCAGCCGATCGACACCACGCGAGGAATCCGCCCCACATACGACTCCGAGCGCTTTGGACGGCTGTCCGAACGAGTGGCCCGCTATATCGGCTCGTGGGCATTCATTGCGTGGATGACCGTGGTCGTCGCGCTGTGGGTTTCCTTCAACGTCTTTGCGCCAAACGGCATCCGCCCAGACGCCTACCCATTCATCTTCTTGACATTGCTTCTGTCCCTCCAGGCGTCCTATGCCGCGCCGCTCATCCTGCTCGCCCAAAACCGACAGACTGACCGCGACCGCGTGCAGTACCAAGAGGACCGCCAACGCAATGAGCGCATGCTCGCCGATAGTGACTACCTGGCGCGCGAAGTTGCTTCGCTTCGAACAAGCCTCGGCGAACTCGCAACCCGTGACTACGTGCGAAGCGAGTTACGCGAGACGTTGGACGCGATCATGACCCGGCTTGACAACCTAGAGGAGTCGGCACGACGAGACCGCGAATCGCGTGACTCTCATCACGAGGATTCGCCGCCGAGCTGAGCGCCGAATAGCATCGGTCCGTGGCCAACCAACCAAACTCCGATGCCATCCATGCAGCCCTTGCGACTGTCGAGGATCCGGAGATCCATCGACCGATCACTGAGATCGGAATGCTCAAGAGCGTCGACATTCGAAAAGGTGGCGTCGTCGAGGTCGGTGTCTACCTGACCGTCGAGGGTTGCCCGATGCGGTCGACCATCACCGACCGCGTGATTGATGCCGTCATGAAGGTGCCAGACGTCTCTAAAGTGGACGTTCACCTGGATGTCATGAGCGATGAACAGCGCGCGGAGCTGAAGAAGTTGCTACGCGGCCACGATGCTCGCGAGATCCAGTTCACCCAGCCCGGTTCGACCACCAAGATTTTCGCAATCGCCTCGGGCAAGGGTGGGGTCGGTAAGTCGTCGGTAACAGCCAACCTCGCGGTTTCGCTCGCTAGCCAGGGCCTGAGCGTGGGCCTGTTGGACGCAGACGTGTACGGCCACTCCATTCCGCGCATCCTCGGCGCTACCAATCCGCCGACCATGGTCGAAGGCATGCTCATGCCACCACAGGCCTACGGCGTCCGACTCATCTCGATGCTTCCATTCAAGCCCGGCGGCGTCGAGACACCCGTCGCCTTCCGCGGCCCGATGCTGCACCGCGCCCTCGAACAATTCCTGTCAGATGTATGGTGGGGCGACCTTGACGTCCTCCTGCTCGACCTTCCCCCGGGCACCGGCGACATCGCCATCTCGACGGCGCAACTTCTCCCACACGCTGAGATCGTTGTCGTCACCACCCCTCAACTGGGTTCCTCCGATGTCGCAGTTCGCGCAGGAACACTCGCCGAGCAGACCCATCAGAAGGTCCTGGGCGTTGTCGAGAACATGAGCTCCTTCCCATGCCCGCACTGCGGAGAACCCCTCGACCTCTTCGGGGTCGGCGGTGGTGACCTCGTGGCGGAGCAACTCAGCAAAGTTCTGGGAGCGGATATCCCCGTGCTCGGCCGGATCCCGTTCGATCCTCGGCTACGCGAGGGCGGAGACAGCGGTCATCCCTTGGTGATTGCCCAACCCGAGGCTCCAGCGAGCATCGCGCTGCGCGACATCGCTTCGACACTTGGCAATCGACCACGCGGCCTGGCGGGCATGCAGCTCGGTATTTCACCGAACAGCCGCTGACCGTCGACCGTCCTAAGAGAGGTCGGGGTCGAACGATTGGGACGACTGCGGCGACCTATTCGCTGGGCCTGACTGTTCCGGCTCGCTCGAATTTGCCGCGTTCGCCCCAGAACCCTTGGATCGCGACTCGACGTCGTCAACATCGTCGTCTAGCAAACCCGACGCCAATCGCTTCGGATGAAGATCTCTGAAGTCCTTGAAGGTATTCATCGTGTCTGAAAAATCAACGCCGGCCGAATCCACGATCTCCTTGCGGGCGGATGTGGCCATCTCGCGGATCTGACGCACCCAGCGACCAGCATCGGCGGCGGCTTTCGGCAGTCTCTCCGGGCCGAAGATCAGCAAACCGATCACCGCGAGGGCGAGCAGTTCACCGATACCGATGTCAAACATGTCAGCCGATCTCTTCCGAGCCACCAAGCACGAGATCGACAGTGCGAGACTCACCACCGCGCAAGAACGTAATGCTGACCGTGTCTCCCGGGGCAAAGTTTCGAATAGCCACGACAAGTTCGGTCGAATCCGTGGTCTCTCGACCGGCGAGTGCGGTGATGACGTCCCCATTGCGCAGGCCCGCTGCCTCTGCAGGGCCACCCGGATTGACCTCGCTGATCCGCGAGCCACCGTCGGTGTAGGTCGTATCCAGTGTGACGCCGATGATGGGCGTCTTCGAATCACCGGTGGCGATGATCTCCTCCGCAATCCGCTTCGCGGAGTTGACCGGAATAGCAAATCCGAGCCCGATGGATCCAGCGTCTCCATTGAAGGACGGCGCGAGCGTGGCAATCGCCGAGTTCACGCCAATCACCTGACCGGCGCTGTTCAGCAGCGGACCACCCGAGTTTCCGGGATTGATAGCCGCGTCCGTCTGCAAAGCATTGATGTAGGCCATCTCGCCTTGACCACCGGCTGTGACAGGACGATCCAAGGAGGAAATGATCCCCGCAGTGACCGTGCCCTCCAAACCCAACGGTGCACCGATGGCGATCGCTACGTCACCGACGTTGGCTTGATCAGAATCGCCCAGGCGGACGATGGGCAGGTCGGTCGCCTCCACCTTCAGCACCGCGAGGTCGTAGGCAGAATTACGTCCCACGATCTCGGCCTCGGCGCTGTCTCCATTTTCGAAGAAGACCGTCAGCGAACCGCCGTCGGCAGCCGGTGCAGCCACATGGTTGTTCGTCAGGATGTAGCCATCGGGTCGGATCACGAAACCCGATCCGCTGCCTTGATCACCGTTGTTCTCGATGGCGATTGAGACGACGCCCGGCAGAACCGAAGAGACCATCTCGGCAATGGACGCCGGAAGCTCATCCGGGGGGATCGGGTCAGATGCGATAGACGACGGCTGCGGCGCAGGGGCCGACACGGTTGCGGGAGTCGCTGTCGTGTCCACAGCCCGACCGATGACATAGCCGGCCAGACCAGCGAAGGTGCCGACCACCAAGGACACGACCGTGGCGATGACGATCACGCCCAAGAGCCCAAGGCCGGAGCGACCGGCGGTTTTCGTATGGGGCCGCGCATGCTGACCAGCGTGGCCATAGGGACCCCCTGCCGGGGCCGATCCGTAGGCCGCTCCTGGGCCCGGAGGTGGTGGCGGTGGCGTTGAGCCATAAGCCACGAAGTTGGGATAACCGGCGGGAGTTGTCGGTTGGGCCGGTGGTTGGGCCGGTGCTTGGCTGACAGGGGTCACAGCCGGGGCCGGGCTGACCGCCGGGATCGGTCCGGTGGAGGTGCCATCGGGTGATCCACCCGACTCCTCGCGGGGACTTTCGTCGGTCACGAAGCTCAGCCGCCCTTCTGTTTGCCTCGGGGCTATGTCCCCTAAGGCTAGGCTGCGTTTGTTCGCCGGGCACATCCGCGGGGGCATCGGGAGGAAAGCGCGCTATGTCATCGACGTCACCGAAGTCCGCGAGTCCGGTGAGTTTCGCCCAATTCGCCGATTCCTGGATCCCCGAGAACGACGCCCTCGCCAACGCACGGGAGCGAGCTCGGGAGTTCGGAATCACCTCAGTATCGCCGGCGACCGGGCGCTTTTTGACCTTCCTCGTCTCAAGCCTGCAGGCCCAAGCCGTTGTCGAGGTCGGCACCGGCACGGGTGTCTCGGGTGCGTGCCTCGCGGCTGGAATGACACCTGGTGGAACGCTGACCACCATCGACACGGAGGCCGAGTACCAGCGTCACGCCCGCGAGACCCTTAAGCAGTCGGGACACGAGCCATCACGGACTAGATTCATCGCCGGACGGGCGCTGGACGTCCTACCGCGTATGTCCGATGGCGCCTACGACGTCGTCGTCGTTGATGCTGATCGCGGTGAGTATCCGGCCATTCTCAACCAAGCAAAAAGGTTGCTCCGTATCGGTGGAGTAGTGGCCTTTATCGGCATCGGAGAAGACGACATGGTCGCCGATCCTTCTCGACGAGACGCTGAGGCGGCCTCGGTCAAAGAACTTGCCACCAGTTTGCGAGATGACACTGACTGGAGCGCCACTCCGCTCGTCGAGGGAGACGGAATGCTCGTGGCGTGCTTACTGCGCCGGGACTAACGACGCGATAGGAACCGAGGGCCAGAACCTCGGAGAAGGTGAACCAGAGGGTTACGGAAGAGCGCCGGTGAGTGCCTCGCCCAGGTTCTTGACTTCCTCGGCGTTCAACTCGACGACAAGCCGGCCGCCGCCTTCGAGGGGCACCCGCATGACATAACCCCGACCCTCCTTGGTCACCTCGAGCGGGCCATCGCCCGTCCGCGGCTTCATCGCGGCCATATCCGTCCCCTTCCGATCATCATCTCGACACGCCTGGAAAGCGCCCCGGGAAAGCTCTGCCAGCACCTGTGCACCGGCTGTCGAGGCTCTATTATCCCGGGTCACCCGGAACTCAGCGCGGCAGGGTGCCGGTCTCGACCAGTGACGCAAACTTGCGCAACGATTGCTTCACACTGGCAACAATGGCCGGTTTCACGAGGGGCCAGCCCAGACGAGCGAGGGGCCCTGGCGGCAACTCGAGTTCCTCGCGCCACACAAAGCGACTGCGACCATCGGGTAGAGCGAGTACCTCCATGGCGCCGGGCCCCCGGACAACCGACCCGGTATGCAGGACGTCGATCCGGTATGGCCGCTCCCAGCGGGTGATAGTCATGGTGTCCCAAAATCCGACCGGCCCGATGCCCGTCCAGGCCGCCAGTTCGGACTGCGTGCTCCGGCCGTCGCCGCTTCGGACCTCGACCTTGGTGCCCAACATCCATTCGTCCTGCCTGGCCCACTGGCTCAAAGCATCGAAGACCGCCTCGGCCGGGGCGTTGACCACGATGTCGAAGGACAGGCGGGTGCTCATCGACGCGGCTTGGGGTTCTTCAGCGCCTCGATCTCGGACTGCAACTCAGCGATAGTGGCGTCCACCTCGTCCATTCGGTATCCGCGTAGAACGACATCGAATGATGGATCACCGCCACGCTCATCCGGCCGGAGGTCACTCCCTGCATCCGGTAGCTCCGCGTCGAACCGTCCGACCACGAACCAGGCAGCGGCTGCGACCACCGCCAATCCGATGACGACGAACACCAAGGTCATGACTTCATTCCACCACGGTTGCGTTCGATGGTGCGCCAGACCCTGCAAGCGCTGCGAGTGCGTCGTCGACGGTGGTCGTCCAGTGGACACGATCAACACTGGCCTGGCTGACGAAGCCTCGTTCCACCCAGGCATAAACCTGAGCACGAAGGAGGGCGTAGTCGTCCCACGGATCGAGAACCACGACCGGTTTGTCGTGCATGGTCAAAGACCGCGACGTCCACACCTCCATAAGTTCCTCGAGAGTGCCGATACCTCCGGGGAGCGCTAGAAAAGCATCGGATCGCTCGTCCATGATCCCCTTGCGTTGGCGCATGTCGTGCGTCACGACAAGTTCGTCCGCATCCAGATCCGCCACCTCGCGATCCTTCAGCGCTTGCGGGATCACGCCAATCGTGTGGCCGCCGCTAGCTCGGACCGCACGCACTAGTCGACCCATCATCGAGACCGATCCACCGCCAGAGACGCACGTCCATGAACGGCTACCCAACGCGATACCTACGTCGTCGGCTAATTCAAGGTAACGCGGATCGATGCTGTCGCTTGAGGAGCAAAAGACACAGACCGCTGGGGCAGCGCTGGACGACACGAGGTGAGCCTAGGCGCCGTTCTGGCCGACGAGCCAAGAGTGCAAGGCAGTGTGGACTTTGCGCACTTCATCGATACGGACGTTTTCGTCGACGGTGTGCGCGATGGTCGGGTCTCCAGGCCCAAAGTTCAGTGCCGGGGTTCCCGCATGGGAAAAGCGTGCCACGTCCGTCCACCCGAATTTCGGCTCAACTTCACCGCCCATTGCCTCGACAAAACGCACAACGACCGGTTGGTCGAGTCCTGGGCGTGCTCCCGGAGCTTCATCGACCACCGTGATGTCAAAACCGTCGAAAACCTCGCGTACGTGCTCGATTGCATCCGGAACGGAAAGGTCGGGCGCGAATCGGTAATTGACGGTGACCACGCACTCATCGGGAATCACGTTTCCGGCAACCCCGCCACGGATGCCGACCGCATTCAATCCCTCGCGATAACGCAAGCCGTCGACGATCGGGGCGCGCGGCGCGTAGTCGGCTAGCCGAGACAGCACATCAACCGCTCCGTGGATCGCATTGCTCCCTTGCCACGAGCGGGCGCTGTGCGCGCGTTCGCCCGGGATGCCTACTTCAACACGGATGGTGCCCTGGCAGCCACCTTCGATGACTGCGTTGCTCGGTTCCATAACGATCGCAAGGTCCGCATGGAGCAGGTTTGGGTCCTCCTGGGCAAGGCGTGCCAGTCCGTTGTGGACTGCGGCAACCTCCTCACAGTCGTAGAAGATGAAGCGCACACCCACGTGTGGATCCGCGACGTCATGGGCGAGTTTTAGGGCGACGGCGACGCCACCTTTCATGTCGCACGAACCCAGGCCGTACAGGCGATTTCCGTCGATCCGATGTCGCAGATTGCCCGCTGCCGGGACGGTGTCGAGGTGTCCGGCGATGACCACGGCAGGTGGCTTTCCGGTCGTTTCGGCAACCACTGCGTTGCCCGATCGACGAACTGTCAGGTGCTGACACTCGCGCAGTGCTGCTTCCACGAGATCGGCGATCTGATGTTCGTCGTGGGACTCACTGGGAATATCGACAAGCGCGGCAGTGAGGTCGATGACGTCCGCTGAGAGATCAAGGTGCACGTGGATACGGTAGCCCGGTGAGCAATGTGACTATCGACGAGCAACTGACCCCGGTTACAGGACTAGCTTCTGCGTTGGGCCTGGCAACCATGGACGGCGAGGACGTCCTAGACGTCTGGTATCCCCAGCCCACGCTCGGAACCGAACTCATCGATGTACCCAA
>JAURQC010000016.1 GCA_030836325.1 Candidatus Nanopelagicales bacterium
CGTACCGTCGGCTCCTTCGCGAATGTACGAAAAGACTGCTCCCTATCGACCTCGCGAGGGACTTCGAACACAAGTTCCAGGGCCGGTCTCATGTGCTGCCAAGCACCCTCTCGATCAATTCGAGAATCCGAATCAACGCCTGACCTCCGGGTGCCGGCGTGAAGTTGCTCGATTCGAGTGCGATCGGCGGTTGCGAGCAATGCAGTCTCGGGGATGTCCTCGATTCGGATCATCAATGGAGTCCACATCCGACGAGATGTCGGCAGATACGGAGATGGAACACCGGGCACCGGTGCGTGCAGTGGATTTACCAGGATGAATCCGGCGCCGCCCTCGCGTGCACTCCACGTGGCCAGATCGACAACATCATGGATATCCCCCACGCCCCAGGAACCTGGCCATCCGGTCGAGCGCGATGGAGACCAGGAAGATGACGACCAAGAAGATGACGGCCAGGAGTACGCCTGCACCATCAGGCCCCATTGCCGTTCACCTGCGACGGCCTCCGGATCAAGAGACGCCGGTGCCACGGCAAGCGGGCAGTCGGCGGTGATTGACTCACCCGACACCTCGATTCGATGCCACCCGATCGGAAGGTCGGCCGGCACCCCGAAACTGGCTTCGCCGATGAGGCGACCATCGACCTCCACGGGATCGACCCACCAGTCCCATTGATGAAGGTCACGACGAGTTCCGTCTTCGAGCACCACCGACGCAGATACGGCTTCTCCGTGGGGAACGTGCACCCACAGCCGCCGTTCCTCGCCCTGCCAGGAGACGAAAACCGGAGGCATGACTCGACGCCACTCGCGTAGCCGCGCCGATTCCAGGCTGTCGCGGATCGCAGCGTCGTTGCTGGCGTCGACGCCCAAGGCCGCGAGGACGGCACGAATGACGTCGTCGGCGACTGCGACGTAATTGCCGGCCTGACCCCAGTATTCAGTGGCGACTCGATAGGCATCAGCAAGTTGAAGCAGCAGCGCGCGGTCCGTCGGCTCCGTTGTCACGGAGGAAACGCTACGCAAACCTTCTGCGCCTAGGGTGGCGGCATGGCACGTGACTACCCCACCGCAGAGCGCGTCGATGTCGTCGATGACATGCACGGCGAGCGAGTTATGGACCCGTATCGCTGGCTCGAGGACGCAGAGGATCCGCGAACCAAGACATGGTTAGAAAAGCAGTCGACTCTTCTCGCTGACGAAAGGGACGCATGGTCCACACGCGAGGCCTTTGCCGACAGTGTTGAGGCTCTTCTCGGTGCCGGCGCGATCTCACTGCCGGTACATCGCGGTGACCGTGTCTTCTTCAGTAGGCGCCAACCCGGTCAGCAATTCGGGGTCCTGTTCGTGCGTGAGGCTGATGGAACCGAGCGGGTCCTCATCGATCCGATGGAACTCGACGAAACCGGCAGTACAACGTTGGACTCCTGGCAGCCGTCCAAAGAAGGCGACCGGCTCGCATATCAACTCTCAGAAGGCGGAACCGAGGAGTCGGTTCTGTACGTCATGGACGTCGCGACAGCCGATGTGATCGATGGACCCATCGATCGCTGTCGATACTCACCGGTTGCTTGGATTCCCGGCGGTGACTCCTTCTATTACGTGCGGAGCCTGCCTCCCGAGGAACTCCCCGAGTCCGAGCGTGGCTTCCATCGTCGGGTCTTCTTGCATCACGTGGGAAACGACGCGAACGACGACGCCAACATCTTCGGCGCGGGTATGACGATGACCAACTACTACGGAGTTGAGGTCTCACGCGACGGACATTGGCTGCAGATTTCCTCGGCTGAGGGAACCGAGCCTCGCAACGATCTCTGGGTTGCAGACCTGACGCAATCAGCAGTCGATGGCCCGGCCTTCCAGCAGGTCCAGGCCGACGTCGATGCGCAAACATCGTTGACGTTCGGTCGTGACGGCCGGGTCTACGTCGCAACAGACCGCGATGCTCCGCGGGGCAGACTCGCCGTGACACAGCCAGGTCGATGGGGAGCGAACGAGTGGGTCGACCTCATCCCTGAAGATCCCGCAGCGGTACTCGAGTCCGTCGCGGTGATCGATGGTGATGAACTCGACGAAGAGCTCCTGCTTGTCACGACCACTGCGCACGGTGTCGCGACGATGAAGTTGCACCGGGCCGAGGATGGCGCATTCGTGCGCAGCATCGAACTTCCGGGAGCCGGAACGGTCGCCGGGCCGATAGAAAAGCCGACCGGTGGTCCGGTCGTCTGGTTCGCCTACACCGACCACACGCAAGTGCCGACCATCTATTCCTTCGATGCCCGCTCGGGCGAAGCCGAGTTGTATGCGACGCCGCCGGGCTCGGTAGAGGTCCCGGATGTCCATTCGCAACTTGTCACCTACGAATCGAAGGACGGAACCACGGTCCGGATGTTCATCGTCTCGCCGACCGCCACACCCGATCGACCGCGCCCGACGGTTCTGTACGGCTATGGGGGCTTTGGCATTCCCATGCAGCCGGGCTTCTCCGCAGCAATCCTCTCGTGGGTCAAGGCAGGTGGAGTGTGGGCGGTGGCGTGTCTGCGCGGTGGTGGAGACGAGGGTGAGCAATGGCACCGAGACGGCATGCTGGACAAGAAGCAGAACGTGTTCGATGACTTCCACGCCGCCGCCGAATATCTGAGTGCCGAGGGCTGGACCACTCCCGCCAACCTTGCCGTCTATGGCGGATCAAATGGCGGTCTGCTCGTAGGCGCGGCATTGACGCAACGGCCCGACCTGTTCAACGCGGTCGTCTGCGTAGCACCGCTGCTGGACATGATCCGCTATACGACTAGCGAACTCGGGCCGACATGGACCGTGGAATATGGGGATCCCGAAGACCCCGAGCAGTTCGGCTGGCTGCACGCGTACTCCCCGTATCACTGCGTCGTCGAAGGCACCGACTACCCGGCGACGATGTTCGCTGTTTTCGACAACGACACGCGCACCGACCCGATGCATGGCCGCAAGATGTGTGCTGCGGTTCAGCATGCGACATCGGGGGACCGGCCGATTCTGCTGCGCTCGGAGGGAAATGTCGGCCACGGAGCACGCAAGCTCGACGCTGCCGTTGAGGAAACCGCGGACACCCTTGCGTTCCTGGCCAGGTGGACCGGCATGCAAGGCTAGGCACCATGAACGAGATCGTCGACGCTTGGAATGACCTCACCAAGGATCTCCCCCTTGAACCACTGCTGAGGATCGGGGTGATCGTCCTTGTCGCTTTTATCGTCCAAATCATCGGCGGACGCGCCATCCGCAAGTCCGTTCAAGCGGTCACCAATCACGCGCCTAAGCGCCGACCGGGGCAACTGCGCGGCGCCGATGACGCCGAACTCGCCACCACTCTCATGGAGGATCGCCAGCGACAGCGCGCCCACGCGCTCGGTTCGCTTGCGAGAAACGTTCTTGTCATCGTGGTGTGGTCTGCGGCGGTACTGACGATTCTCGGGACTCTTGGTGTGAATCTCGCCCCGATCCTGGCCAGCGGTGCAGTCCTGTCCGCTGTTATCGGCTTCGGTGCGCAGTCCTACATCTCCGACTACCTCAACGGCATCTCGATGATCTTCGAGGACTGGATGGGTATTGGCGACACCGTCGACATGGGCGGCATCGTCCTCGGTGAGGTTGAGGAGACCGCGCTGCGATACACGCGTGTCCGCGATTTCTGGGGCGTTGTTTGGTACATCCGCAACGGCCAGATCCAGTCGGTGTCCAACCAGTCCCAGGGATGGACGTACTCACTCATAGAGATCCCTGTCCCCTACGACGAGGATCTCAACAAAGTGCAGCAGGTCATCGACGCCGTAGGCAAGGACATGGGTGAGGATCCCCAATACAACGGGGTCCTTCTGGGAGCTCCCTACTACTCGAACGTCACCGAACTCACGTCCACGGCCGTCGTCGTTCGCGTGAACACCAAGATCGTCCCGAACGGCAACCAGTGGTACGCCGGGCGCGTGATCCGCCAGCGGATGAAGGAAGCGCTCGATGCTGCAGGCATTCGCATCCCGTACGAGGGCATCCAGGTCCGCACGTTCCAAGCAGGTGTCCAGGAGGTTCCCCCCAAGCCGCCGACAACCCAGCCCGACGCCCCGACCCAGCGTGACTTCGCCACCGGGCACGCGGGCGACAACGACCCCAACAAGACACCCCCGCAACCCGCGGCTGCGGACACCGAGACGACTGAAGATGGACACCCACTCCCGCCACCGCACAGGTTGATCTCCCACGACGATTCAGGGGAAACTCGGCCCTAAGTCGCGGGCCAGACCGATCAACGCAACACTGAGGGCATGGCTCTTCGCTGTCTGGTAACCGGCGCCACGGGGTACGTCGGCGGGCGACTAGTCCGCGAGCTACTCGCAAAAGGGCACACAGTCCGGGTACTGGCGCGTAGCCCGGAGAAGCTGCGCGATTTCCCATGGGCTGACCAGATCGAAGTCGTTCACGGCGACGCAACGAACAGCGACGACGTTGTCCGCGCCCTTGCCGACGTCGACGTTGCGTACTACCTGATGCACTCACTGCAGCAAGGCTCCAACCTCGAGCAGGCAGAGAAGGCGATGGCCCAGACCTTCGCCGATGCAGCCCGGGACTCCTCTCTTAGACGCATTGCCTACCTCGGTGGCCTTGCACCCGACGTCCCCGAGAAAGACATGTCCCCCCATATGCGTTCGCGCGTGCAGGTCGGTCGCATCCTGCGAAGTTCGGGAATTCCGACGGTTGAGTTCCGCGCCGCAGTGATAATCGGCTCGGGTTCTGCCTCGTTCGAAATGCTTCGCTACCTCACCGAACGACTCCCCGCGATGATCACACCGCGGTGGGTTCGCACCAAAACCCAACCGATCGCGATCCGCGACGTACTGCGTTACCTGGTGATGGCCGCGGATCTCCCCCCGAGCGTGAATCGCGAATTCGACATCGGTGGGCCAGAGGTACTCACCTACGAACAGATGATGCATCGGTACGCGGCAGTTGCCGGCCTAGGTAAGCGCATAATTCTCCCGATCAACATGCTGAGCCCGCAGTTGTCTAGTCACTGGGTAGGGCTGGTGACACCAGTCCCCCGCTCGATCGCCAAGCCCCTTGTTCGATCGTTGAAGCATCCCGCGATCTGCCGCAACCACGACATCGCCGACTTCATTCCCGATCCACCGAACGGTTTGGTGACGTTCGATCGTGCTGTCGAGTTGGCACTCACCCGTATCCAGGAGGCCAACGTCGCCACGCGCTGGACCGGGGCCTCCACACCCGGTGCCCCCAGCGAACCCCTGCCCGGAGACCCCGAGTGGGCCGGTGGTTCCCTGCACACCGACGTGCGCGAGGTGGAAACCGATGCCTCGCCCGAGCAACTGTGGTCTGCAGTCGAGTGCATCGGGGGTGCCAACGGTTGGTATTCATCGAGCCTGCTGTGGGAAGCCCGGGGCTTGATCGATCGGGCCGTAGGTGGGGTGGGGCTGCGTCGAGGTCGCCGTGACCCTCACCAACTAATGGTCGGCGAGGTAGTGGACTTCTGGCGGGTAGAAGAACGCCTTCCTCCCCGGCTGCTTCGACTGCGTGCCGAGATGAAGATGCCGGGGCGGGCCTGGCTCGAGTTTGCTGTCCAGCCACGCGAGGGTGGTGGCTCGCGGTTGCTACAGCGGGCCGTCTACTGGCCCCGCGGAATCGCCGGACACGCGTACTGGTGGTCGGTGGCGCCATTCCACGCGTTCGTGTTCCCGCCCATGGCCCGGCACATCGTCGAGCGAGCGGAATCAATGAACCAGCTGCAGCCCGGCGAACTCGCATCCGACACAATCGAGGCGTGAGCGAACAGTCGGAACAGACCCCGTACGAGGTCTTCGGAGGGCGGGAGTTCTTCACGCGGCTCGTGGCGGCCTTCTATGCGCGGGTAGCAAGCGACGACGTCCTTCGCCCGATGTACCCACCGGATTCACTCGATGCCGCCGAGTGGCGCCTTCGCTCTTTCTTAGAGCAATACTGGGGCGGTCCGACCGATTACAGCGACCAGCGTGGGCACCCGCGCCTGCGTATGCGGCATGCGGGGTTTGCCATCGATTCCACCGCCCGCGATCGCTGGTTGACCCACATGCGCGAGGCCCTAGACGAGCAGAGTCTGCCCCCCGAGCAGGACGGCGTCATGTGGCACTACCTGCAAGGAGCGGCCTTCGCGATGCAGAATGTGGCCGACGAACCACCCCCGGGTGCCGTGTTCAGCGCCGAGCCGAGCACCTGACGCCCGCCCCGAGTACACCGACGACCAACACCGAACAGGAGCAGCAAGATGACTACGCCCGACGATGTATGCGCTTACAGGCGTCATCGCCCGTGGTGGCAGGACGCCGTCGTCTACCAGGTGTATCCGCGCAGCTTCGCCGATTCCGATGGCGACGGCATCGGAGACCTTCCCGGAATCGTGAATCGGCTCGATTACCTCGTCGACCTCGGAGTAGACGCACTGTGGATCTCGCCGTTTTACACATCCCCGTTGCACGATGGTGGCTACGACGTTGCGGATTACCGCGATGTCGATGAACGACTCGGCACTCTCGCGGATGTCGACACGCTTATCGGCCAAGCGCACGAGCGCGGCATGCGCATCATCATGGACATCGTTCCGAACCACACGAGTAGCGAACACAAATGGTGGCAGGAGGTACTGACCAGCGGTCCCGGTTCCACGGAGTGGGCCCGTTACATGATTCGCCTAGGCAAAGGCCCCACGCACGATGAGCCTCCGAACAACTGGCGCAGCGTTTTCCACGGTCCCGGCTGGTCGCGTCTGGTTCTGGCCGACGGCACCGTCACGGACTACTGGTACCTGCACCTGTTCGACGACACCCAGCCCGATCTGGACTGGACTAACGACGAGGTTCGCGAGGAGTTCGTTGACACACTCCGATTCTGGTTCGACCGAGGAGTCGATGGTTTCCGGATCGATGTCGCACACGGTCTCGCCAAGGATCCGACATTGCCGGACATGGACTACGACTCCATCCCCGAAAGCGAAATTCTCGGCCTGGCCCCCAATGCTCCGTATTGGGATCAAGACGATGTCCACGAGATCTACCGGCAGTGGCGGGCTGTCTCGGATCAGTACGACCCGCCCCGCATCTTCTGCGGTGAGACCTGGGCTCCGACAGCCGAACGGCTAGCTCTCTACCAACGTGCAGATGAATTGCACACGTCGTTCAACTTCGATTACCTCGCCGCAGGGTGGAATGCCTCGCGAATGCGCGAGTCCATCGAGGCGACCGTTCGAAACCACCTGGCCGTCGGCGCACCACCCACCTGGGTTCTCAGCAATCACGATGTCATCCGACATGCGACTCGACTTGCACCCACCCCCGACGGCTCGCCCGTGACCACACCAATGATGGTTGATGCCGAGCGTGGTCTGCGAAGAGCGAAAGCCGCCACGGTCTTCCTGCTCGGCCTACCGGGTTCGGCCTACGTCTACCAAGGTGAGGAGCTGGGGCTCCCCGAGGTCTTCGATTTACCCAACGACGCGCGACAAGATCCCGTGTGGATTCGTAGCAATGGAGCAGACATCGGTCGCGACGGATGCCGCGTTCCGATTCCCTGGAAATCCCAGGCACCGAGTTTCGGGTTTGGTCCCACGAACGAGTCCTGGCTGCCGCTGCCGGATTCGTGGGGTGAGTACGCGGTGGATCGCCAACAGGTGGATGAGGCTTCCACCCTGGCTCTCTACAGGAGGGCCCTCGCCCGTCGGCGAGCTGAGGATGCACTCGGCCAGGGGCCAATGGAATGGATGGATGACAGTCCTGAGGGTGTTCTGGCAATACGTCGATTTACATCAGAGCCTGACCATCCGGCCGTGCTGGTTGTGATCAACATGTCCGATGACGTCGCTCACATGCCCGCAGCGTGGGGTGATGTCGTTGTGCTGGCGTCCTCGGACGATGTAGCCCGCGTGAGCGTCGAGGATTCCTCGCACATCGTGGTCGGACCCGAAACTGCGGTGTGGCTACGTGGTTGATCAGCTGACCACGCGCAGGCCGAGGCGCGCCTCGATACCTGCGGCGTAACTGAAGACCTGACCACGCGGCGTGGACAAGCGCTTCCACGGCCCACACGTAGCAGCCGTGACCCGCAGGGGCTCGTCAGTCAAGAGCCTAAGACGACGCGCGGCGTGCAGGACCCGCATCGGCAAACCTGCCCAGGCCGATCTCGACCAGATCTCCTCTGCAATGTTCGCTGCCTGACGCTCGGACATCCCCTGGGTCCGCTCGCGGAACTCGTGAACCGCTTCGCGAATTTGTGGAGTGATGTCGCTCGAGACTCCGTGAATCGGCATCTGCCAACCATCAGCCGGCGGCAGGCTAGCCAGCGTCAGTCCCTGTCCGACCGATGCTGCAACCCGAGGAAGAGTGGTCACGTCGAAGCAAGCCTGATTTCCTGACGCGACAGCACCACTGATACCGCTGACGAACGACGACAACGAGGCAGTGACATCGTCGCCCACAGCGTCCAGGGATACCTCCGCCGGTACCGCCAGCGCGCACATGACATCCATCGGGAGGACGGTGTAGACGACGAGCGCCCGCTCCCCGATAGTGATACGCGCTGCCATAGTCGGCTCCCATTCGGTGAGCCGAGCGCCGACGAGGGAGAGGATTCGAGCCTCTTGTTCACCCACGGTGACCATGTGTCCTGCGGACTCCACGGAGCCTCCTTGTGGGGCGATTACGACTCGAGATGCTCCTCGATAACACTCCTGAATTCAGCAGGGATCGGTCGTGAGGAACCTGTTTTCCTATCGAAACACACCATCACCGATTTCGCATCCGCTGCACAGTGGCCGTGATCAAGGATGCGACTGCTGACGGTAAAAGACGAGCGTCCGATGTGGGAGAACCACGTCTGTACGACCAGCGGTTCCAGGTCGTACAGAATCGGACGCAAATAGTCGATGTTCTGACTGACCACCACCTGACCGATCACATCGCGCTCACTCATACCCAGGAGCCGATACATCCGCACCCGGGCTTCGAGGACATAGTCGGGGAAGATGGCATGACTGACATGGTCGTAGGGATCGATGTCCTTGAAGCGCTTGGCAACCTCGATATCGAAGACAGTCATTAGTCGCGCGTCAGTTTGCGATACGTGGCTCGGTGGGGTCGGGCCGCTTCCTCACCGAGTCGCTCGACCTTGTTCTTCTCGTAGGCATCGAAGTTGCCCTCGAACCAGAACCATTGCGAATCGCCCTCGTAGGCGAGGATGTGCGTCGCAATTCGGTCAAGGAACCAGCGGTCATGGGAAGTGATCACTGCGCATCCCGGAAATTCCAGTAGCGCGTTCTCCAACGATCCGAGCGTTTCAACATCGAGGTCGTTAGTCGGCTCATCGAGTAGCAGAAGGTTGCCACCCATCTTCAGCGTCAGGGCCAGATTCAAACGGTTGCGCTCGCCGCCGGAAAGCACTTTCGCCGGCTTCTGTTGGTCAGGACCCTTGAACCCAAACGCTGAGACGTACGCTCGTGACGGCAATTCGACGTTGCCAACTTTGATCCAATCGAGTCCGTCGCTGACGACCTCCCACACATTCTTCGAGGGATCTAGACCCGCACGCGACTGGTCCACGTAGGACAGCGAGACCGTCTCACCGACCTTGATGTCACCCATGGTTGGAAGGTCATCCTTGTCCTCAGTGTCTCCCGCAGCCGCAGCGACGAGCATCTTGAAAAGCGTCGTCTTTCCAACACCGTTTGGACCAATGATGCCGACGATCCCGTTACGGGGAAGCGAGAACGACAGATCGTCAATGAGGATCCGGTCGCCGAACGCCTTGGTGAGGTGATCGACTTCGACGACGACGTTGCCAAGCCGCGGACCTGGCGGAATCTGAATCTCCTCCATGTCTAACTTGCGAGTCTTCTCGGCCTCGGCCGCCATCTCCTCGTATCGCTGCAGACGTGACCGGGACTTGGTCTGCCGAGCCTTGGCGTTCGAGCGGACCCATTCGAGCTCTTCGGTGAGGCGCTTTTGCAACTTGGCATCTTTTTGCCCCTCCACCTTCATACGAGAGGCCTTGGTCTCCAGGTAGGTGGAGTAGTTGCCCTGGTATGGGTAGGCGCGTCCGCGGTCGAGTTCGAGGATCCACTCCGCGACGTTGTCCAGGAAGTAACGATCATGGGTAATCGCAACAACGGTTCCGGGATACCGCTCGAGGTACTGCTCGAGCCAATTCACGCTCTCAGCATCGAGATGGTTGGTGGGCTCATCGAGCAGCAGCAAATCGGGTGCCTGAAGCAGCAACTTGCATAGAGCCACTCGACGCTTCTCGCCGCCGGACAAGACCGTGACGTCGGCATCTCCAGCAGGGCATCGCAGTGCATCCATCGCCTGCTCGAGTTGTGCATCCAGATCCCAGGCATTCTTGTGATCGATGGCCTCCTGCAACTTGCCCATCTCAGCGAGCAGGGTGTCGTAGTCGGCATCCGGATCGGCCAGTTCGGTGGAGATCTCGTTGAAACGGTCCACCATCGCCTTGGTCTCGGCGACACCGTCTTGGACGTTTTCCAGAACGGTCTTGGACTCATCGAGCTGAGGCTCTTGCATCAATATGCCAACCGAGTAACCCTCCATCAGCTTGGCTTCGCCGTTGGAGACGTCGTCCACTCCGGCCATGATCTTGAGCAGGCTCGATTTACCCGCTCCGTTAGGGCCGACCACACCGATCTTCGCCCCTGGTAGGAACGCCAAAGTGACGTCGTCGAGGACGACCTTGTCTCCGTGCGCCTTACGGGCCTTTTGCAGTGTGTAGATGAACTCAGCCATGGACATCCTCTCGTCAACCCGGAAGCCTAGTTGGCCTCCACCACTAGGAATTCGCACCGGGGACCCGACGCTCCGACAAGACGCGGACCATTGGGGAGTATCGGAGTCTCTAGCGATTCAGCTGCCCTCATCAAAGCGAACGCAGCCAAGGTTCGTTCACGCATGCACCTCGGGACGTGCTTTTCGAATGGGGGTGTTCGGCATGCTTGCAAACATCAAGCATGCCGAACCGGAGACAACCCTCATGCGTTAACGAACTCCTCGGCCCGCTCATCGGCTTCGGCTGTGAAGTTGTCCTCGTCCTCCTCGGCCATCGCCGCAGCAGCCATGACATCGGCCACCACGCGCGTCTCGTTCTCAGCGACCGATGCGCTCTTTACTCGCGTGAAGGTTGCTGTCCCACGAGCCAGATCCGGCCCCACTGCATACGCCTCTATGTCCTGATAGCGCACAGTGTGCGATCCCTCTCCGCACGGACGTTCAACTTCACGGCTGCGCATACGGCCGTAGATCACAACGGGCATGCCCTTCTTGATCGAGTTAGCGACGTTGCTCGCCAAATTCCGCCAACACGTCACGGACATGTAGTGAGTGTCACCCTCGATCCAACGCTCGTTGTCTCGGTCATAGCGTCGAGTGTTAGAAGCAACCCGAAAAGAGGCCACCGGATCACCATTGCTCGTGAACCGCAGATCCACGTCACGGATCACATTCCCAACGATCGTCATCATCACGTCGTTCATCGTTGTTCTTCCTTTCCTCGGAGTAGCTCTCCGATTCCGGAAAGCGTCATTGCCTCGAGGAAGGCGATCCAGATCTAACGTCGCGACTGTGGAGGAGATACCGCAGCTGGGCTGCCTGTGGACAACGGTGGCGTCTAGTCCAGTCTCATCCGGACAACGGTCTTGTTACCTACCCGATCAATCGCCCACTCACCCAAAGTGTCGAATAATCGCGAGCCCAGACCAGGACTGACAGTGGGCGAAAGCCCCACACCGTCATCCTCCACAAATACCTCAACCGAACCAGCCGCGTCGCGAATCCGAACTGAGATGCTTGTGGCGTGACCGTGACGATAAGCGTTCGCAATGGCTTCTTTGACAACACGCTCAACATCCCTGCCGTGCGCATTTCCACCACTTACCTCGACCTCGATATCCACAAGTCCATCCCATGAAGTGGCTAGTTCAAGCAGACGCTCCTGCAACGGCACATCCACCGTCAGTCGCCCCAGTGAGGCGACCGCTTCGCCGACCTGATCGTGAATGCTTCGCTCATCCACGGCCAGTGCAAATCGTGTGACAAGCGGACTATGAACGGATCCATGAAGTTGCTCTGCCAACTCCCGCAGGATCTGGTCTCGCTCCACTTCCAACGCGCGGGTCGTGACATCAGCTGCGTCAATACTCCCACGCAACCGCTCCAGAACTTCCTCACCGGAGGAGACAGCGCTTGCTGCAATCGTCATTAAGGCAACGATGATGGGCAGCCAGAACAAGTTCAGGACCATGACCGGAAGCGCGGTCTCAAGTGGACGGTTGTCGAAAAGTGCATAAGAAATCGGACTCGTGAAAATCCAGCCAAGTCCAACAAACGTGCCGGTAGCCCAGGCCCAATCCTGCGGCTTGGAGGCGATCCATCGATTGGCGATTGCCAGGCACACAGCCAAAGAGAAAACACCGAAAGCAACCTGGAGCCCCCCGAGAAGTAAGCCATTGAAACCAATAACCGTTCCCGTTGCCGACAAGCCCCACAGCACACATATCCACAGCACCGGAAGCTTCCTGGTCGAGACCTGACGCCAAATAACCGAGGAAACACGTATCGGGGATTCACTCACCTGCGAGTCAAATGACGGTTCGGCCCACAGGCTGTGGCTGGTTCTCCTGAGAGCTGCCGGCACTTCCTGTGGCCCACCTCCGTCTTGGATGACAGTTCGCGCTACATCCAGCACTTCCTGGCGAACATCATCAACCACAGCGGCACGCAGGACTCGCACCTCGTCTTGTTCAGCCAGACGGCGGCGTTCAATCTCTGCACGCTCATCAAGTAGGTGTTGACGCTCAGCGCGGTAGCGAGAAACAACGGAGAGCGCGAGAGCCCCAAGAGGCATCACTGCGGCTCCAAGCACAGCGCCTGCGACAACCCGATTCAACAGTCCGCCCAGGGTGACAGGTTGCAAGTTCAAAGCGTCGGCCACAAGAACAACGACGACGCCACGAGCCGCACCAGTGACAAACCCGAATCCGATCACCGCAGCGATCGGAACAGGAGCAACGCGACGGCTGCGAAAGAGGATGAAATCTCCAATCAAAAAGAAGACCCCAATAGTGATCAGACCTGCAATCGCTACGAGAACCCATCCGAGCCACTGATTCTCTCCAGGAACTTGGGAGATGTTCGTGGTGATCGACAACAGATTGAACGGGATGTTGAAAACAAACAGCACCCACGAGATGGCCCATCTGCCACCAATGTGTTCTCGCAGCGTGAGACCGAGAATCCGCCGTCGCGATTCCGTCATGGGCATCACACCCCATCAGCACCGGCGCGGGCACCGATGAGTGTGTAGAAAGCCTTCGCTAACGCAACCCTCTGATTAACGACTTCGTCGCGCGCTAGATCAAGTCGCTTGGCAAGTCGTGCAATGGTTTGCTCGACAGACTTCACCTCCACGACTCGAACACGGGCAATTTCTGCGTTGGTCAAGCCGCATGCGAGCAGGCGGAGCGTTTCGATCTGTGCATCGGTCAGGTCGACACGCGGCACATCCGATGCTGCTTCGGAAACTCGGCGCGAACCAATGATTGCCTCGACAAGAAAGCCGAGGTCCTCCAACGATTGCTTGACCACGTATCCCGCCCCGGGCGGTAATTGGGCCAAGGAGGTGCTGAACAGCCGGGGATCCTCGTACGAGGTAAGCATCACCACACCGAAGTCCGGCATCACACGCCTGATCCCGTGGGCCACATCCAGGCCGGTCGGTCCCGTCCCGAGATCTAGGTCGAACACCCCTACGGTCGCCTGCCGATCAACTGCCGAAGTAATCGCAGTCTTCGCATCATCCGCCGTGGCTACGACATTTAGGCCGAAGCGCTCCAGCGCCGCCTTGAGCGTCACGCGAGTGAAATCGTCGTCCTCGAGCAGCAGTACCCGAAGATCCGACGGCATCACAGACGGGTCTTCGGCTGGCACATTCCCATTATGAGCATTGCCCAATACCGACAGGCGTGGAAGTGGGCTGTCTTTGAGGGATTGACGGGGTAGCCCTACCCCTAAGATCCCCTAAGTGACTCGCTGGCACCGCGCATGGCTGGTAGCCGCTGTCACTTTCCTTGTCTTGCTTACGTCAGCAGCCTTCCGATCTTCCGTCGGTGTACTGGTCGTTCCATTCGAGAACGAGTTCGGCTGGTCTCGCTCCGCGACTTCCATCGCCGTGGCCGTGAATCTCGTCCTTTACGGCGTCACCGCACCCTTCGCCACAGCGCTCATGGAGCGCTTCGGGGTCAAGAACATTGCCGCGGGCGCACTGGCCCTGATCGCGATTGGCACCGGACTCACCACGGTGATGACCGATCCGTGGCATCTGGTCATCTTGTGGGGCGTGATTGTCGGACTCGGCGTCGGCGCAACCGCTCTGGTCTTTGGCTCACTCGTGGTGAATCGCTGGTTCGTCGAACGACGCGGCTTGATGCTCGGTGTCATGGGTGCGGCCTGGGCCACCGGACAACTCGTATTTCTTCCGCTGATCGCAAACACCATCGATGCCGCCGGCTGGCGAACGGCCTCGTGGGGTATCGCAATCGCCGCCTTGGTCCTGGTCCCGATTATCTGGTTCGTCATCGCCGATCGCCCGAGTGATGTCGGGCTTCTTCCCTACGGCGCCGACCCGCATGATCCGCCCGAGGAGGAGACAAATACCAAGGGCAGCGCCGCGAAAGCGGCCGGCAGCGCCATCACAACACTTGTAGAGATCGCGCGACACCGTACCTTCTGGATTCTCGCAGGCACTTTCTTCATCTGCGGCTGGACGACCAACGGCATCATCTCTACACACTTCATCCCGGCAGCTCACGACGAAGGGATGCACGCCACCACCGCCGCCGGACTGCTCGCCGTCGTTGGCATCTTCGATCTCATCGGCACGATTGGCTCCGGCTGGCTCACCGACCGATTCGATCCACGCAAGCTTCTGGCGATCTACTACGGCGTTCGCGGCATTGCACTGCTTGCGATGCCCGCGATCATTGGACCGGCCGTCGAGCCACCAATCCTCGTGATCATGGTGCTCTTCGGTCTCGATTGGGTGGCGACCGTTCCACCGACCGCCATCTTGTGCACGCGTGCTTTTGGACCGGAGAAAGGTGCCGTCGTATTCGGATGGGTATTCGCCTCACACATGATTGGCGCCGCAGCAGCAGCTCTCCTTAGCGGAGCCATCCGCGATATCACCGGTGACTACCTGATCGCCTGGCTGCTCGCGGGTGTCCTCGCTATCGGCGCATCGGTCGCCGCCATGGCATTACCCCACAGATTGCGCAGAGCGGAGCCCACCCGAGCAACCTGACACTGGAATACTTGCCGGCAAGCGCCCGTAGCTCAACGGATAGAGCAACCGGTTTCTACCCGGTCGGTTGAGGGTTCGAGTCCTTCCGGGCGCGCTTTCACGAGAACGTCGTCACCGTGCCAAAGGATTGACCCACCGCATTTCCGGAAAGCGCGCA
>JAURQC010000017.1 GCA_030836325.1 Candidatus Nanopelagicales bacterium
GTTCAAGTAGGCGTGCGCGAGGACCACGATCACGAACCCCGAACCCAGGCTGGATCCGAATAGCGCTCGAAAGGCCAGTGCCACGACCACTGTCGGCAGCACGAACGGCACGGTCGCCAGGGCTAGGGCCCATCGCCGCCCGGGAAATCGATAGCGCGTGAGCACGTTTGCCATCGGAAGTCCGATGATCAAGGACAACGCCGTGCTGGTGAGCGCTTGGACGGTGGCGAGCCCGGCGACCCGCCACGGCAGCGGATCAGTCAGGTACCCGAGTGTCTCGCCGGAGAGGACTTGGGAGAGCAGGGATGCCAGGGGAACGAGTAAGAAGGCGACGATGAAGGCAGCCGGGGCGAGCCACGCCCACCGCAGCCACCCCGGTGCCGTCATCGAATCCTCCGCACTGTGGAGCTAGGCCAAGTGACCTAGCGACCCATCACCGAACCCCATTCGGAGAGCAGGTCGTTGACGTTGTCGGCGATGAACTCCGAGGGCAGTTGCTCGGCCTTGGAAACCTGCGGAACGAACTTCGCGAAGACCTCCGGCAACTCCACACCAGCACGCGCGGGGAAGACGAACATGTTCAATGGAATGTCCGCCTGGACCTCGGGGGAAAGCATCCAATCGATCACCTGTTGGGCTGCCTCGACGTTGTCACTGCCGGCAAGGATCCCGGCGTATTCGATTTGCCGGTAGCAGCCGTCGGTCATGACCGACGTAGAAGGAACCTCGGGCGGCTCGCCTTCGGCGTAGACGATCTCTGCCGGTGGGCTGGTGGCGTAGGAAACGACGATCGGGCGGTCTCCACCGCCACCGAAGGTGAAGTCGCCGTAGTAGGCGTCGCTCCACGAACCGGCAACCTTCACGCCGTTGTTGAGTAGGCGCTGCCAGTAGTCGGTCCAGCCCTCGTCGTAGCGAGAAACCGTGGATAGCAGGAACGCGAGACCCGGGGACGACGTCCCGGGATCCTCCACCACCAGCAGGTCTGCGTACTGCGGATCAGCAAGATCGTCGAGGGTTGTGGGAGGCGCGATCCCCTCGGCCTCGAACCAGCCGTCATCGATGTTGATGCACACGTCACCAAAATCGATTGGCGTTACCCGTCCGTCAAAGGTCTGGTCAGCCAATTCCGGGCGAAGGGCGTCGGCGTTGGTCGATGTGTACGGCTCGAAAACGTCGGCCTCGAGAGCCCGCGTGACGAGGGTGTTGTCAACACCGAAGATGACGTCGGCTGTCGGTGCCCCGGCAGCAAGAATCGCGCCAGCGACCATCGATCCGGCATCACCGCCGGATACCAGTTCCAGGGTGATGCCGCTGGATTCCTCGAAGTCGGCGATCACGTCCTCGCTGAGCGCGAAGGAGTCGTGCGTGAGCAATTGAACTGTTGCCGGTGCACCTTCGTCGGTTGCCTCAGACGACTCACCGGCTTCTTCGTTGGAATTCGTCGAAGAGACAGAACTACACGCACTCAAGACGAGTACGGATGCGGACAAGACAGCGATTGCTGCCACGGGAATGCGCTTCATGATTCCTCCCTAGCGCTGGAATTACCCAGATCAGGTTCTTTGGGTCGGCAGACGCGTCTGCCCTCTCAGCCCGCCGCTTTCGCGCGAGCTCCCCTTCTTATCGATTATGCGGTTGTGGACGAGAGTGTACCTGCACTGTCGGAATCCACGAAGTGCGACTTTGTGGCGGCCCATCAATACTTGCGCTCGTGATCTTGGACGGCGGTATGGGCCATCTGCTGCGTCGCAACGGCGTGGGCATCTCCGGACCCATCGGGTCCATGGAGCGGTTTGCGGGCGTGGCCCGCGCCAACGTGCTGAGTCCGGCCGTGGTGCTCGACTCGCACCTGGAGTTCCTTGCAGCCGGCGCTGATGTCATCACGACGAACACCTACGCGTGCGTCCCGTCTGCCTTTCCCGACGAGCAAGAAGTAGTGCAAGACCTGATCGCCGCCGCGGGTGAGCTTGCGCAGCGCGCTCGGCATGTCGCCGGTGAGCGCGGATACGCCCAGGCTGATCGGATCAGCATTGCCGGTTGCATACCGCCGCTGCATGAGACCTATCGACCGGACCGGGTTGCGAACTACGACGAACTTTCCTCGACCTACCGCATCCTGGTCGAAGCCATCGCGCCTTACGCAGATGTCCTGATCTGCGAGACCATGCATTCGTCCAAGGAGGCCTTCGCAGCAGCTGAGGCTGCAAGCGCCAGCGGGCTTCCGGTGTGGGTGTCCTTCACGATTGCCGAAGAAGGCAGGGCCAAGCTGCGTAGTGGAGAAGACATCGCTGTAGGAGTTGCGGCCGTCTCGAGTGTCGAGAACGTGCAAGCCATCCTCATGAACTGTTCGTCCGCGGAAGCGATGACCAACGCGTTGCCGGAACTCGTGCGTGCTGCGCCTACACACACCATTGGCGTCTATGCGAACGGATTCAGCGAGGAGTTCCTGAACAGCATCAGGACACAAGCGAGCGTCGACTCTGGGGCTGAGTACGACCCCAACCTCTCGCCGGACGCTTACGCGGAACAAGCCAGTGTGTGGAGTGCAGCCGGAGCCACCATCATCGGCGGATGCTGCGGTGTATTCCCCGAGCACATCGCGGCGCTGGGGCCGATTGCGGGACAGGAGAGTGTGCGTCGCTAGGAAGGTATGGCACTGAGCACCTTGATGGTGGGCCCAACCGGACTCGAACCGATGACATCTTCCTTGTAAGGGAAGCGCTCTAGCCAACTGAGCTATGGGCCCGGAGGGAGGCTACCGATGATCGCAAGGACTCCGATCGCTGGGTAGCCTGCGGGCGTGACTTCCACAGTGGGCGTAGTTGTGTCTGCGCTCGAGCAACGCTTCCCGCCGGAGTTGGCATCGGACTGGGATGCAGTCGGCCTGGTGTGTGGTGATCCACATGCATCGGTATCTCGAGTCCTGTTCGCGGTGGATCCGGTGATGGCCGTTGTTGATGAGGCGATGGCCACGGGCGCGGACATGATCGTGACACACCATCCATTGTTCCTGCGGGGCGTTCATTCGGTAGCTCCGACCACACCTAAGGGGCAGGTCATCCACACTCTGATCTCCCACGGCATTGCGCTGTATTGCGCACACACGAATGCCGATCACGCGCGGCCCGGTGTATCCGACGCTCTGGCGGAGGCATGCGGTTTAGTCGAGACGACTGCCATTGATCCGCCCGGCGGAGAAGTGGGGACCGGCCGTGTCGGGCAGTTGCCTGAGCCTGTGACCTTGAGGGCATTGGCGGATCGCTTGGCAGCGAGCGTTCCGGCAACCGAGCACGGACTGCGCATTGCTGGTGATCCCGAGTCCCTCGTCCGGACAGTCGCAGTATGCGGTGGCGCGGGGGATTCGCTGCTGGAGTTAATAGGCGAGTCCGCAGATGTTTACGTCACCGGCGACCTTCGGCATCACCGAGCCCAGGACTACCTGTTGGATACCGGTAAGGCCCTAATTGATGTCCCGCATTGGGCCGCAGAGTGGTTGTGGCTACCGGATGTGGCGAGTGCTCTCGCGGCGGATCTCGGCGCCGATACCGTGTCTACCGCAGTGTCGGACATCGACACCTCGCCGTGGACCGTGCATGTTGGAAGGAAGTCGTGAAGGCCCCAAACTCTGAGCAGTTGGCGCTGTTGGATGTGCAGGCGCACGACACCAAGCTGGCGCAACTCCAGCACAGGCTGACCTCGCTTCCGCAAACTGCGGAGTTGGCCGATGTGCGGGACCGACTCGCGCGGCTACGCAAGGAAGTTATTGCCGCAGAAACCATCGTTTCAGACTTGGAACGCGAGCAGCTGAAAGCCGATGCAGACGTGGACGTGGTTCGCGAGCGCAGTCGCAAGGATCGCGAGCTTCTTGACTCCGGCTCGATCACTGATTCAAAACAACTCCAAAGCCTCGAATCCGAGCTTCAGTCCCTTGCTGCCCGACAGACGGCTCTTGAGGATGTCGAGTTGGAGGTCATGGAACGCCTCGAAGGCGCCAAGGCGGCTGTTGTGCAGTTGTCGTCACAAGTCGAGACCACCCAGGCGCGGGAGCAGGAACTCGCCACCGAACTCGCAGGGCTTGAGACGGAGATCGGCCACGAGAGGGAGACCGTCACAGCCGAACGTGGCCGGGTGGCATCGCTGGTTTCTGCCGAGCTACTGGCGCTCTACGACAAGATCCGCGCCGACCACGCTGGAGTCGGAGCTGCTCGATTCCATCGTGGCCGCTGCGAGGGTTGCCGCCTGGAACTCCCGCCGACAGAGATTGCCTCGTTGAAGGCCGCGGCCGAAGACGAAGTGCTTCGGTGCGAAGAATGCCGCTGCATCTTGATCCGAACCGCAGAGTCGGGTCTGTAGTCCATCGTGGCGTCGCTTTTCCTTATCACCGCCGATGGTGGCTCGCGGGGTAATCCTGGTCCGGCTGCCTACGGGACTGTTGTCATTGATTCAGCCACCGGCCACACAGTTGCCGAAATCGCCGAGTTCTTCGATCACGCGACCAACAACTTTGCGGAGTATCGGGGGGCGATCGCCGGGCTGGAGTACGTGCACTCAGTCGACCCTCAAGCCAAAGTGGACATTCGCCTGGACTCCAAGTTGGTCGTTGAGCAGATGTCCGGGCGCTGGAAGATCAAAAACGAGGACATTCGCAGCCTGGCCCTTCGAGCGCGCGATGCTCACGATCCCAGCCTGGTGACCTATACCTGGATTCCGCGTGCAGAAAACACTCGGGCGGATGGGCTGGTCAACGAGATGTTGAACATCGCTCTTGATGGTGGTGCGCGAACGATCCACCGCACGGGAGACACCGGTAGCGACGACATCGTCGGTGAGGTCCAAGAAGATCAGGTTCAAGCGACTTTGGCCGAAGCCGTTGCGGGGGAGGAGCCACCCCGCACCATGATCGGCTGGGCCAACGTGGGAGTGCCCACGACATTCGTCTTGGCCCGACACGGAGCTACGGCCTATTCACTCGAGAAGAGATTCAGCGGGTCCGGTGGTCTGGACCTCCCGTTGATCGAACTCGGTGAGGATCAAGGTCGTGCGCTGGCGCACGAGATTGCGCGACGCGGTGAGGCCGCGGCGATCGTGTCCTCACCTCTCCTGCGCACTCGTCAGACGGCAGCGCTCATTGCCGAACAAACCGGCCTCGATGTCGAGATCGACGACGATCTTGCGGAGTGCTCGTTTGGACTCTGGGACGGTCACACGTTCGCCGAAGTCCGTGACAAGTGGCCGGAAGAGATGGCCGATTGGCTCGCCTCGACCTCAGTAGCCCCGCCCGACGGTGAATCCTTCGACGCATGCCAAGCGCGGGTTCGGCGATCGGTGCGGCGACTCACGGAGAAGTACGCCGGCCAAACGATTGTCATCGTCGCGCACGTAACACCGATCAAGCTGATGGTCACCGATGCAGTCGATGCACCGGTGGACAGCATCTACAAGATGGAATTGCCACCGTGCTCAATCAGCAAGGTGGCGTGGTTCCCGGATGGGAATTCGTCAATGTTCAGCTTCGCGGAGGCCGCGCATTTGCGCGACCTCCGCGGACCAGCTGGTAGTTAAGCCGGGGTAATTAGGCGCGGGCTCCGTTCATGCCGCCGCGCTCGCCGGAGCGCTTGCCTTCACCCTTGCCGCCTTTGCCACCCTTGTGACCGAATCCGCGCTCACCCTTGCTCGCCTGCTTCGCGTCCATCGCTGCTTCGACGGAATCGGCTTGCGCCTGGGTCAAGGTGCCGTTGGTGATGAGTGCGGAAAGCACTGCGTCACGCTTGGCAGCCCGCTCCGCCTGCCTGGCTTCGCGATCGGCAGCGGATCCTGCGCGCATCGCTGACTTCAGGGCTTGCGCGTCTTCCCGATCGATAGTGCCGTTCTTGATTAGATCGCGCATCCCGCCCTTGTCGGCTGCGGAGATTGCATCGGCCTGTGCTTGCGTCAAGGTTCCGTCGGCAACCAGATCGGCCAGGACCTCGGTCTTCGCAGCGGCCCGCTCGGCCTGACGAGCTTCCTTGTCACCGTCGCGAGCAGCCTGCATGGCCTCACGGATGGCGTCGACGTCACCCTCAGTCAAGGTGCCGTCCTCCACAAGAGAGGTCAAAGCGCCGCCTCGATTACCGTCCTTGCCGTGCGGCTGGCCGTTACCGTCATGGGCCGATGCGGCGACCGCGCCACTTATCGCCAATGCGGCGACCGAGGCGATGGCTGCTCCGGTGATTGCGAACTTGCGGGTGCTGCTCATGCTGCTTCCTTTCGTCGAGGGCGACCGGGGAACCTCGGTCGTGGTAGCAGCCTGCGCTAGCGACATGCGATACCAATTCGAGACATGTTCAGGTTTCGTAAACGATGATGTCCAATCCCAGGGGTTCGGACTCCTTCTTGGGTTCGCGAACTTCTGCCCGAAAGCCCAAGTCGTGGAGGAAATCGGGAACGTCTTTGGCTGACGTAGGCACCGATGTAGCGCCCAGAACGCTTCGAACCAGATGTCCCTTGGTCGCCTTATTGTGATGACTGACCACGCTGCGCTTGCCTGATTTCTCCAGTAGCACTCGTCCGAGGAAGCCGCGATGGGCAGTATCGGGTGGTAACTGGCCCAACTTCACGTACGCCCCGGAGCGCAGATCCAGAATCGGACCCTTGGTGCTGGACAGCTCAGACTGGATTGAGTCTCTCCAGGCCTTCGCGAGCGGTCCGAGTCTGGGCAGGGTTGTGTCCCCACTCAGGCGATAGGCCGGAATCGGGTCACTGGGTCGCAGGAGTCCGAACAGGGCGGAGGCGATCGCGACCCGCTTGTCGGCACGCTTGCGCGCCGTTGCGGGCAAAGATGCGAAGTCGAGAGCCTCGTACAAAACACCCGTGTAGACATTGATCGCCGATGCCGTCGGGGCCTTCTTCAGATCGGCATTGGCCGCGATCAGGTCGAGCTGCGTGCGCCCGAGCCCAAGTGCGGTCGCAGCGCGTGCTTGGTTGCCGCTGCATAGCGAGACAAGATCCCCGAGAACTAACTCACGGGTGCGGGCCAGATCTGGGAAGGACAACGACTTCATGGACAGTTGCGGACCGGATTCAGGTGCGGTCTTGCCCTCACTCGGGGGCAGCAGGATCAGCATTCGACTTCCAGGGTGGGTGCGTTACGGCGCGACGGTGCGCACCGCGACTACGCGGTTCTTCTTGTTTCCACCCACGCCGATCAAACCTCCGTCGCCATTTCCGCACAAGCCCGCATCGCCTTTACACGGACCCATCTCAACTCCGTAGAAGAACTTCCCTTGGCGACCGAGATAGGCGACCAGCCCGAAGGTGCCGTCGGTGTTCAACGTTGTGCACGCCTCATCGAGTGTTTGCCATGGCCATGAGCCGTCCTTCTCCGGCTTGGTCTTGTATCGGGTGAGGCAGACGGTGTTCTCGCCATCGGTCCACTGGGCCAGATTCTTCTGCGCCCGTTTGCTCAACGAGCCGCGAAACGTTACGGGCTCTCCGGCAACTTCCTTCCGTGAATCCGTGCGCAGGCACGCGTAATCCGCGGGATCGGCATTGCAGGCGGACTTGCGCGGCTTGTATTCGTCAGCGGCATGAGCGGGGACTGCTAGTCCGATCGTTGCGGCAATGGCGGCAGAACCTACTAGGGCGATGAATCGACGCATGTTTCTCCTCCTGGATCCAACACGAAACTAACACTGCGATGCGGCTGTAGGTGGGATGCGCGTACCCTCATATCCGGACGAGTCGGCCGGGTGATCGCGGCGTGCAAACGTCGAGGAAAGTCCGGACTCCACAGGGCGCAGTGGTGGGTAACGCCCACCCGGGGTGACCCGCGGGAAAGTGCCACAGAGAGCAGACCGCCTCGAGTGATCGAGGTAAGGGTGAAAGGGCGGTGTAAGAGACCACCAGCACGGCAGGTGACTGTCGTGGCTCGGCAAACCCCACTGGGAGCAAGGTCAAGAAGGTCGGCTTGCCGGCCGTAGTGGATGGGTGGCCCGCTCACAATCCACTGGTAGACCGCACCAGGGTGTTGGCAACAGCACTCGCAGATGGATGATCACCCCTCGGGCAACCGAGGACAGAATCCGGCTTACAGGCCGACTCGTCCCCTCATCTGCATGGTCATCCGCGCGTTCGGCGCGGAGGTTTACGAAATCCGCGACGGACTTCGCGAGGGTGCCTGTCGCTGAGATGACTACAGTCACCGCTGTGGCAGCGGCGGCAATACCGAAGAACCTGATCAATGCCGAGCGTGTCACACAGATCTACGGTGATGAACCGACGCTGCGCGAGGTAAGCCTCGGGATCAATGCGGGGGATCGAATTGGCGTGGTCGGTCGCAACGGCGCTGGCAAGAGCACCTTGTTGGGACTCCTGACCGAAACTGAATCTCCTGTTTCTGGGCGCGTCAGCATTTCCCGGGGCACGCGCATTGGCTATTTGAAGCAACGTGACCCATTTCAGGCGGGTCAGACGATTCGAGACGCCATTCTCTCGACCACCACCATGCACGACATCGTTACCGATGCTGGTGCTCGTGAGGTTCTTGATGCCCTCATTGGGGGTCACGACGACACAATCTTGGACAGGTCAATCGACAATCTCTCCGGTGGTGAACGACGACGCGTCGATCTTGCCCGACTCCTGGTCAGCGACACGGACGTTCTCGTCCTCGACGAGCCGACGAACCATCTAGACATCGAAGTTGTCGAGTGGCTAGCTGACCACATCAAGACACAAACAGGGTTGGCTTTGCTCGTAGTTACGCATGACCGTTGGTTTCTCGACGATGTCTGCGAACGAATGTGGGAGGTCATCGGTGGGGGTGTTGAACAGTACGAGGGCGGATACTCGGCGTTCGTTCTTGCTAAGGCGGAGAGATCCCGTCAGCTGACAATCGAGCAACACAAACGCAACAACCTGATTCGTAAGGAACTGGCCTGGCTGCGACGTGGACCACCCGCCCGCACCTCGAAACCGAAGTTCCGAATCGACGCAGCGAATGAACTCATTGCAACCGAGCCACCGGCCCGGAACAGCGCCGAATTGCTGAACTTTGCGAATGCTCGATTGGGCAAGACGGTATTCGAGACAAAAGATGTTCAGATTCGGGCGGGAGGCTCGCTTGAGGGCGAGATCCTGGTTGATCACCTGACCTGGGATGTCGGACCGGGCCAGCGCTTAGGGGTTCTCGGGGCAAACGGATCAGGCAAAACGACGCTGATCAATGCACTGCTCGGATTGGTCCCTGTTTCCGAAGGCACCATCACCACTGGTGTCACGGTGAAACCGGCCTATTTGTCTCAGCACCTCGAGGAACTCGATCCTTCTTGGCGGGTTCTCGAAGCTGTTGAGCGGGTTGCCAAGCATGTGACCCTGGGCACAGGGAAGGACCTTTCGGCATCTCAACTGTGTGAGCGAATCGGATTTGGCGCCGATGGGCAATGGACACCCGTCGCTGATCTGTCCGGAGGTGAGCGGCGCCGGCTGCAACTGGTGCGACTGCTGATGGGTGAGCCAAATGTCCTCGTCTTGGACGAGCCGACGAACGATTTTGACACCGAGACTCTGACGGCTTTGGAGGATCTACTAGATGGCTTCGCTGGAACCTTGATTGTCATCTCTCATGATCGTTATTTCTTAGAGCGTGTGTGCGACAACTTCCGGGCCTTGCTCGGTGACGGAATCCTTCGTGATCTTCCGGGAGGCGTGGAGCAGTACCTGACGCTAAGGCGTGAACAACCTGCATTGATTCAGGTTGATGCGTCCCCAACCCTGCCTAGTGATGCAGCGGACGAGCGACGAAGGCGAAAGGACCTTGCGCGTATCGAGCGCCAACTGGACAAGGCCAATGCCAAACGTGCAGGCCTATTGGAGCGCATGGCCGAACATGCCGCTGATCACACCAAGATCTTGGCGCTTAGCGAAGACCTTCGCCTCGAGGAGGCGCGAATCGCGGATCTCGAAGAGGAATGGTTCGCGGCAAGCGAGTAAGAGATCGAGCGATTTGATCACTTGCGAAAAGCCGCGAGGTAGGACGGGTGTAGCCGAAGGTGACGGGTAACCCTCGGAAGCCGGTGGGGCAGGTAGCTCTCGCGCAGCGAGGTGAAGCCCAATGATTCGAACAGGCTTCGAACTTCGCGACCGGTTGGCCGGTAGATGTGGGTGGGGTCCTTGGCGTACGTCTTGGAGTAGATCCACGAGCCCCAAGCGTTGTCGATGACGGGTAGATGGACGAGCACCACTGATCCTTCTGTGCACAGCGCCGATATGGATTCAACGCCCTTGGCTGGGTTGGTCAGGTGTTCGATCAAATTCACGGCGAGAACTACGTCGAAGGTCCCTTCGAACGGTGGACCATCGAGGAGATCGGCCTGGCGATAGTCCCGATCGGGGTGACGCCTGCTGGCCATCGAGATCGCGTGCTCGGAAATGTCTGATCCAGCAAGGGTCTTGGCCGAGGCGAAAGTATCCAGGAGCCAGCCGTAACCGCAGCCCACATCGACAACGCTGGCCTGCGACAGTGGGCGGTTGAGAGATGTCCGAGCTATCGAGACGAGTAGTCGATCGCGAGCGCGATCGATCCGGGTTTGTTGAGGTTCGCCGGTCTTCGATGCTGACCCGTAGACGGTTGCGAAGTACGAGGCGTCGTAGTCCGCAGACGATAAAGCCACCGAAAGAGCCTAGGGGAGTGGCGCCCAGCGGACAAAGTGATTTCCTAAGGTCCACCTCCCATTTTGCAGCATGCCCGGGTCATGCGGGTCTACTCTCCGCTCATGAATCGTCCTTTGGTCCGGGTCTTGGTACCCGTCGTCGTTGCTGCCGCGGCCCTGATGGTCGCCCCTGCGGCCACCGCTGAGCAGTTCGACCTGTCGGGGGTTGGTGAAACAGGGATGTCAGGAGTGAGTCCCTTCGCCATGTCTATTGACGCCTCAACCGATCGCGTTTTCCATAGCGCAGGAGAGGCAGGCGGCTGGCTAATGAGCACGTGCGCCATCGGCGGGACCTGCACAGACTTGTCGCTTCCGATGGAATTTGGGACGGACTACACCCAGGTAACACTCGCTGACGGTTCTCAGCGCGCATACTTCGTCTTGCCCGAACCGGATGGATCCAAGGAGTTGGCAACGGCAGCGGTGACGTATGCCAATGGTGTTCCGACTCTCGGGCCGACGACCCGGCTTGGTATAACCGCCACAGCGCAACAGCGTGCGTGGGGCGTGCCGGACTCCGTGGTCACTCCTGAAGGCTTGGTTCGGCTGTATTGGGTGGATGAAGGGCAAGGGCAGTCATCTGGATTCGAACCCACTCGGGCGCAGCAAAAGTGCCTGGTTAAGGCCGTGGGACGCAAGCAGTTGATGAAACTGTCATCGGCCAAGAGCGTGACAAGCAAGGTGAAGAAGGCGATGAAGAAGTGCGGAATACCCAAGTCCGCGATCGGATCGCGGGGAAATCGTTCCAACGAGGTGATCGTGAGCGCGACCTCGACCGACGCGACCGGCCTGTCCTTCGTCCGGGATCCGGGCTATCGCACGACCGGTGGTTTTGTCGACTCTGATGTCATCTCTGCCAAGAACGGCGCGTGGGTGATGCTGTTATCTACCGGGCCTGGGGAACCTCCACAGCGTCTTTTCGCAGCCACCAGTAATGATGGCCTTACGTGGTCGGTTGATGACAAACCGTTGACACCAGCGTCGGTGAATGCGCTAGATCCGACGGCGATCCAACTCAGCGCGAACACGTGGCGCGTGTACTACGCGCAGTCTCCGAAGGCAACGCCATTCAGCGATCACCGACTCATGGTCGGAACATTGCGGCGTTAGTCGAGTTTCGACTCTTCGAGGTTTTTGGCGATCCGTGTGCACGCCTCGCCGAGGGCCGCGAAGTCTGCGGGGCCGAGGATGTCGACGAGGTGCTCGCGGACGCTGGTGACGTGGTCGGGTGCAGCCGTCTCGATTGCGGTCCAGCCTTGGTCGGTTAGGGCGGCGAAGGATCCGCGCTTGTCGAGTTCACACTCTTGACGCTCAACGAGGCCGCGCTTCACCAAACGATCAACCTGGTGGCTCAGCCGGCTTCGCGACGCTAACGTCGCTTCGGCGAGCTCGCTCATCCGCATCCGACGTTCGGGGTGTTCAGACAACTGAACGAGAATCTCGTAGTCGGCCAGGGTGAGGTTGTGCTGACTTTGCAGATCGGCGCTCAAGCGGTGATTGAGCATGTTCGAAGCTTCAATCCACGCTCGCCACGAGCGCTGCTCGTCTTCGTTCAACCACCGGGTCACGCGGATAGTTTAGGCGTCAATCACTTCAGGTGCGGTGGTGGATGTTCGCGGCGACCACATCCCAGAGGCGAACACCGCCGATCACGCCGGCCTTGTTGGAGACGACTTCCCCCTTAGATCCAATGTCCTCTTGGTCAAGATGCTTGGCGTTCCCGCCCCCGACGTAGAGCCGATCAAAGAAGATCACACCATCAAAGTTGGAGATCGCCTCCCGGACTCGCCTACGCCAACGCTTCTTGCCTATCCTCTTGCGCTCAACGTTGCCCAGGGCGCGATCGAAGTCCAAGCCGTCACGAAAGGGGCCGTGGGACATTTCCAGATGAGGGAGGAGGTGACCGTCGTTGAACAGGGCCGTCCCTACTCCGGTTCCGAGGGTGATGACGAACTCCATGCCCTCCCCGGAAATGACCGCGCACCCTTGCATGTCTGCGTCGTTGACGATCAGTGTCGGGATATCGATCACCTCCGCCAGCGCTTGGCCGAGGTCGAAGCGGTTCCACTGCGCGGCCAAGTCCGGATCTTCCGTTCCGTCGTACGTAGCCCGCGAGAGTGAAGGGATAGTGAAAATACGACCGTCTCGGACTAGTCCGGGAAAGCCAACCGATGCTCGGTGAGCGTCGGGCA
>JAURQC010000018.1 GCA_030836325.1 Candidatus Nanopelagicales bacterium
GCTGCAGGCGAGGGTTTGTGGGGTTGCTCAGACGCTGCAGGTCATGTCTGTGCCGCAGCACATCGGAGACTTAATCTTGCCGTGACCGTTGGGGCACACGGAGATTGCAACCGAAGCGCCATCGTCCTTGACCAGGACGTCGTCAACGAGGGGTGCCTCGCATGCGCCGCAAGTCGTGTTGACGGACATTCCACATTGGGGGCAGGTGTAAAGGGCCATAGCCGAAACCTAGCCGACCGCGACGGATCTGTCGTGTGCGGAGTCCGTCGCGTCGCGCTTCTAGGACTTCCAGTCGTGCTTCTTGTGGGAGCCGTCGCAAAACGGCTTGTTCTCGCTAAAGCCACAGCGACATAGGTAGACCGTCTCGGCCTCCTTCAGGACGTTTCCGTCGGCGTCCTTCACGACCACGCCTCCGGCAACCTGATTCGGTCCGTCCGGCAGTGGGGTGATGATTACGTTGTTGTCGTCGCTCATGGATACATCATGACAGTGATCAGCCGTGCATGCTCATCTGAGGGTGTGTGACTACAACAGTCCGTCGCGAGTGAGCTTGGTGAAGGCCCAGTAGCCAGGCACCGTGGGCGCCCAGAAAGTGATGAGTCGGTACAAGAGCACGGCCGAGACTGCGGTTCCGGCGTCCAAGCCAGCCGCTGTCAGGCCGGCCGACAGGGCGGCTTCCACGGCTCCCAGACCGCCGGGGGTCGGTGCTGCTTGGCCAATTGTTGCGCCGGCGAGGTAGACGACGGCTACGAGCGCGATGCTCATCGATCCGCCGAATGCAGCCACGCACGCGAAGAGCACGGCGATGTAGGACAGGTTGAGCAGGATGATGCCGCCGACGCCCTCGAGCAGTTTTAGTGGGCGCTGGGCCACCGTGACCAAGCGAGGCACGACCTCTTTGATCAGCGGGCGGACCCGTCGAGTTATTTCCTTGCGTACCCGCGGGACGGCAAGAAGGGCGAGCGCAAGGACGGCTAGCCCGGCCACGATGATCACCGCCGCGCGCGGTGGGTCGAAAGTGAAGTCCGCGGCGGTTCCTGCAGCGACACCGAACCCGAGCAAAAGCAGGATGTGAACGACGAAGGTCATGACCCCCGAGACACCCACCGACGCGGCAGCGAGTGCCGGGTGCAAGCCCGACTTTTGCAAGTAGCGGACGTTGATCGCGATAGAGCCGAGAGTCGGTGGGGAGACGAGGGTCGCGAAGTCTCCGGCAATCTGCGCCATCAGAGTTCTGGTGAGCCGCAGTTTCTCTGGGACGAAGCCAGATAGGGACCATGCCGAACCGAAGTACGTCAGAAGGCTGAACACGATGGCAGCGACGATCCAGCGCCAATCGGCGGTCGCGACCAGAGTAGCTAGATCTACCTGGGCGAGTTGGGACAGCAGGACGTAGCCGGCGATGGTTCCGGCGACGACCATGATCAAAGTGCGCGGCTTGATGCGTTCGAGTTGGATCGTTTCCTCGTCGGCTCCGGGACGAATTTCGACGAGGCGATCTCGCAGTGCGACCAGTAGCCCCTTGTGCTTGCGCAACTGCGTTCTAGTGGATCGAGAAAGCGCGACCGGTTGCAGAGCAGGAAGTGCCCGCCCGATGCCGTCCAGCCCGAGAGCCGCTTTGCCTGTTGCCACTGCCCGGTCGACGTCGGTGAGCATCGCAAGCGTGCAGAGCAGTTCGGCGACGTCGATTCGCATGGAGACGTCGCTCGCAGCCACCCCGCCGGTGTCGTGGCCGATAACCCAGACACTGCCGTCGTGGGCCTGCAGCAGGTGCTCAGCGTTGAGCGATCGGTGTGAAATCTGATGCTCGTGCATCGTTCGGACAGCCCGCCAGGCGCCGCGAAGGTCGTCGTCGCTCACCTCGTCCAGGTCAACGAAGCGGGTTCCTTCGATGTACTGGTAAGCGAGGACACATGAGTCCGGGCCCACTTCGGAGGCGAGCAGCAATCGTGGTTCAGGTACGCCGGCCGCCTCGCCTGCGTACGAGACCAGTGCTGCGTGTTCGAGAGCACGACGCATGTTGAATGCCGAGTTCCCCGGTTCCTCGCGCAGTCGCAAGGACGTCCACACCGCACGCAAGAGTCCAGCACCCTCAAGGTCTCTGTCCAACACGGTGACCTGCAAGAGCTGTCCGGATCGACTGGTGGCGATGTATCGGCGCCCGCGATCGGTCGATTCCTGGGCTCGCAGCATCGTCACCGGGAGACCACCTCGGTCCAAGGCATCGGCGACCTCCCCGCCACTGGGGCGGGTGGTTTGGATGCCTAAGGCATAGCGCACTGCAAGGCCGATTGCCCAACCGATCATGAGCGAGGCCGCAAGGCCCGCTACGGCGACGGTCACACTGAGGATGGCCACGATGATGAGCGAGCCCATGACCACGACCGAAAGGACGTTCCAGGGGCGCCGACTCATCAACCGTGATGCTGTGATGAAGGCGAGCAGCCCGCCGAGGATGGGAGTGGTTGCTGCGTTGGATGGATCGTTTGATCCCGTCAGTGCTATCAGAAGTCGGGCGTCGGCGATTTCGGACACTAGGACCGACAGGCCGCTGAGGATCACAGCGGCGAGAAGCAGCGCAACGAGCGCGTCGAAGAGCTGTCGGACGCGGCGACGAATGATCAAGGCGATAGCACCGGCGATCGGAAGGGCGAGGGTGCCGATGCCGCCGATGATGTTGATGATCAGCACAACTGGATCGGGCAGCAGGCGGGCACCACCGACAAGGTCTTCTTCGAGCCCGCTGGTGGTTCCGGTGGCGAACCAACCCAGGGCCACCGAGGCCGCGGCCAGGACCAAGGCCAGGGCTAAACGCGCCAGGTCCAGGGGTCGACGCAGCCGTTTGGTGATGACGCCGTCTTCGATGACGATCGTGCCGGCGGCCGTAACCCCGTCCCCACCGGTCCCGATGCCTATGGCGCCGGCGTCGGCTAGTGCATCGGCGCGCAGATCTTGTTCAGATCCCTCCTGGAGGGCAGTTTCCCCGGCGTCAGACGTGCCATCGGTCGTGGCGAGCGGGTTGTTCGTGGGCACGGGAATCGGCCCGGCGATGGTGAGTTCGGTTCGCAGCGTCGATTCCGGGGTGGATGCGTTGTCCGCCCGCGTGTCGTCGCTCACCGCACGATGGTGTCACACTGCGGTGGTATTCATGGGTCGTGCGTGCCCGGTTGGACCTTTCGCCTCTGCCTCGAGCGCGTGCACCCCAGCTCGACCCGCAGCAGCAGGCGGTCGTGGATCACCGGGATGGACCGTTACTGGTGCTCGCCGGCCCGGGCACCGGAAAGACCACCACCGTTGTTGAGTCCGTCGCGGAGAGGTTAGACGAGGGCCAGCCGCCGGGAGAGGTCTTGGTGCTGACGTTCGGCCGGCGGGCTGCTGGGGAGGTGCGGGACCGAATTGCCGGCCGAGTCGGGGGCGGGCTGCTCCCACAGGTGGCCACGTTTCATTCCTTCGCCTACGGGTTGATCCGCTCGTACGCCCCCGCCGAGGAGTACCTCGATCCGCCGCGGCTGCTGTCGGGTGCGGAGGAAGACCAGCGCATTCGGGAGCTCATCGCCGGCAGTGTTGAAGACCAAAGTGTCCGTTGGCCTGAGGAACTGCGTGAGGCGCTCGGCACCCATGGACTTGCGGCGGAGGTTCGGGTCTTGATCGCCCGAATGCGCGAGCGCGGACTTTCGCCGGCGCGCCTTCGGGCGATTGCAGACGAGCGTGGACGCTCGGAATGGCGAGCTGTCGCGGATATCGCGGAGCAAGAAGAGGACGTCATGGTCCTGCAGAACGTGATGGACTACGCAGAGTTGATGCGCCGTGCAGTCCTGCGCGCTGGTGATCGTGACGTTCGAGCCGACCTGCACTCGCGCCTTCGCGCTATTTACGTTGACGAGTTCCAAGACACCGATCCGCTCCAGGTGGAGTTGTTGCGTCGAATCGCGGGCCCGAACTGCTCGGTCGTAGCCGTCGGCGATCCAGATCAGGCCATTTACGCGTTCCGTGGCGCGGATGTCCAAGGGATTCTCGACTTCCCTGAGACCTTCCGTAGGCCTGATGGCCAGCCCGCCCCGATTGTGGCGCTGCGATCGGTTCGCCGATACGGCCCGATGATCGCCGATGCCGCAAAGCGCGCGCTGGCCCCACGGACGCTGGGAACTTTGCCCATCGAGGTTCAGCGCCACCATCGTGATCCAGCATTCGTGTCGGGCGATGAGGTCACGGACGATGCTGAAACCGCAGTTCGAATCGTGTCGTGTTCGAGTCGCTCGTCGAGAGACGCGCATATCGCTGCGCAGATCCGGTCAGCTCACGTCCACGATCGTGTGCCGTGGCAAGACATGGCCGTTCTCGTTCGTTCGTCGGACGATCTCACGCGGGTGGAGCGTGCGCTGAAGGTTGCAGGGGTTCCCGCTTCGGTCACAGCAGATGAAGTCCCCTTGCGCGCCGAGCCTGCAGTCGCCGCACTGCTCTTAATAGTCGAGATCGCTGCTCGGCCACACACCGGAACACCCGAACGCATCGAGGATCTACTGCTCGGACCCATCGGGCGGATGGACGTTTCTGATCTCCGCAGGCTAGGACGCGCCCTGCGCTCAGCGCGGCGCGAGGCGGAAGAACCAGTGCTGCCTGCACGAGAGCTCGTTGCCGACGTGATCGTTGGTGATGAGCCACTCCCGGCGGCCATCGATCCTGCCTCCTCGGTTGCGACGAGTGTTGAACGAGTTCGCACGGTGCTGGCGGTCGTCGCTGAACAAGTCGCTGAGGGGGCGTCCATCGGTGAGGTTCTGTGGACCGCGTGGACGGGTGGTTCAGCGAACCATCGGTGGCCGGATCGACTACGCGAGGCGGCCCTTGACGGTTCGACCACTGCCAACCACGATCTCGATGCAGTGATCGCATTGTTCGACACTGCCGAACGTTTAAGCGAGCGTTACCGAGGCGTTTACGCTGTCACCACGTTCTTGGACACCTTGCGTGATCAGGCGATTCCAGCTGAGTCGATCGCCGAATCTGCGTCATCGGCATTGGGCGAGAGGGCATCGATCGTTCGGATCATGACCGTCCACCGAGCCAAGGGCTTGGAGTGGTCGAGGGTGTGGATCACCGGACTTGAAGAAGGTCGCTGGCCGAACGTCCAGCCACGCGGTTCGCTGCTTGCGGTAGAGGAGTTAGCCGCAACCGACCACCGGGTTCCCGATCTCATTCGGGAAGAACGCAATCTGCTGTACGTCGCCATTACCCGTGCTCGCGATCAGGTCACATTGCTGCCCGTGGACTCCGGGGACGAGGGGGATGACCGCCCGAGCCGATTCATCGCAGACCTCACCGCCCCGTCAACCGATGGTTGCTTCACCGCCGGCGTCCCACTCGAGGTTGTTTCGCACCGATCGGATCTCGTCACGAGTTGGAGCGGACTTGTGGCCGACCTCCGGCGAGCGCTCGTTGTTCCCGAAACGTCCGATGCGACGAGGAATCAGGCCGCAAGCCTGTTGGCGCGAATTGCTCAACTTCGTGACCGCGCCGGACACGCCGCTGTGCAAGCCGCAGATCCACACAATTGGTGGGGGCTCCATGAGTTGTCGGAGGGCCCTACAACACTGCGTCCGGTTCAGGAGCCGATTGCGTTGTCAGGGTCCTCGCTCGATGCGATCGGTCAATGCTCGATGAAGTGGTTTCTCGACCACGAAGTCCATGCCGAAGTCGCACGATCGAGTTCAACGGCGTTCGGCAGCATCATCCACGCGATTGCCGACAACGTTGCTCGCGGTGAAATTCCAGACGACATCGAGGCGATGGATGCCTATGTCGATCGGGTTTGGACCGAGGTCGGGTTCGATGCTCCGTGGCGTTCTGCGTCAGAGCGGGCAGAGGCACGTCGAGCCCTAGAACGCTTCCTGCGCTATCACCATGAGGCTCGCCGTGAGTTCGTCGAAAGTGAGCGCTACATCGTTTCCGAACTGTCTGTGCCCACCCCCGGTGGTGGGTATGAAGACGTGAAAATCCGCGGGTTCCTCGATCGCATCGAAAAGGATGCCGAAGGTCGTTGGGTTGCGATCGATTTCAAGACTTCGTCGTCCTTTCCGACGCAAGCCGAAACCGATGAACACGGACAGTTGGGTCTCTACCAACTGCTGCTTCGTGACGGATACGCCTCATCCGACGCGGCGCAGGCCGACGTAGGAGGTGCTGCGCTTATCCAGCTGCGCAAGGACACAGGTGTCAAGGATCCAGGGCCCAAAGAGCAGATGCAGACGCCATTGCCTGCTAGTGGGGGCGACCACGGTGAGTCGAGCACGTGGATCGAAGAGGCGTTGGGTGAGGCCGCTGAGATCGTTCGCGGCGAGGACATTCGCGCGAGCGTTGGCAAACACTGCCGCTACTGCAATTTCGTGCAGATGTGTCCAGCAAAAAGCTCGCAGGTTTCGGTGATCGAGTTGGACGGTGGCACCGACGACTTCGGGGGTGATGACGAGTGAGCATGGATCGAGACGCGTTGAACCAAGCACTCGGATTCACCCTGAGCGAGAGTCAGTGGGAGGCGGTGAGTGCTCCTCTGGCGCCCGGCGTGATCGTTGCGGGCGCAGGAACCGGAAAGACAACCTCGATGTCCGCGCGAGTGGCCTTCTTGAGTGCCAACGGCCTGGTGGATCCGAGTCGTGTCCTGGGGTTGACCTTCACCAATAAGGCTGCAGCACAACTGCTCGGCGCCATGCGTTCACGGGTCGCTGCGGTCGGATTCGTCGACGCCGAGCCGTTGGTGTTCACCTACAACGCATTTGCCGCCCGCATCGTGACCGACTACGGCCTACGCATCGGTCACGAACCGTCAGCCACGTTGCTCGTTGATGGGCTTCGCCACCAGCATGCCTATCGACTCGTGTGCAGCGTTGCCGATGAGGACATCGTGGAATCACTCGCGCGATTTGGTCGCAACCCAGTGTCGATTACCGAGCACATGCTCCGGCTCGACGGGGAGTTGAGTGAATTGGCGATCGAACCCGACGCCTTGATGGAACATGATCGAGAACTCGTGACGCGCCTGGACACCCTTGGGACAGGGAAAGGCAAGTCCCGTGAAATCTCAGAGGCAGCCGAACGTCGGATAACACTTGCGGGGCTCATTCGCCGGTGGCGGGAGTACAAGACCCGTAACGATCTGTGGGAGTACGCCGATCAGATTCGACTGGCCCAGCGGATTGTCGACCGATTCCCGGAGACTGCTGCCGAGATCCGTGCGCGCTACGACGTCGTCCTGCTTGATGAGTACCAAGACACCTCGATCGCTCAGCGGCTCCTGCTGCAGACGCTGTTCGCCGACGGCTTTCCCGTGACGGCTGTCGGCGATCCATGTCAGGCGATTTACTCGTGGCGCGGCGCCAGCGTGGACAACATCGAATCGTTCCCCGTGCACTTCCCGCATCAAGCCGGCCGTCCGGCCGATCGATTCTCCCTGGTGGAGAACCGGCGGTCGGGACCCGCGGTGCTGCACGTTGCCAACGAGGTAGCGACGGACCTGCGTGCTGAACACGCGGGAGCCGATCCGCTCATTCCTGCTCCCGAGGCTCGAGCGGCACGCGTGGACGTCGGACTGTTCGACACCATTGATTCCGAAGTTGAATTCGTCGCCCACGCGGTGCGCGATGTCCACACGTCGTGCGCCAAGCGCAGTGCCGGCGGGGATTCGACTTCCCGTGACTCGATCGCGGTTCTGTGCACCACGGCGCAAGACATTCGTCGCATGGATCAGGCCCTGCGCAAACTCGGAGTGCCAACCCACGTCACTGGTGCGGCAGCTCTGCTGGCCGACCCAGCTGTTGCAGACGCTCGAGCGTTGTTGGAAGTAGTGCACGAGCCCACCGCGAACCCAGCAATGGTGCGCCTGCTGACGGGTGCCCGCTGGAGGATCGGGGCTCGTGACCTCGCTGCTTTGGGAGCGCGCGCCAGCGACCTCGCTGGAGGTCGTGGTCGGCGCGACACCGAGACGATCGAAGAGGATCTCGAGGAAGCGGTCACGGGAAGCGATGCTGTTGAACTCACTGCACTTGCGGATGCGGTCGTGGATCCTGGGTCAGCGGACCACTACTCGACGCGAGCGCTGGAGGTCTTTGCAGAGGTCTCAGGGTTGATTTCCCACTTGCGCGGATATACCCATGAGCCGCTGACCGACTTCATCGGTCGGACCATCGAAGCGCTCGGGGTTGATGTCGAGGCTGCAATCGCCGACCCTGATGGTTCGAGCGTCGCTGCCTTGGCGGACTTCCTGACACTGGCTGCGGGTATGACGGAAATCGATGGACGCGTCAGCCTTGGCGGCTTCCTGACATGGCTGCGCGATGCCGAGCGCTTCGACGTCACGATCGCCCACACGCGGCCTCGGATCGACGGTGCGGTGCAACTGATGACCGTGTTCGCGGCTAAAGGATTGGAGTTTGCCCACGTTTTTTTGCCCTTCGTGTCCGAGCGGGCATTTCCCGGGGGGAAATCCCGAGGTCGTTGGTTGACGAGTTCACAAATCGTTCCCTGGACGCTGCGCTCGGATGCCCCACCGCAGTTGTCGTCATTCCCCGAGGACGATGGAACATCAATCAGCAAGCAGCACGACCTCTATGTCGACACCCTTCGAAGTGTGGAGGATCGAAATCACGAACGGCTTGCGTACGTAGCGTTGACGCGCGCCGAGGAATCCTTGACCGTGACAGGGCATTGGTGGGGCCCAGGGCAGGCCAAGCCCCGCGGTCCCCACCGATTCTTGAATCAGATTCGATCTGCGGTCGAATCAGCCGATCCCGACTTGTGTCGAGTGGTCCTCTGGGCCCCCGAGCCAGAACCTGGGACTCCCAATCCCGTCACCCGCGGCGGTTCGGTGATGTGGCCGCAACCTGTTGCTGCCGACTATCGCGCATCGCTCATGCACGCGGCTGAACTTGTCAGAGCCGCCGAGTCGAATGCTGCCGTCATGTTCGAGGAGTCACTGGGGTTCTCCGACATTCAGGATCCGGGTGGGTCCTCGCAAGAGCAGCGAGTACGAATGTGGCATGAGACCTACGACGCACTTATCGAGGACGCAGTCGCTTCGGAAAGCGACGAACACGTAGTCCAGCTCGGCGAACATGTGGGCGCGACAACTTTCCTTCGAGCCATTCGCGATCCAGATGCGGTAGCACTGGACCTTCTGCGGCCGATGCCGCGCCAACCCTCGCGTGCGGCCGCTCGAGGCATCGCGTGGCATGCGTGGGTTGAGACCGCACTCGGTCAGCAGTCGCTCCTTGGCTTCGACGACCTTCCGGGTGCGGCGGATGAGTACATCGTGAGTGATGCGCAACTCGAGGAGCTGAAGCGTTCGTTTAGCAAGACTCGTTACGCCGGGCGCGGGCCGGTTGCTGTGGAACGCGGATTCTCCGTGATCATCGGCGGACGGGTGATTAGTGGGCGCATTGACGCTGTCTTCACAGACAGGGGACGTTTCGAGGTCGTCGATTGGAAGACCGGGGCTACTGCGTCGGTGGATTCGCGCCAGCTGGCGATCTACCGGCTTGCGTGGGCCCAGATAGCCGGCGTGGACTGGCAGGACGTGGACGCCGCATTCGTCATGGTGGCGTCGGGGGAGGAAATCCGACCGAATACCGACGCTGAGGTCCGCGCGCTTCTCGAACTCGGTTAAGGCTCGTCTTCATCGGGGACTGCGACCGGATCGATCGGCGCACCCTTGTCATCCCCGTCCATCGTTTCCTCGACGATCTCTTCGCCCGCCTCTTCCGTTGGTGTTGGACGCGTTCCTACGAGTCCACGCATCCACTCGCGCGCCGGCTCCTCGACGACCCTCCACATCACCCAAGCGATGACCAGGGCCCCAGCAATGAGCACGACGACACCCAGGGCATACAGCGCACCCGATTCGATGCCGGCGACGCGCATTCCAGCCCGCCACAGTCCCATCCAGACCAAGTGCGTCATGTACAGCGAGTACGAGATAAACCCACCGAGGATGAGCGTTCGAGTAGACAGTGGTCGGGCTAAGCCTCCCCGGGCAAGCGCTAAAGCACCGATCCACGCAACGAGCAGCGGGACTAGGGCGAGATGGAAGTACGGTGGCAGAGGCTCTGCATCGGGGTTCATCGCATTGGCGGGTGGTTGGGCCGCCGGAAGCCAGGCCAAGAACACTGCACCTGCGACGACCAGCGCCGGGAGGATCGCCGACAGCCATTCCGCAGGACGGTGGACGCTGTTCTTGCGTTCTGCCAACCGCTGGACGATCAGGTAGGTCACCGCTCCGGCTGCGAACTCGCTAGCGATGCGGTACGTCGATCCCCAGTTGTCGGTGTAGTACGGATCACTCGTTCCCAAGCCGTAGCCGACCAAGGGAGCGAGCATGGCGAACCATGCGATGACGAGAACGAAAGTGGGAACCTTCTTGTGCAGCCGCCACAGCACAAGCACCAAGACTGGGAATGCGAGGTAGGCCAGCCATTCCATCGACAGTGACCACGCGACGAAGTTCCAGCCGCGTTCGGGATTCGGCCCCCACTCTTGGATCAGGAGAAGGTTCTTTATGAAGTCGATCGGGTTCCACCAGTCGCGATCGATGTCCTCGCCGAGAACACGGGCTTGCGCGAACACCGCAAGGCCGGCGACCACGAGCATGACAAGGTGCACCGGGTAGATCCGAGCCAGGCGGAGCCACCAGAAGCGGATCGTGTCTCCACCGCGGATTGCTGGTCCCATCCGAGTCAAATACGTGTGGGTCAAGATGAAGCCCGAGAGTGCGAAGAACAGATCCACGCCAAGACGTCCGACCCGCATGACGTCGCCGACCACGGGGATCGCGAGGAGTCCCAGGACGTTGAACGGGCCTTGCAGGTGATAGGCGAAGACCCAGAAGGCGGCCACGAAGCGGATTCCCGTCAGCTGGCGGATGAACACGCTCACGCTGACACCTTAGGCTCGCACCAATCGTTAGTGGGGAGATCGCGTGCGTATGTCGGATCCGCAGTGGTGGCTGCTTGATGATCTTGTGCTCGCACGATCAGCCATCGACCGAGCAGCGGAGCGACGAAGTGACGCGGACTGGGTCGCGCAAGCCCTTGCTGACCCGTCGAGTCGATTCGTCCAAATTCACCAGGGCCAAGCAGTCTTGCAGGGGAATCGTCTCGCATTGAGCGGACCGGTGCCGGACAACATCCCGACGTCGCTCCTCGGCATCGACGATCAGGGAACCGCGTATTTCTGTGCTCACTACGACGCCGCCCCGACGACTGAGGATTCCCGCAGGTGGGCTGATCTGCGGATGTCCGGTTCGAATCTCAATTCGATGGACGCGGGACTCATGGTGGCGTCGGTAGCACTGGACAATTGGTCACGAACCCATCGGCACTGCAACCGGTGTGGTGGAGAACTTGCATGGCGCGAGGCTGGCTGGTCGAGGTACTGCCCTCATGACGACGTATCCCATTTTCCCCGTACCGATCCTGCGGTAATCGTCCTGGTACGCGATGACGCAGATCGCGCACTGCTGGGTCGGCAGGTGCGGTGGGAACCGACGTGGTTCTCAACTCTGGCGGGCTTTGTTGAAGCCGGCGAGTCCGCCGAAGCCGCAGTCCGGCGCGAAGTGCACGAGGAGTCTGGCGTTCGCATCGGTAACGAGCCACAGGACTTGATCTATCTGGGTAGCCAGCCCTGGCCTTTTCCGGCGTCCTTGATGTTGGGCTATCACGCGTTCGCGCGCGATGTCACGATTGAAGTCGATGGCGACGAGATCGCGGAGGCTCGATGGTTCACCCGCGAGCAGATGGCCCAGGCCTGCGAATCGGGGGAAATCTCACTCCCACCAGCGGTCAGCATCGCCCGAAAGTTGATCGAGCGCTGGTACGGCGAGCCGTTGCCGGGGGATTGGAGCAGGCCGCTTACGCGGCCGAGCCGCTGAAAGGTGCTGCCCTAGGACGCGAGTGACTCGAGCTTGGCGACTAGCTCCTTGAAGGGCGGGTTGGTCATTGCCGTTCCGTCGGGGAAGACAACGGTCGGAACCGTCTGGTTTCCGCCATTGCGGTTTTCCACAAAATGGGCGGCATCCGGTTCATGCTCTATGTCCACCTCGGTGAAAGGAATGTCTCCGCGCATCATCTGCGCCTTGAGTCGCTGGCAGTAACCGCACCACACCGTGGTGAACATCAGTACTCCACCGGGATCGGGCGTCCACCGTGCGTCATCACTCATAGCGAGCATCGTAGGCAATCTGTGTGTTTTCGCGCCTTGCGGCATCGCCTAGGTGGATTGGATCACTACAGTGCGAGTGGTGGAGAGTCAACGGCGACCGGTACCCGACTGGATCTGGCTCATTGTTCTCTTTGCCGGCGGATTCGCGATCTTGAAGGTGGTCGACTGGATCTGGGGCCTGGAGAACTACTGGATCGCCACCGGTGCCATCGTGCTGTGGGTTGTGACGGTGGCTGTTTTGCAACGTTTCCGTCGCGGGGGAGCCGATCAGCGCTCCTTCTAGCAGTAGGGCACCTTGATTAGACAGACTGCAATTCGGCTGCACCAAACGACACGCTGAATCGATCGCACCAGATTGTCACGCTCGTCAGATTCGAAATGTCCGCGTCAGCGGGAATCGGATAGTTCTGATTTCCCTTGTTGCCTTTCAGGGCTCCAAGGTCGAGATAGTCGTCGTCGTCGAAGACAAACCAGCCATCTCGACCCTCGATGACCGGCGCGGCAGCCAGCCAGACCTTGAGGTCCGGCCCGTTATCGGTGTCGAGATCGGTCAATCGGAGGACACGACTGCCGTCTTCGAGGGTAATGATCCGAGCCTTGCCAGCGGTGGGGTGCTCGTGGGAGATGAACGTTCCCTCGGCCTCGACGACCCGCGTGGGTGTTTGGGCCGCCGTCTCCCTCGGAGTGGAGGTCACCGAGTCATCGGATGCCTTCGGAGACGGCACAATCGCAGTGGGCGAATCGGGAGAGGGCTCAACGGCATCGAGGGTTTCCTCGACACTCGTTTGGCTGACCACGCCTGGGAGTTCCTCATCAACTGTGACGTCGATGAACAAGCGCCACGGTTGGAAGGCAGCCATCGCGATAACGAAGGCCGCGCCGATCACCACCACGGCGGGTATCCAGAACGCAGGACGGGTCAACCAGGTTGGACCGCGCATGGGGTTTCCTCTCCTTGGCTACCGATGACGGTTTCGCATTCAGACGGTTACGGCAACCCTGCGGTTCCATTGGCGACCGGTCATGAACTGGCATGCTGGTGTTGTGGCGGGCGTCGGCGGAGCGGGTCATCACCCTGAGGTTGCTGTTCTAGGGCACCGGTTTGATCCGCACCGCGTAATTTACGCGACGATCATCTTGATGGTCACATTGACCGCGGCGGGAGACGTGGACGTTGACGTCATCGCCGGCCAGGGATTGTGGGACCTAATTACTATCGCCTTCTTCCCGCTTCTTGCATTGTCGATGGCGCACAGTTTTTCGGATGCCCTGGATATCCAAATCCGGACCGGACATCGCTTGCAGCGATCAGATCGCTTGGTCCTGGCGCGCGATGCCCTGCAGTACCTAGCGGTAGGCGTACCCGTTGTAATCATTGGAGTCGTGGTCTCTTTGACCACTGGGAGCACTTCCCAAGCCGTCGATCTCAGCGTCGATCTCTACGCGATAAGCCTTATCTTCTGGGGTGTCTACGCGGCCCGAGCGGCCGGTCTGGGGGCATGGGGGCAGGTGGGGTTTGGCCTGGTCTACGGGCTCTTGGGATTCGCGATTGTCATGGTGGAGTACGCCATCCTCCATTGAGCGGCATCTCAGACGCTGAAGCGAGCGTCGGCCTGCCGTGACAGCATCACCCTGTGGACCCGCAATCTGTACTCGACGGCCTGGACGCTGAGCAGCGGGCTGTCGCGGAGAGCCTCGAGGGTCCGGTCATGGTGCTCGCGGGAGCCGGGACCGGCAAGACTCGCGCGATCACCCATCGAATCGCCTACGGCGTTCTCACTGGAGCGCACGATCCTCGACGCACTATGGCAGTCACATTCACAAACCGTGCGGCGGGTGAGTTGCGGACGCGATTGCGTGCTCTCGGCGTCGATGGTGTCCAGGCACGGACTTTCCATGCGGCGGCGCTGCGGCAGTTGCGGTACTTCTGGCCCCGGATTTCTGATCGCGCCTTTCCTGACCTCATGCCGAGCAAGGCGCAGATGGTTGCCGCTGCACTCGCGGCCAATGATCTGTCGCCTGATACCTCGCTCGTGCGCGACGTCAGCGGCGACATCGAATGGGCACGTGTCAATTTCCTCGATCAGCACACTCTTGTTGGTGCCAACCATGCGCGTGCGCTGAGTCTTGAGCCAGCTCAGTTGTCTCGCGTTTTGGCCTTCTACGAACAAGCCAAATCCGACCGAGGTGTCATCGACTTTGAGGACGTCATGCTGGTGCTCGTCGGTGCTTTGTCGTCTGACCATTCGATCGCCCGAGAAGTGCGAACGGCTTATCGGTGGCTCACAGTCGATGAATACCAAGACGTCAATCCCGTACAGCACGCCTTGCTGAAGTTGTGGCTCGGTGATCGTGACGACATATGCGTAGTCGGCGACCCAAGCCAGACCATTTACTCCTTCACCGGAGCACGCTCGGATTACTTGATTCGGTTTCCCCACGAGTTCCCAGACTCGACCGCCGTGCGCCTGGTGCGCTGCTATCGGTGTTCTCCGCAGATCGTTGAGTTAGCCAACGGTGTCATTCACGCGGGCGCGTCGTCCGCGGCTGCCGTCACGCTGACATCGCAACGTGACGCATCGGCGGTGCCAGAGATTGACGTCTTCGACGACGATGTCGCCGAGGCCTCAGCGGTCGCCCAGCGGATCAAAGCGAGCATCGACTCTGGGATACGCCCACGCGACATCGCCGTTTTGTATCGAATCAATGCTCAGCAGGTGGAAGTCGAGTCCGCGCTCGCCGATGCTGGAGTGCCTATCACCGTGCGCGGATCTGAGCGATTCTTCGAGCGAGGAGAGGTTCGCGAGGCGGTGACTCGACTTCGTGGAGCCGCTCGAGCGGGGGTAATCGACTCTTCGGATACCGTTTCGGCCGTTACGGACGTCCTTAGTTCTATGGGGTGGACCCCTGACCAGCCCACCACCACCGGCGCCGTGCGCGAGCGTTGGGAATCTTTGGCGGCGTTGGTTGAACTCGCACGTGAAAGCGGTGCGGCTGACCTAGCGGAGTTCATCGGCTACGTAGACGAACGTGCCTCGGCACAGTTCGCACCGGTTCCCGACGGAGTAACGCTGGCGTCGATCCACGCCGCCAAGGGTCTGGAATGGCGAAATGTTCATCTCATCGGTTGCAGTGATGGCTTGCTGCCTCTCCAACATGCCGAGACCGCCGAGAACATCGAGGAGGAACGGCGTCTCCTCTACGTCGCGATCACCCGAGCCGAGCGTGAGCTTCGCCTGTCGTGGGCGCGGTCTCGCCAGCCAGGCGGCAGGCCAACGCGACAGATGAGTCGTTTCCTCACGCGGTTAGCTGCCCTTCCCGGTGCCGATGCGTCCTGTGTTCAGCGTGCGTCCGGGCAGCGCTCGGGCAAGGGGCGTTCGCGGCGGGGGCCGGCTGCGTGTCGCACGTGCGGCAAGGCCCTTGTCACGCCAGGGGAGCGGACGATCGGACGATGCCAGGTCTGTCCTGCGACGTTTGACGAAGATTTCCTCGAGGAGCTCAAAGAGTGGCGGATCGGCCATGCTCGAGAACGAAGCGTCCCGGCCTACGTCGTATTCACCGACGCCACCTTGATCGCCATCGCTGAACAACTACCGGCAGATACTGATTCCCTGAGTTCGATTCCGGGAGTTGGGCCCGCCAAGCTCGAGGCCTACGGGGAAGAGATCGTCGATCTGGTGCGCGGGCGCCGTTAGTTGCCAGCGTGACTGGGCTCGATGAAGTCCGGCACCCATCGCTCGATCTCGCCGCGGGCAGGCACAGTTGCATCGAGCTGGCACAGCACACCGATGCTGCCGAGCCACACGCGGTGAATCAGTGCGTAGGACGGCGGGAGATTAATTTTCAAGCCGACGGCGAAGTCAGGACTGCGGAAGTCATTGATTCGCGTGAACTGACCTCGGAGCCACTCGCGGTTGAAGTGGAAGTACTCGTGGCGTGCCGGTTCCACGAATGGATCGAGGTAGTTGAGTAGTTGCTCGGGATCAACATCGACGTGCGGAAGCACGAAGCCCTCGTCGCGAAGTCCTTCGACGACTCGTTGCGCGTCGCCACTCTGGGCAATCCGAAGCAGGGTGCCCATTGCCGGAGGAAGTCCGTCCGGCAGCACCGCCACCGCTCCAAAGTCGAAAACGCAGAGACGACCATCGTTGGTCATTCGGAAATTACCCGGGTGTGGATCTGCGTGGAGCAGTCCGGCGCGCGAGGGTCCGGACAGCAGGAATCGTTCGTAGAGAAGTCCGATGCGGTCGCGTTCTTCTGGGGTTCCGTTCGCAATGATGTCGGACATTGGTCGGCCGTCTACCCACTCGGTGATGAGTACGTGAGGGGCTGCGGCCAGTACGTGGGGGATGCAGAACTCGGGATCGCCGTCGAAGGCAACCGCGAACTGGCGCTGGTACTGGGATTCGCCGAGATAGTCCAGTTCCTCGATGACACGCTCTTTGAGTTCGGCGATCAGTGACTTGAGATCCAAGCCTGGAACCCAGGAAGCAAAAAGTTTGCCCATCCGGGCCATTTGGTTGAGATCCGCAATGAGCGCCTTGTCCGCCCCGGGGTACTGGACCTTGACAGCGACCTCACGTCCGTCGTGCCAGATTGCCTTGTGCACCTGACCGATGGAGGCAGCTCCGGCGGGTTTGTCGTCGAAGTGGGTGAATTGGTCGCGCCAGTCGGCACCCAGAGAGTCAGCGAGGATTGCATGGACGGTCTCAGCGGGCATTGCTGGTGCTGCATCCTGCAACTTCGTCAACGTTGCCCGGTATGGACCGGCCACCTCCTCGGGAAGGGCCGCCTCGAAGATGCTCATAGCCTGGCCGAGTTTCATTGCTCCGCCCTTGAGCTCCCCGAGAACGGCGAAGATCTGTTCAGCCGTACGTTGCTGGATCTCGGCGGTGACCACTTCTGCAGGCTTGCCGCCGACCTTCTTGCCAAAGCCCCACGCTGCCCGACCGGCATAGGACGCCGGCAAAGTGGCGATTCGGACGCTTCGCGTCAGTGCGTTCTTGGGAATGTCGGGCACTCGCCCATTGTCACCGAGGTTGATCGATCCTGCGCGTCGCGGTCCCCCCGGAGGGCGGCCGGCGCGCCCGCGCCCCACAGGCAGCCGCATTCGGGGTGTGCGGCAACGAGGTGCTCGCTGGCTCGGAAACTGGGAGTTTCGATCACTATCCGTCGCGGTGATGCGCGTTCAGAAGAGTCGATCCAGTTTCTGACCATGGCCACGGCGTGAACGGCACTGTGTGAGGCAAGTAACGAATCGGTCGCCACGGGGAGATTCGTGCGGTGCTGGATCCATTGGCTAATGATCGATGGCCAGAGATGATTGGTGTCGCGATGGTGCAGGAAGCTGCACCGCAAGCAGGGGGTTCGTCCAGGTTCGACGAGTGGACCAACGCTGGCGCGGCCGCGGTATGCAGTTATCGGCAGGTGCGGACGATCCTGGGCTGCCGATGGCAGCCAGGACAAGACTGCTTCGGGAGCATCGGCAGGCACGGATGCGCACACGATCACGATGTCCGCAGGCACCACACTGGTGTGATTGACGGCGTTCAAGCCACCGGCCAGCAATGTCTCCCTGAGCAAACTCACCCAGCGATCGTCACCGATGACAGCAACGGACGATGCCATTCTCGAGGCGATCGCCGAGGCCGGGTGGTTGTGCCACGTTGACAACGCGACGAGAGACGGCTGTGCGGCGAGTCTTTCTTGGGGAGAGAGCCACCAGCATTCACCGGGATCTTGCAATGCGCCTCGATTGCGGACCTCGTCGATGACACTGGCCGCGCGTTGGGTGTGACCGGGAAATGCATCGAGGGCCTCGCCCCATGAGTGGAAATTAGGCAATCCACGAAGCCACGTCGTTTCCGCTTCGGAGAGCAATGTGGGGTACGGGTTGTCTCCGATGTGCACACGGTGCGCGTCGATGCGGATGATCGCGGTGTCTGGGCGCAATCGAGGGCAGGGGGGTTCGGTTTTACTCGAGTTCGACATGCGCCGACGATTGCGGCAAAGGCTTGTGGACGGCCAGATGCGATCCACAGGCTCCATCGGCTAACGAAGCAATGGCAGCACACCGCTCACGAGCAAAAATCAACAATCACCTCCGCGAGAACCGCGGCACACGTCATGACGTCGTCGATGGCGACGTACTCGTCCGGTGCGTGGGCGACGCGTGAGTCGCCCGGCCCGTACTGCACCGTGGGGATCCCGCCCTTGCCGACGAGAAGCCGCAGGTCCGACCCATATGGTCCGCCGTAGGTCTCGGGAGTAGCGCCTGCTGTGCGCGTGTGGGCGTCACGGACTAAGGACACGATGGGTGCGTCCGGCTCCGTGCGTCCGGAGTGGAATTGGCCGCCCCACCATTCGACCGTGACCGGATGCTCGCGCAGCCACGCGTCCGACTCGCACACGCGTGAAACGGCTGCCTCAAGCTCGCGTCGCGCGTGATCGGCGGTCTCATCGAGAGCGACTCCCAGACGTCCTTCGGCGATCAACAAATCGGGAACAGTTGATGCCCAGTCGCCTGCGTGCACCGTACCGATGGACAACGGGTAGGCAATCGGCCAACGTTTCATGAGCGGATCAACGTGGGCGTTGCGGATCGCCTCGAGTTCGGACAGCGCTCGTAGCACCGGCACGAATTTCTCGATGGAACTGACGCCCTCCGACCGGCGTGACGCATGGATTGCGGCACCGGGCACCCGAAGCCGGAAGGTGAGTGCCCCGCCGTTGGCGGGGACGAGATCCAAGTCGGTCGGCTCAGGAATGACGCATGCATCGATTGGGGTAGCAGCGAGTTGTTCTAGTGCAGCGTAGGTGCCCAGCCCACCGTCTTCTTCGCCGCTGACGGGGCATAGCAAAACGTCCCCTCTGAGCGACACTCCTGATGCGCGAACCATTCGTACGGCTTCCCATGCTGCAACGAGTCCTGCCTTCATATCGCAAGCGCCGCGTGCGATGACAACTGAGCGGCCATCGATCTCAGCTGTCCTGGGCGTAAAAGGGTCGCCGCTCCAAGCATGTATGTCCCCGGGCGGCACGACGTCGGTATGGCCGTCTATGAGCAAAGTGCGGCCATCACCGGTACCCGCGAGCCGAGCTAGAACACCCAAGGCTCGTTGTCTATCGACCTCCATCCCGGGGAAGTCGGGCTGAGCCATAGTGGAGGTGACGTCTATGTCCCACGTAGAGACCTCGAGCCCCTCGGCGATCCACCGGTCGGCTAGGTGGCGTTGAGCATCGATTTCCGCGTTGGTTCCACCGAGCGAGGGAATCCTCAGCAACTCATCGAGGTCAGTCAAAAGCCGGTCGGCGTCAACGCGGGAAATCCAGTTTTCGGGTCGGGGTGAGTCCTCGGGCACGGGCCAATTGTGCGGGAGGGTGGTCTGAACCGATTCTTCGAGGGGAAAAGCGGGTTATTTAACCGAATTGTCTGATTATTTCCCGCGGCACGACGGCGCGTGCCTCTTATCTACCCCCTTGCTGCCCTAGGGTGAATTCGTGCCCACGGGGCATCAGGTGGCGCCTGCCACCGACCGCTGAGGCGGTAGATCGGCAAGAGGAGGGCCCCATGGCCGAGGAATACACCGGTGAGGCGTACTGCGTGAAGTGCAAGGAGAAGCGCGAGTTCACCGGACACGTTGAGGAGAAGAACGGCCGTCGCTTCGCCAAGGGCATCTGCCCGGTTTGCGGCACCAAGGTCACGAGGATCTTGGGCAAGGCCTAGTTCGGCCTCCGACGGCTCTAGGGCAAACCGCCCGGTCGTCACCAGTTTCCGCGCAAGGCCCGGAAGCCCTGGCATCAAGCCAGCGGTATCCGGGCCTTTCGCTTGCGGTTACCGTGGTGACATGAGCATGCCCTTCGGCTTCGGAGCCCCGGGATCTGGGGACAACAACCCGTTCGACGCCAACGCGCTCGGACAAGCACTCCAACAACTCGGCCAGATGATGCAGTCCGCCGGAGCGCCAGGTGCCGATGGTCCGGTGAACTGGTCGATCGTCGAGGACGTTGCGCGTAAGGCGCTGGTCGCTGCTGGTGATCCGTCGATTTCGGAGGGTCAGCGAGAGGCGGTGACGTCGGCGATCTCACTTGCGGAACTGTGGCTAGATGAGGTCACCCAATTCCCTGCTTCGGGCGCGCCCGTTCAGGCGTGGTCGCGTAGTGACTGGCTCGTGACCACCGGCCCCGCGTGGAAGCGGATCGTGTCGCCTATCGCTGAGCACGTAACCGGCGCAGTAGCCGGCATGATGCCCAGTGGTCAGGACCTCACGCAGATGAGCAGCGACGATCTCAATGCGGCACTGCCCGAGCAACTGCGCGGAATGCTCCCGGACGGAATGCCTCCTGAGTTTCTTCAGATGCTGCAACCCATGATGGGCATGGTGCAGCAGCTGGGCGCTGCCGCTTTTGCCATGCAGGTGGGCCAGGCGCTTGCCGGGCTCGCGGACCAAGTCTTGTCGGCTTCCGATATTGGCATTCCTTTGACGGAGACGCCGCACACCGCGGTGCTTGCGAACAATGTCGCGGCCTTCTCCGAAGGACTCGAAGTGTCGCCATCGGATGCGTTGATGTACGTAGCGCTGCGAGAGGCCGCTCACCAGAGACTCTTTGTTCACGTTCCCTGGCTCGCACCTCGGGTAGTCGGGGCGGTTGAGCAGTACGCCCGCTACATGAAGGTCGATTCTGAGCGGTTGTCGGAGGCCATGGGGGATGTGGACATCTCGAATCCCGAAGCTCTGCAACAGGTGCTCGCCGGAGGCTTGCTCACGCCGGAGGACACACCCGAACAGAAGGCCGCCATCGCTCGACTGGAGACCTTGTTGGCATGTATCGAGGGGTGGGTGGACGAGGTCGTTCAGCAGGCCAGCGGGGAACGACTTCCAGCATTGACTGCCTTGACCGAAGCTATGCGTCGTCGGCGTGCGGCCGGGGGTCCGGCAGAGCGGACTTTCGCAGCTCTCGTGGGCATGGAACTGCGTCCCCGAGCCATGCGCGAAGCCCACACGGTTTTTGCAGCTATCCGCGCGAGTCGCGGAGCAGAGGCGCGCGATGCCGTGTGGTCCCACCCCGACCTATTGCCTGGCCCGGAGGATCTTGAGGATCCGCTTGGCTTCGCACAGGGTTCGGGTGCAGTCCCGGACACGATTGATTGGCTGGAAGACAGTGGGCTGGAAGACGAAGCCTTTGGCGGTGAGTTCGGCGGTGAGTCAAACGATGGAGACGACGCATCCTCATGAACTTGCTTGAGGATGCTCGAGCCCTTCTCGCCGAATTCACCCACGACGATCCCGGCCAGCTGGCGCTCGCGCAGGAATACATCGACTTCGTCGATCGTCATGACGATGCCGTCTGGCGGTCCTGTCGCGTGGGACATGTGACCGCCAGTGCCATCGTTATTGACGAGTCCGAGGGTCAGGTTCTGTTGACTCTGCATCCCAAGGTGGGCCGATGGCTGCAACTCGGAGGTCATCTGGAATCCGGTGACACCAGCATCGTGCAGGGCGCACTTCGAGAGGTGCGCGAGGAAAGCGGGATTAGCCACGGTCGAATCAGTGCGCTGCCCATCCGGCTAGATCGCCACGACGTTCCCTGTGGGCGCGACGAGCAGGGACAGCCCTTGGCGAGCGTTCATTGGGATGTGCAGTTCCTGGTGTTGGCGCCGGATGCGGTTGACCTCGTCATGAGCGACGAGAGCGATGACCTTGCTTGGTTCTCCGCCGATCTACAGCCCGATGTCGACGCATCGGTCCGTGCACTCGTCGCTGATGCCCAGGGTTGGCGCGACTCGGACGAGCGACGCTCGTGGCTCATTTTCGGGTAACGAGCCGCTTAGGAATTTTTCTCCACAGCCTGGGGGTGACGATTTCCTCCTGGAAGGGGTCTGTTCGAGGCGTATTCCTCAGGTTATTCACAGCGGAATTCACCGATATTCCACAACTCATCTCCGCGTTGCCCCCAGGCTGTCCCCAGTTCTATCCACACCCCGCGTGGGAAATCTGTCCGAACGGTTTGACGCAGACGTGGGTCCGTCCCTAGCGTCTTCGCGTCGAAGCCCCCGGGATAACGGGTGGATGCACGCAAGGGGAAGGCGGGCATCCATCATGCGCCCCGGGGGCTTCACGTATTTGGCCTGAATCGGGCACCTTCGGATGTCGTGCGCCTACAGCTCACGTGCTTTGCCATCAGGGCACGGATGGCCCCACCTTGGGCGCTGGCGTAGTCTCAACTACGTCACCGACCGGTGCGATGAGCATTGGTCGGGACTGGTCATGGATAGTCAAAGGTGTTCGTGACGGGGATGAGGCGAGAGGAAGGTCTTGTGTCGGCACTCGTGTGGTGGGCTATTCCCATACTCGTCACGGCACTTGCGATCGCAATAGTGACTCTGAGGTCACGGAACTCCGAGCCTCGGACGGACCCGATGGCTGAGCGCGTCCGACTTCGTGAGGCGATGGAGCGTTCTACTCGCCCGTCCGGTCGTGCATCGCGTCGATCCTCGGGCTCGACCCGCTAGTGGCTTTTCGACTACCACCGGCGCGCGAATGGTGGGCCCGCGTGCGAGGTATGAGCACACGGGCGAGAGTCGCCCTCGTCAGTGCGGTTTCTCTCGCGGTTCTCGTCACGGTCGCGTCGGTGCTTCCAGTTCCCTACGTGAAGTTGGCTCCTGGCCCAACCTTCAACGTCATCGGTGAGTCAGATGGAGAGCCTTTCCTCTCAATCAGCGGAACCACCACGTACCCCGTGACAGGCAATCTCGATATGACAACAGTGCGTGAATCCGGTGGACCGCGTGGTGGCCTGACTTTCGTCGAGGCGATCGGCGCGTGGTTCAGTACGGCTGAGGCTGTCGTTCCACGGGAACTCATCTATCCGGATGACATCACCGGCGACGAGGTGCGTGAGCGCCAGGCACGACTGTTCAGCACATCCGAGTCTGACGCGATCGGTGCAGCGTTGAATTTCCTAGAGATTCCGACGACAACTGAGGTAGTCATCACAGCGGTATTCGATGACGCGCCAGCCGGGAAGAGCCTGGAACCGCGTGATCAAGTGATGTCCATTAACGGAGTTACCGTGGGACAACCATCTGACGTTGTCGATGCGGTCCAAGGTCAGCCGATCGGCACGACCTTCACCTTCGAGGTCGAACGCGGCGGCGAGATTCTCGACGTGGACGTCACTTCGGCGGAGAATCCCGACCAAGCCGGGACCCCGTATGTGGGGGCGATGGTCGGCATCTACTTCACCCCGGACTTCGACATCGACTTCACCTTGCAAGATGTTGGTGGTCCCAGCGCCGGATTGATGTTCGCGACGGGGATCATCGACAAACTCACACCCGAGGACCTGACCGGTGGCGGGTACGTCGCAGGGACTGGAACGATCAAGCCCGATGGAACGGTGGGGCCCATTGGTGGAATTCGCCAAAAATTGGCAGGAGCCCGCGATGCCGGTGCCGAGTTGTTCATCATGCCCGAGCGGCACTGCGCCGAGGCTGCTGGGCACATTCCCGATGGGCTGACCGTGGTGCCCGTTGCCACCTTGACCGATACCGTTGAAGGTATACGTGCCTGGGCGGTGGGTGAGGCAACGGCTAGCTGCCCTGCGCAGGACTGATCACCCGACGTGTCGTAGGTTCAGTACGTGACATTCAATTTCCCCGCGGGGAGCGCAAGTCCGGACGCTCCGGAGAGGCGACGCGGTGGCGTTTTGCTGCCGACCATCGGAGTCCTCGCAGCGATCGTTGTGTCCTTTGTCTTGTTTACCGGCTTCTACACCGACTGGCTGTGGTTCACCTCAGTGGATAAGCCGCAGGTGTACACCATCGCCATCGTCACCCGAGGTCTGCTCTTCCTCGCATTCGGCATTGGGATGGCACTCGTGGTGCTTTTCGCTACCTGGTTGGCGTACCGGACTCGACCGGCCTCCGTGGGCAGCACTCCTGAGCAGGCGAGCCTGGAGCGCTATCGCGAGGCAATTGAACCCTTCAAGGGGCGGTTGCTGCTCGGTCTGACAGTCGTCTTGGGTTTGTTCAGTGGCTTAGCCGCCTCAGGTGAGTGGGGGCGATTCCTGCAGTGGCGCAATGCGACGCCGTTCGGTATCGAAGATCCGCAATTCGGGCTCGATGTCTCCTTCTACACATTCGAACTGCCCTTCTGGCGGTTCCTCCTCGGTTTCGGTTTCGCTGCTACGTTCATCGCGCTCGGTCTCGTGGTGGTCGTCCACTACCTCTACGGCGGCTTGCGTCTGCAACCCAAGGGCGATCGCGCGACGCGGGCTGCCCAGGTTCAGGTGTCCTTACTCATCGCGATCTTCCTGCTGCTGAAGGCGGTGGCCTACTGGCTGGATCGCTTCGACTTGGTCATCCAAAGCAGTGATCTGGCTGGTGGATTCACCGGGCTGCAGTTTACCGATGTCAACGCCGTTGTACCCGCGCTGAACATCCTGACCTTCGTTTCACTTCTCGTTGCGCTGTTATTCGTTCTCAACATCTTCCGGCGCCAATGGATTATTCCGCTTATTGGCTTGGGCTTGATGGTCCTGACATCAGTGGTCGTTGGTGGCGTGTACCCGCTAATCGTCCAGCAGTTCCAGGTGCGTCCGAGCGAATTGGTGCGAGAACGCCCCTTCATTGAACGCAACATCGAGGCGACGCGCGCGGCCTACAATCTCGACGGTGTCGAGATCGAGGATTACGCCGGTTCGGTATCGCCGCCCAGTGTCGAGGTCGTGGAGGCGAGTGCCGGCACGATCAACAACATTCGTTTGCTGGATCCGGCAGTTGTCTCTCCCACGTATAACCAGTTGCAGCAGATTCGCGGCTACTACTCCTTCAACTCTCGGCTGGATGTGGATCGCTACGACCTCGAGGATGGCCGACGCGGAGCTGTCGTCGCAGCTCGAGAGATCAACCTCGCTGGAATTCCCGATGGGCAGCGCAACTGGACGAACGAGGTAGCTGTCTTTACTCACGGTTACGGCTTCGTCTCCGCCTATGACAACACTGCCGAGTCAGATGGAACACCAGACTTCTTCGCCAGCGACATCCCACCGGTCGGAGCCTTGGAAGTCGAACAGCCTCGGATTTACTTCGGTGAGTTTTCCCCGCCGTACTCGATAGTCGGGGCACCCGAGGGTTCGCCTCCGGTTGAACTGGACTACCCGGACGATGCCAGTCCGTCGGGTCAGACGAACACCACCTACGAAGGTTCCGGTGGCGTCGACATGGGTTCGCTGTTCGGACGGCTGCTGTTTGCGACCAAGTTCCAGGACACGAATATCTTGCTGTCCGATCTGGTGAACGCCGAGTCGCAGATTATGTGGGATCGCGATCCGCTGACCCGTGTTGGCAAGGTCGCTCCCTGGCTCACCCTTGATCAGGATCCATACCCCGTGGTGGTCGATGGACGGATCAAGTGGATCGTCGATGGTTACACGCTGTCGAACGACTTCCCGTACTCCAGTCGCGTTTCGTTGAGTGAAGCGACGGCGGACTCCATCAGCAGCGCAAACTTCGCCGCCGGCCTGATCGCTCGAGATCGCGTAAACTACATGCGCAACTCGGTTAAGGCAGTCGTGGACGCCTACGAAGGCTCGGTGGCCCTCTACGCGTGGGATGAATCCGACCCCGTCTTGCAAACGTGGCAGAAGGCTTTTCCCGATGTCGTGGAGCCGCTGGCCGACATGCCCGACGAGATTGTCCAGCACGTTCGGTATCCGCAGGACCTGTTCAAGGTCCAGCGCACCGTCATGACGCGCTATCACGTGACAGATGCATCCACGTTCTACAACGGCACGGATGTATGGATCGTCCCATTCGATCCGACCGTCACGCCCGCTCAGGTATTCCAGCCTCCGTACTACCTGACTTTGCAGATGCCCGGTGAAGCGTCACCCGCGTTCTCCCTGACGACCACGTTCGCGCCACAACGACGTCAGACCCTGGCTGCGTTTATGGCGGTCAGTTCGGATCCAGGGGAGGACTACGGCAAGATCCGCGTCCTGCAGTTACCGTCGAACACCACCACGCCTGGACCACAGCAGGTTCAGAACAACTTTGAATCAGACCCCACGGTCTCATCCCAGTTGTCCCTCCTGCGTCGTGGTGGCTCGGAAATTGAGTTCGGCAACTTGTTGTCGTTGCCGTTCAATGACGGCTTGCTGTACGTCGAACCCGTCTATCTGCGAGCGGCGGCTGAGGGCTACCCGCTGCTGCGCAAGGTCTTGGTCGGGTACGGAGCTAACGTCGCGCTTGACGACACCCTGACCGGCGCGCTGGAGCAGGTCCTGGGCTCGTCGCCTGTGCCCGAGGCTGAGCCCGAACCGATTCCTGAGGATGGCATCGCTCCCCGTCCAACGCCGGATCCACAGCCGACCACGCCACCGTCTACCGGCGATCCGGTGACGGACTTGGCGATCGCGATTGACGACGCGCAGCGGGCCTATCAAGAGGGGCAAGATGCGCTGGCCGACGGAGACTTTGGGGCCTACGGCGAGGCACAAGATCGTCTTGCTGAGGCTCTCGAGCGAGCTGCCGTAGCCGAAGCTCAGATTACGGGGGAGGCACTGCCACCACCGGTGGACGAGGGAGCCGAGGATGCGGTGCCCGACGAGACGGTGACCTGACCCGATCACCGGGCCACGGTGGTGATCGCGTACCCTGGCACTACTTCCGCAAGGAAGCGGCGCGGGGTGGAGCAGCTCGGTAGCTCGCTGGGCTCATAACCCAGAGGTCGCAGGTTCAAATCCTGCCCCCGCTACCACTGAGAGGACCCAGGACGATGTCCTGGGTCCTCTTGCTTTGTGGTGTTGAATAGCCCCAATGACGGGGTAGGAGGTTGCTCGATGTTGCTGAGGTTCCGGCAACTCGCAGAACGTGTTACCGGTCGTTGGGCCATCTCCTGGCAGGTCATCGTCTTCGCCAACTTGCTCACCTACCCCCAGATGGTCCTGACCGGCGGAACTCTCGGGTCTCGACAAATGCCTCCTGAGGACATCCCTGTTGCCGCAGTGGTCATGGGGGTCGCAGTTCTCGCCAACGCTGTCTACGGCGTACTTGCGATGTTCACGGTGTTCCGCAACAGAGCAACAAAGCCTGTCCCTGTGTGGCTGTACGCGGGTTTCTACCTCAGCGCGGGAGTTATCCCTGTCCTTGGGATGGAATACCTCGACTCCGTCCTAGGTAAGCAGACAGCATTACCGGTGGGATTGCGCCTGTTCTTCGCATGTCTGACCACCTTGTGGTTGGGAGTGGTGTTCTCGCTCCTGCTGGAAGGCCGAGAGAGATTCATCCGGCAACGCAACGAACTCCTCGACGAAGCGATTGCCCTGCAACAAGCCTCGATTGAGGAAAGCGAGGCAGGACTAGACGTGCGGGCGCGGGTGGATGCCCTGGTGGATGAACGATTGGCCGGAGCCCGCGTCCAACTCGATGAGGCTCTGTCCTCGTTTGGGCAGGGCAGAGAGCGGACTGGTGCGATGAATTCTCCGGTGAGCGTTCTGGAGGACGCCGCTCGTGATTCCGTTCGACCCTTGAGTCACGAGTTGTGGGAAGCGGTCGCTCCCGAATACCCGAAGCCTCGGGCCGGGCAGGTTTTTCGCCACTTGTGGCGCGATCCCCGATTCATGCCCGGCAATACCGCACTCATCACCGCTATTGGACTGCCTGGGGCATCGGTCCGTGGCTTCGGAGTCTGGGCACCGATCGCTGTGGTCGTTATCAGTCTTGTCGTTTGGGCATGGCTTGCCGGGGCCAATCGATTGATAGCGGCAGCAGGCTCTGTGCTGGCCAAGCGCGTGGTCTACGCCGCGGCAGTACTCGCCTCGTTGATCACCATCCTCGCGTACAGCCTGATCCCGGGGGACGTGACTACTCCCGCTCAAGATGCCGGATCGATCATCATCGCTTTCATAGGCGGGGTGATCTTGGTGTCCTATGTCGCCGCCCTCGGTGATGTCCGGCGCTGGGTTCTTGAATCCTTGGAAGACGAGGTCTCGCAACAACACATTCAAGCCGAAGCTCGTCGTAGCACCTTCGCCGCAATTACTCGGGAGGTTGCACAAAGCTTGCATGGATCGGTACAGACCAGGCTTATTGCCTGTGCGGCAGCGATCGATCAAGCACAGCGTGCCGGGGACACTCAGGCAACGGTACGAGCCCTCGAAGAGGGTGCACAAATCTTGGACCAGTGGGCGATCAGTGGCGGTGTCGATAATGACGACACCCTGCAATCCTCAGTCGGTCACCTGGTCGAGAACTGGCAAGCGCTTACTAACGTTGCGCTCAGCATTGACAGCCAACTAGCGTCGCGACGCGACCTCTCTCATGTTGCCGCAATCGTTGAAGAGGGGCTCTCGAATGCATATCGCCACGGTCTTGCTCAGCGAATTGAAGTATCGATAGATCCCAATCCCCAAGGCATCCGGATCGTGATTCGCGACAACGGAACCGGCCCGAGCGGAAATCCGCCGGGTTTGGGAAGGCGGCTTATCGCCGAATACTGCGACGGTCGGTGCAGTCTCGAGCGGACGGATGAGTGGACTGTGTTGAGCGCGTTGGCGCTTTCCACGCTCAACTAGTGGTCTGGATAGGAACTACGGATACGTCACAACGAGTGGATCGTCGATCGCCATCAATACTTGTATGTCGATCGGTGGACTCGGCGCGGTGTATCTCAAGCCAGGCATCGGATCATTACCAGGACCACCAGGGTTATAGACGGGGGAATAATGGCCCGTCGATGGCATCTGGACCCGGGTGATCGCCTTCACCGCGGATTCGTCACCGGAGAGGATGATGTCGATCTGGTTGTCCTTGTCCTCGTGGTAGCAATCGTCGTAGCTGTCCTGCTTTATTCCGAGATCAGCCAAACCTTCAACGCGGAGCGTGCCGCCGTTTATCTCGTAGTCGAGGCCGGACTCGGTAATGAGAACCTCGACGCCCTCATCGTCCTCGGCTACGACTCGGAAGAAGCGTTCGAACTCGGTGGGCCATAGGCCGCGCACGCCGTCGGCCGTCATGCCGCCTGTAGTGAAGACCCGAAGTCGGAATTGCGCCCGGTGTCCGTAAAGAGCCTCGCCATGGTTGGGAAGTAAGCCAGGGCTGAACAAGGCTGGGCCTGCATCACCCTCGGAGGTGTAGATACTCAACTTGGCTGCAGCGAGTTGTGGGCCACCGCGGCCTTTCGGTGGAACGTTCGGATCGGTGTACGGGGAACCGCCTGACTCGGCCCGCATGCCGACCGCCGAGACACGCTGCTTATCGACCCCGACTAATTCGAGTGTGGTCTCTCCCTGAACAACTTCGACCGATGTGGGGAAGATCGCTCCGGGCTCGTTCGGATCTATCCGATTGCCGAAGTGTCCGAAGATCACAACGGTGCTGCGTTCGTTGTACTCGAAGTTTGGCCACGCTGCTGCAACCTGAGGCTGCACCGACGTTCCGTCGTTGAGATTCACCTGGAAATCGTCTGCGTGCACAGTGCTGGGCAGCACGGGCCAACTGAATTCGATAGGTAGGCCATCGGAGTAGTACACGAGTTCTCCGTACGTGGTCTTGACCGCTTCCGGTGTTGCAGCGCTGGTGTAACTCACCAGGTCGGGCACGGTGCCCACCGCGCAGTTAGGCACGTTCCAGGCGCCACCGGCGAGTCGAACTCGGGTTCGGGAACCATCGATGTCGTCCGTCGACAGTCCCGGGACCCCGATGATGTTCGTGAAGCCAAGGCCCGCTGCCATCATGCGAGGCTCGGTGTCCCAGATGTCTGCGTTGGTGAGTCGATCCTCGCGAATCACCGCGGCTGGATCTCGAACGGTCATCACGACTCGTGCCAGGGCGATCACAACGATGAGGACCACCACGGCCAGGACAATGAGGGTGACAGTCAACCACCGGGGGATTCGCTTACCGCGAAATGTCGCCACCAGTCGAGTGTGTCGCGTTGATCAACGCGGCGTGACCGTGCTGGCACGGCAGGTGAAACTCGGCGATCGTTCGGTCTGCGTCACGGGCAATCAACCAGGCTTCGGCGCCCACTTCCTGGTCGAAAATCAGACTGCCGAGTCCGTGGTGCTGCTGCCCTGCAGGAGGACCAACGCCGTCGTCGACGCAGCGCAAGATGAACTCATCTCCCTGCAGTTCGACAGAGACAGCCATCTTCATTGCTGAGCCATGCCTCAATGCGTTTGTGGCGCATTCATCGATGATCGTGCGGGTCGTGTCGGGATGATCCGTGAGCAGAAGCTGCAATTCGGGGGAGTCGACGTGGGTGATGGTGAACCCGATCGGCATCCCCGATGATTTGGAGCTCGTTTCCGGAATGTCCCCACCCAGTTCGGTGATCAAGGTTGGCAGGAGGGTCCCGGTCACCAGGTCGAGTTCCGCCACTGCTTCGGTACGGCGATCGAGGCGAAAAAGGAGTGCTATCGCCGCGAGACGACTTTGGACTCTGCGATGGAGCACTTCGGCGATCAGGCGAGAGCGCTCGTGTTCCCGGTCGAGAATTTGCTCCCGGGCCTCGAGGGCTTCCTGGGTTTGCCTTTCGACGTGGTGAGCGAGATTGCGGGCTTGCGCAGCGAATTCACCGAAAAAGGAAACGGCGATACCGGGAATCGACAATCGCAGTGCGGATCGAGTGATCTCTGCAAACCATTGCCCTGTCGGGACTCCACCACTGAAGGCATCGAGGGTCGCGGCGGCGGCGAGGCCCGTGACCAAGCCGACCCCGAGCCAAGACGCAACAATCCAGGTTGGTGGCCACCACCCCCGACCACTCACTCGGACCCGGCTGAGGGCGATAGCCAAGATCACCGGCACGACGGTTGCGACCATTGCTTCGAGAGCGATTGCCTGTGTCACCTGTGCGTTGCGAATGAAGGTGGTCGCGGGCACTGCGACCACTGCAAGAGCTGCGACAAGGTACGGGGTTGGACCCTGATCGCCGCTCCACTTGCGCGGGTATCGAACCCGATTGATCTGCACTGGTCGCTGAGCGTTCTTGTTGTTCGTGCTGTCCATGTTGCCGAACACAGGATCGACGAACTGACCTGCAAGAGGTACCTCGATGCAGGTGGAATCGACGGCATGAATGCCTGCCACCGCATGTCGAGCATCCAGCGGCGTAGGAATCCCCTCGGTCATCACTAGACGCAACACGCGCTGGTGGACATGGGCGCCGATGACGGGGGCACGACCATCGGCTGCATTGGTGTCCGCAGTATTTGTCAGCCAGCGATGAAGTTCCAGGAGGACAGTTGTGTCCAGTAGGTCGTGAGAGGCCTCGAGGGCACTGGCGGTGTCATCCAGTACCAGTTGGATTCCGAGAGCATCGGCAGCCGCAGTGATTCCCATGGAAACCGATGTCGGATGCATCCGGTGACTCAACGGGCGGAGGGTCCCGTCAACAAATGCCTCTACCGAGGTTGCTGCGGAGATGTCGTCCTTGTGCGCGAGGTCGTGCGACAGACGATCTAGTGGTTGTTGCACAAGTCGAGTAATGACGTCGATCTCGTGACTGGCTTCGGCAGTCTCGATCTCACCAAGGAGCGCATTGGTCTCCTCCACTGATCGAAGCGCCGGTGCCA
>JAURQC010000019.1 GCA_030836325.1 Candidatus Nanopelagicales bacterium
CTCAGCGACAAAGATGACATCGACATCACTGATGTAGTTCAACTCTCTACCACCGCACTTGCCCATCCCGATAACGGAAAGGCGGCAGGTAAATGCCGACTCCCCTACATCGCGTCGGGCAATAGCTAAGGCGGCTTCCAATGTGGCGTCGGCGAGGTCGCTCAACCAGGCGGCCACCGACTCCATGCCGGCAAGACCACTGAGATCGCGGCTGGCGATCCCTAACAACCACCGTCGGTAGGCGGTGCGTAGGCAGTCGGTGGCTGGCCGTTCACTTGTATCCGGGCCGGCCACCGGTTCGGAAGAATCCGGGATGGCACCCACAGAAGCGAGCAATGTGCGTCGGGCCTGTGTTCCCGACGGAGCATCGGCCAGAGAATCGGCATCGGCCAAGATCTCCAGACTCTCGGTATCTCGAATCAGGAAGTCGCCGAGGGCCTCCGATGCGCCGAGTACATCCAGCACCCGTCCACGAAATGTTTCGTCGGCGGCTAGCCCGGCACGTTGGCGCGCATCGCACGACTCCACCAGCCGCAGGAACTGCCGGACCGCAAGATCAGGATCCGCTGCGGCTCCAAATTGCGCACCAAGGTCGGCAAGAACGTCGTCGCTATCGAAGGGTTCGATACCTGCCAACGCGTCCAAGGCAAGCCGTGCCTTGGACGGTTCTGCGAACCCGATGCGCGCGAGATCCCCGAACAGGGAGCCTGGGCGATCACTCACGTTGCACGACTCTAGGCGGCTACTGGACCGCCTAGAGCAGAGGCAGGTAGCGGTCCAACTCCCATGCGGTCACCTGACGCCGATATTCGCCCCACTCGGCACGCTTATTACGCAAGAAGAAATCGAAGACGTGCTCACCGAGGGTTTCGGCGACCAATTCGGACTTCTCCATCGCCGTAATCGCCTGATCAAGGGAGCCGGGAAGGGGATCCATACCCAGAGCTCGCCGCTCGGCGGCGGTCAGGCCCCAGACGTCGTCCTCCGAACCCGCGGGTAGCTCGTAGCCTTCGTCGATTCCCTTCAATCCGGCGGCCAACAGAACCGAGTAGGCGAGGTAGGGGTTCACACCACTGTCCATCGCCCGGTATTCGATGCGCGTGCTGTTGCCCTTCGAGGGCTTGTACATCGGCACTCGAATCAGCGCCGAACGGTTGTTGTGACCCCAGCAAATCCATGCCGGCGCTTCACCGCCGCCTGCCAGGCGCTTGTAGGAGTTGACCCACTGATTCGTTACCGCGGTGATCTCGGGCGCGTGAACGAGCAGCCCGGCGATGAAGGAGCGTGCGACCTTGGAAAGCTGGTAGTCGGCACCGGGTTCGTGGAAGGCATTGCGATCGCCTTCGAAGAGCGACAGGTGCGTGTGCATCCCGCTGCCGGGTTCGTCACGGAACGGCTTGGGCATGAAGGTGGCGTATAGCCCTTGCTCCATTGCTACTTCCTGCACGACCAACCGGAAGGTCATTAGGTTGTCGGCCGTGGTCAGGGCATCTGCGTAACGAAGATCGATCTCCTGCTGACCGGGACCACCCTCGTGGTGACTGAACTCGACCGAGATACCCATGGCTTCGAGGGTGGTTATCGCGTGGCGACGGAAATCGTGCGCGACACCGTGGGGAGCATTGTCGAAGTATCCGTAGCGATCAACCGGCTCCGGAACTCCGCCGTGCTCTTGACGCCCTTTCAGCAGGTAGAACTCAACCTCGGGATGAGTGTAAAAGCTGAAGCCTTGATCCGCGGCCTTCATGAGGGTCCGTTTCAAGACGTAACGCGGATCCGCGTAGGACGGTGAACCGTCCGGCATCAAGATGTCGCAGAACAGGCGGGCAACTCCATGCGCTTCCCCACGCCAAGGCAGGATCGCGAACGTACTGGGGTCGGGCTTGGCGAGCATGTCCGACTCGTGGACACGAGCGAATCCCTCGATCGCCGATCCGTCGAAGCCGATCCCTTCTTCGAATGCGCCTTCAAGTTCTGCTGGCGCAATGGACACCGACTTCAAGGTGCCCAGTACGTCGGTGAACCAAAGGCGCACAAATCTGATGTCGCGCTCTTCGATCGTGCGTAGGACGAACTCCGCCTGCTTCTCCACGGGTCAATAGTGTGCCGTGTCGTGTTACGCGGACGTTACGGACTCCCCAAGGTCGGTACTCTCCCCACGTGACCGCTCTGCGCGTGGCCCTGGGCCAGCTCAACCCCTCGGTGGGAGACCTCGAGGGCAACGCCCGACTCATTCGTGCGGCCGCGGAGCAGGCCAGTCACGCAGGAGCGGGCCTGCTAGTCCTTCCTGAAATGGTCCTGACCGGCTATCCCGTCGAGGATTTGTCCCTTCGCCCGTCCTTCCAGCAAGCCTCGCGCCGAGCGATGGCCGATCTCGCGACCAACATCAAGAACGACGGCAACGGTGATCTCGTCTGCCTGATCGGCTACCTCGATCACAGCGACGAGACGAAGGCCAGCGTGGGCCGTCCCCGTGGTGGTCCGGTTAACTCAGCTGCCCTGGTGCATGGGGGTCAGATCCTCGCTCGCTACGACAAGCACTTCCTGCCTAATTACGGGGTCTTCGACGAAGCGCGCTACTTCGTTCCTGGAAGTGAGCCGCTGATCTTCGACATTAACGGCACGCGGGTTTGCGTGGCGATCTGCGAGGACCTCTGGCGCGACGGTGGCCCCGTGCAATGGGCACGGAATGCCAATGCCGATCTTCTCGCTGTGTTGAATGCATCGCCCTACGAGCGCATGAAGGACGATGTGCGCCTCCAATTGTGCATCGACCAGGCACATGCCAGCGGTGCGACCATCGCCTACGCGAACATGACCGGCGGTCAGGACGAACTGGTCTTCGATGGCGACTCCCTCGTCGTCGATTCCACCGGTCGTCTCGTGGAACGTGCCTGTCAATTCGGAACTGAGGTCGTTTTCGCGGACGTGGAGCCCCGCTCAAAGGGTGGGTCCAACAGGGCCGACGTTCTCGAGGTCCAACGGACTCCAAATCCCAGCACACCCGTGTCTCCACTCCCCCAACTCGTCTCCCCTCGATTGGATAACCACGACGAGGTGTACGCCGCTTTGCGCATGGGGTTAGCCGATTATGTCGAGAAGAACGGATTCACCAGTGTCCTCCTGGGTCTCAGTGGAGGGATCGACTCAGCATTCGTCGGCGCACTTGCTGTCGATGCTCTCGGCCCCGAGCGGGTCTTCGGGATCGCCATGCCCAGCCGCTACTCCTCGGGCCATTCGGTGGAGGACGCTCACGAACTTGCCGAGCGCACCGGTCTGTCCATCAGAGATGTGCCCATCGGCCCGATGTTCGACGCGTTCCAAGCAAGCTTGAATCTGACCGGCCTTGCCGAGGAGAACCTGCAAGCTCGGATCCGAGGCATGATCTTGATGAGTGTCTCCAACGCCGAGGGACACCTGGTGCTCGCTACAGGGAACAAAAGCGAGTTGTCGGTCGGTTATTCGACCATCTACGGCGATGCCGTCGGAGGGTTTGCTCCGATTAAGGACGTACCCAAGAGTCTCGTGTGGGATCTCGCTCGATGGCGAAACAAGCAGTCCGAGGCTCGCGGGGACATTGCACCTATTCCGCCTCGTTCGATCGTCAAAGAGCCGTCGGCCGAACTTCGTCCTGACCAAAAGGACACTGATTCACTCCCCGACTACGCCGAACTCGACGCCTTGCTCGAGGCATACGTGGACGAGGACACCGGAGCGAGCGAACTCGTCAAGGCCGGTTTCGAGACATCGCTTGTCGAACGGGTCCTGCGGATGACCGATGGCGCCGAATACAAGCGCCGCCAGTACCCGCCCGGCACGAAGATCGGAGCCCGCGCCTTCGGACGGGACCGTCGCCTGCCCATCACCAACCGGTGGCGTGAGCGAGTAGAAGGTGACGGTTAGTTAGACCGCTCTCCTGATTCGAGTTCCTCGGAAAGTTCTTGCGCGTAGTGCTCGACCTGATCTTCGATCCGTTCGTCGATGGGGCTTGTCGGCTCATCCTGCGGTGCGGCGGCATCGTGCAGCGCACCCTTCGTGGGAACCGTGATGTGCGGGAGTCCGAACCCGACTATGAGCGCAGCGATTATGACGATAACTGCGGAGATGATTGAGGTCACGTGACTGGCTGCCAGGAAGTCGGCGAAAGCAGCGTCCCTCAACTGATCAAGGAGCACGGTGGGAGCGCCAGATTCCGCAGCCGTATTCAATACCCCTTGAGTGGCGATGATCGACTCGCTGGCTGCAGCGAACGCATTATCGGGCAAGGATTGGGTGGCCCCTTCCGGTAAGTCATCAACGCTCGCCACAAGATTAGCTGCGTACTGCGTGGCCAAAACCGTGCCGACGATGGCCACTCCGAGGGCTCCACCCACCTGGCGCACCGTGTTCTGTACGGCTGAGCCCGCACCCGCACGGGCCAATGGCAGAACGTTCTGCATGACCGTCGACGCTGGGGCGGTGACATTGCCCATGCCGAGACCGAAAAGGAAGAAGATTCCCAGCAGCAACCAGATAGGAGTATCGATCTCTATGAAGATCAGTGATGTCAAAGCAATCGCCACAATGATTAATCCACCGGTCATCACACGGCGGTAGCCGAAACGAGCAACCGTTGTTGCGCTTCTAGGTGCTGCCAGCAACTGTCCAACCGCAAAGGGTACGAAGCACAAACCGGCTACGAGGGTGTCGTAGCCCCGCAGGATCTGCAAATAGAACGGCAAGCTAAAGGTGATCCCCGAGAGGGCGAAGAACGCCAACGACACGGCAGCGATGCTGACGGCGTACCCGCGATTGCGGAACAGACCTACATCGAAACTCGGGTTATCGCTTCGGGATTCCAAGAACAAGAACAACGCGATGACCACGATTCCGGCGAACATGGGGCCCAGGACCATGGGATCCACCCAGGTCCGAGTCTCGGACGCGTGGATGATGCCGTAGACAAGCAAGACCAACCCGGTGATCGAAAGAACCAAGCCGAGAACGTCCAACTTGCGGCTGTCGGGATTACGCGTCTCAGGGACAACACGCAAAATCGCGAGCAACCCGACGATCACAATCGGCACATTGATCAAGAACACCGAACCCCAAGCATTTCCAGTCAATGGCTCGAACCACTGCGGGTTCTGTAACAGGGCACCGCCGAGAACCGGACCTAGAGCCACCGCTGCGCCCACAGCACCAGCCCACAAGCCGATGGCTTTGCCGCGTTCATGCGGCGGGAAGACCACCGTGATGATGGCAAGAGTGGTGGGGAGAACGGCAGCCCCACCGATGCCCATCACCGCTCGGAACCCGATCAACATCTCAGGAGAGAGAGCGAACGCACATGCAGCGGACGAGCTCCCGAACACCACCAGCCCGAGCACCAGGATCCGCTTACGCCCATAGCGGTCCCCGAGGACACCCCAGGTGAACAACAGGGCCGCGAACACCAATATGTAGGAGTCGACTGCCCACACCAATTCACCTTGCGACGCCTCGAGATCACGCTGGATAGTCGGCAGGGCAATATTCAGGATCGTGTTGTCGAGAACGACGACGAGCAAACTGACCACCAGCACACCCAGGATCGCCCAACGCCGCGGGTGCCCCTCCCCCGAAGTTGCCCAAGTATCGGCTTTCTTCTCTTCGTGTGAAGGTTGCTTAGCGCCATGGTGCGCCGACTCCATTGATCCTCCGTGCGGGCCAGGTGGGCGCCGCTATCTGGGGGTCCACGATGAACTCCACCACTGTAGACCCGGGTCCTAGTAGGCAGCCCCGCTAATTCGTGGCATGCTTTACGTGTCCGGGGACTCCGCACGGGAGCCTCGAGATGGGAGTTCAGACATGTCTACCCATGCGCCCCTACGCCGCATCACCATGCGGGATCTGCAACGCAAGACCGACGAAGGTCACACGTGGTCAATGGTGACCGCGTACGACTCCTTGACTGCCGGCATCATTGAACAAGCCGGTGTTCCCGCCCTACTCGTCGGCGACTCAGCAGCGATGGTCGTCCACGGGCACGACTCCACTATCCCGATCACGGTTGACGACCTACTTCCGATGGTTGCTGCCGTCGTTCGCGGGACATCGCAAGCACTGGTCGTGGCCGACCTACCCTTCGGCTCGTACCAAGAGGGTCCTGGGCAGGCATTGGCGACAGCCGCCCGCTTCATGAAGGAAGCGGGTGCGCATGCAGTGAAACTCGAGGGCGGACAAAGCGTCCTTCCTCAGATAGAGGCTCTTGCAGCGGCCGGGGTGCCCGTGATTGGTCACCTCGGCCTCACTCCGCAGTCGGTGAACCTGCTCGGTGGGTACCGAGTTCAGGGTCGTGGCGAGAGCGGGCAACGGCTCCTCCATGACGCCAAAGCCCTCGAGTCCGCCGGCGCAGCCGCGGTGGTCCTGGAGGTCGTACCGTCGGACCTGGCAGCACAGGTCTCAGAAGTGTTGACGATCCCGACTATCGGCATCGGAGCCGGGCCGGCAACGGACGCGCAAGTCATCGTGTGGCAGGACCTACTCGGCCTAACGCCCGATCCGGCTCCGCGATTTGTCCGTCGATACGCCAACCTACGCCAGATCATGTCCGATGCGATCTCCGCATGGGTCGACGATGTCGAGACTCGCGCCTACCCGGCTGACGAGCACACGTACTCCTAGACGACTGACGGTAGGCGCCAACGCGCCTTCCGCTCGTACGTCTTTAGACGTCGGTGACGCGTATGCCCGCGTGGGCTTTGTAGCGCCGATTCATGGAAATGAGATTGGCGGTGAAAGCTTCGACCTGTCCGGCGTTACGTAGGCGACCGCCGTACACACCTCGAATTCCCGGGATGCGACTGGCGAGCGCTTGCACGGCGTCGGTGGCGTCTCGATTATCGCCGAGAACGAGTACGTCAGTATCGATGGAATCGACGCTGTCGTCGAGCAACAGAACCGCGGAAATGTGATGGAAGGCCGCAACAACGGTAGAATCCGGAAGCACAGACGCTGCTTGCTGCGCAGCTGAACCCTCTTCAACAGGGAGACAAAAAGCTCCTTGCTTATCGAAGCCAAGAGGATTCACACAGTCCACGACGATCTTCCCGGCGAGGTCACCTGCCAAGGATTCGAGAAGCTCGCGATGACCATCCCAGGGCACGGCCACGATCACGATGTCGCCGGATCGGGCGGCATCCTCGTTCGATGTGCCCGTCACACCTGCGCCGATCTCATCAGCAATTCCCTGCGCACGCTCCGCAGAACGTGAACCGATGATTATCTGTTGTCCCGCTTTCGCGAGTCGCTGAGCAAGTCCGCGACCTTGTTCACCCGTTCCGCCGAGAACACTCACTTTCATGCTCTCAACATTCGGAAGGTCACGAGGATTACGGGCAGTAGGTGTTGTTGTCATGAGAGCGCATATTGCCAGAAACAAGTCACATGCACATCATGAGCAACTGCAGTTCACGGCCATCGAACGCAAGATTCGGTTCTGCACACCTGCTTGTCTGATTGCAAAGTGGTCGGACGCGCTACCACAAACGCGACACGACGGCGTGAAATGCCACGTATATCTTTGCGTTTACTGCATACCTCTGTCACAGTTTCACTAGTGGACTCTGCAAAGAGTGCAGAGCCAACGACACGGGAGGCAACGTGGCGGTCGCAAAAAAGACTGCACGCAAGGCGTCGGCAAAGAAGTCGGCACCTCGCAAGGCAGCCAAGAAGGCCACCAAGCGCACGGCCAAGAAGGCCACCAAGCGCACGGCTAAGAAGGCAACTAAGCGCACGGCTAAGAAGGCTGCAAAGCGGCCTGCAAAGAAGGCAGCCAAGAAGGCCACCAAGCGGACAGCTAAGAAGGCTGCAAAGCGGCCTGCAAAGAAGGCAGCCAAGAAGGCCACCAAGCGGACAGCCAAGAAGGCTGCAAAGCGGCCTGCAAAGAAGGCAGCCAAG
>JAURQC010000020.1 GCA_030836325.1 Candidatus Nanopelagicales bacterium
ACCTGGCAGTGCGTGGACTCGCACACCGAGGGTATGCCCACCCGAGTGGTGGTGGGTGGCGTGGGAACGCTGCCGGGCGCGACGATGGAGGAACGACGCCAGCATGTGATGAACGAGGCGGACCATCTGCGTCGTTGGCTGATGTTCGAACCGCACGGGCACAGCGCCATGAGCGGCGCCATCGTGCAACCCCCGATCCGAGAGGACGCGGATTGGGGTGTGGTCTACATCGAGGTGTCCGGGTGTCTGCCGATGTGCGGCCACGGGACCATCGGCACGGCAACCGTCCTGGTCGAAACGGGCATGGTTCCTGTGACGGAACCGCAGACCGTGGTCCGTCTCGACACACCTGCCGGCCTGGTCGTTGCGACGGTGGACGTCGAAGGAACTCGAGCACGCGGGGTGACGATCGAGAACGTACCGAGTTTCGTGACCGAACTCGACGCAACGGTGGAAGTGCCCGGCATCGGGAACGTCACCTACGACATGGCCTTTGGCGGCAACTTCTACGCCATTGTTGATCTTGAGTCGCTGGACAACGCACCGGTCTTCGGGCGCGACTCCGCTCCGGCGTTGCTCGACGTCGGAATGCGGATCATGCGGGCCATTAACGAGCAGTCTCCTCCGCTTCACCCAGAAAATCCGGCCATCGATCACGTGCACCATGTCCAACTCGTTGCGCCCGGCAGCACAGCCGAGCACTCGCGGCACGCGATGGTGATCCATCCGGGCTGGTTCGACAGGTCACCGTGTGGCACCGGCACCAGCGCTCGAGTAGCGCAATTGGTCGCGCGCGGAGAGATGTCACTAGGCGATCCGCTTCGTAACGAGTCGATCATCGGAACGCACTTCATCGGACGAGCGATCCGGGAGACGAAAGTCGGCGACTACCCGGCGATCGTGCCGACCATCACCGGTCGCGCCTGGATTACGGGTACGTCGCAGCACATGCTCGCGCCCGATGATCCGTTCCCCGAGGGCTTTCTCCTGTGACGGAGGAACCCACGGGCAGCCCGACCGAGGAAGTAACCCGACCCGAACCACTCGAGCCGCACGCCGACCGGCTCGCCCCGGATCATCCGTACTACCGGGAGATCATGCGAGAACACAATGCTGCCCTCAAGCGGGGTGAGTACGGGTATCTGGATCCCCAGACCGGTCTGTTCGTCATGACGGCGACTTTCCACCTGCAGCGCGGAAAGTGTTGTCACAATGGGTGCCGACACTGTCCCTACGTAGGGGCGAAGGAGGGCGCATGAGCCACCCGGAGATCGAACGCCTGGGAACCGGCAAGTACCTGTCCCTGACCACCTTCAAGAAGGACGGGTCCGCCGTTGCCACACCCGTGTGGGTTGCACGGGACGGTGACGAACTCGTGGTGATCACCGATGCGACGTCTGGAAAAGCCAAGCGCATCCGCAACAACTCGAGCGTTCGACTGGCCCCGTGCGACATGCGCGGACGAATCACCGGATCGTCAGTGGACGGAAGTGCCCAACTCACCGACTCCACAGGTACGAAGTCCGTCGCAGCGCAGGTGAAACGCAAGTACGGATTGGCCTTCTCCGCCATCGGTTGGATGGAGAAGCTGCGCCGCCGGTCCAGCGATTCGGTGGGCATTCGCATACGTATCCCGGAGACACCATGAACGTTCGACCCTTCGCAGCAGAACGTCCAGCCGCGTACGCGGACGTGCCACGCCCCATCACCCGAAAAAACGCTCCGGTGAACCTGCCGCCGGGGCCTCGTCCCAGAATCCCCGGAGACCTGCTGGTCCGCTTCCAGCGGGACACCCCAGCGTTCCTCCTTGACCTTCGCGATCGCTACGGCGATGCGTCGTCGTTCTTCCTCGGCGGGCAGTTGTTCTTCGGTCTCTTCGCCCCAGCGATGGTGCACGAGGTGACCGTCGCCCAGCAGAGCGCCTTCATCAAGGGTGTCGGCTTCGAACGGATGCGCAAGGTACTCGGCACCGGACTGCTGACGAATGAGGAGCCGATCCATCTTCGTCACCGACGCATGATGCAACCGCCTTTCCACAAAGCACGCCTCGATGGCTACGCCGAGCAAATGTCGTTACTCGCGCGCAACTGCGTTGCGTCCTGGCGACGTGGGACTACGATCAACATCGCGCCCGAAATGATGCGACTCACGTTGCTCATCGTCGCCCGCACGCTGTTCGGCACCGACGCGGATCGTCACACCGAGCAGATCGCCGAGTCGATGGAAATCGCAATCGACCGCATCGAGCGCACCATGCTTCCGGGTCTGGACCGCCTTGATGCAGTACCCCTCCCCTACTGGCGCAAGTTCCGCGAAGCCGCCGACCAACTTGCAGAGATCGCCGAGGACCTGATCGCCGAACGGCGCCGACGCGGTGTCGACGGTGATGATCTGCTGGGACTCCTGCTGGCGCTCCGCGACGAAGATGGCTCTGCGTTCACCGATGACGAGGTCCGCGATGAGGCGTTGACACTCATTCTCAGCGGCCACGAGACCACGGCCAATGCGCTGACCTGGGCCTTTAGTTGGCTCGGCACCCGCCCTGATGTGTACGAGGCCCTGCGGCAGGAAGCACTCCGGCAGGAATGGGTAATCGGTTCTGCGCCGGCCACCGTTGCGGACGTCATGGGGACCGAGGTTGCCGGGCAGGTCGTGGCGGAATCACTACGGATGGCTCCTCCTGTCTGGGTTGCACCCAGGCGCGCGTTGCGAGATCTCGACGTCGCAGGAGTAGCGGTGCCCGCCGGTGCCCACGTGCTGATCAGCCAGTACGTGACGCATCGGGATCCGACGTACTTCCCCGATCCACACCGCTGGGAGCCGAGTAGGTGGACCCCGCAGTTGCACTCGTCGCTCCCCCGTGGCGCCTACTTCCCCTTCGGCGCCGGCACTCGCAAATGCCTCGGGGATCAATTCGCGCTGCTCGAGTCGCGCATCATCCTGTTGCACGCCGCTGCGCAACACCGACTGTTGCCTGCCGATTCGCTGCACCCGATACCTCAAGCGGAGCCACGTGCCACCTATCGGGCCAAGGGCCCGGTACCCATGACGGTCTCCTGACCCGCGGCTTACCGTGTGTCTATGAACTCCGGACTGCGCCGACTCCTGGCGGGCGTCGGCGTCCTGATCCTCACCGCATCGATCATTCCGACTGCTGCCCAAGCAGCGGAGCGTTCGAATGCTCGGGGTGACTGGAGCATGGTTCCGCAGTCCAAGGACGCGAACGGTGATGGGTTCATCGACGGCGACGGCGGAGTTCCGAGAAAGCGAGCACTAGGCGCTGTTCCGGCGAAGAAGTTCATCGGCGCCGGTAATCGAATCGCGCAACCCTCCGAGCGCCTCATCGATGGCGTTCAATCGTGGTATCTGAATCCGCGCGGGTTCTCGGTGCGTCTTGATGCGTGTGCATCCTCCGGCAAGGAATACCAGTGGCGGATCTACCGCGGCACGAAGCAGGTGGAGCGCGTGCGCTGGAGGAAACTAACGCCCAACACCTGTGAGCGGAATATCCGTTTGCAGGAAGGTGACTACCGCTTCAAACTCGAGGTTCGCTCCGGGCCTGGGGACGTGGACTTCACGTGGCTGGATGCGGAGGTCCTCGACTACCTCTTCGTGGTGCTGGGCGACTCGTACGCTTCCGGGGATGGCAACCCACGAAATGTCGACGCGTGGATCCGTAATCCGGATCAGGAGTTCGATCCGTACTACGACGACGCCTCATGCAAACGAAGCGTCCGCTCAGGGCCGATGCAAGCCGCTCTGGCCCTGGAAGAATCCTCCAGCAAATCGTCGGTGACAGTTATCGACGTCTCGTGCTCCGGCTCCACCGTCTATACCGGCGTCCTCGGACCGCAGCTTTCTGCAGGGCAGACGCAAAGCCAGATAGAGCAGGTTCAGTACCGTATCGGCAATCGCGCCATCGACGTGGTGGCCTTCTCAGTCGGCGGAAACGACATCGGATTCACCTCAATCCTGAGTACATGCGCGCTGAGCTTGGATTGCCCACTGGTCCCGGCCACATCCCCACCCCTCAGCAGATTCGACACCGTGCAACAGGGAGTTCAAACCCTCACCGGACAGCTACCCGAGCGCTACGAGCGGCTAGCGGCGTGCCTCGGTGGTCAGGCGTGCACACTGACCGGTGGTGAGACCGTGGCTCCACTCAATCTTTCTTCCAATGCCCGAGTTCTGCCTCTGACCTATCCAGACATCACCCGCTCGGCCATAGGCGCGCCCTGTCGATACCTGACCTTGAGTCCGACCAGCTTCGCGTGGGCTCGGGACACGATCCTGGTTCCCCAGGCCCCCAATCCGTATCGATTTAGCACCTTCACGGGAGCCACCCGGAACCTATCCACCGGAAACGGAACGCTCAACGGTCAGATACTTGCGACATCCCGGCTCGGCTGGAAGCCGGTCGCTGGAATCTGGGGAGCATCCGGTGATTCGACAACTGGCCACGGCGTCTGCGCAGGCGAGAAAGCGTGGGTGTTCGGCATCACCACGCTGACCGGACCGTTCGCGTCGGCCTCCTTCCATCCGAATCCGACTGGTCAGCGATCCGCGGGACGTCAGGTCGCTCGCGCCCTCGGGGTTGGGTAACGTCCGTGGTGACATCACACGACGCCATAAGGGAATACACGTGCCAGACATCAGAGTCGGACTACTCGCATACGGAGCCATTGGCCACGAACACAACCAGGCGGTGCAAGCAACCCCGGGACTGACCCTGACCGCGGTGTGCGACACCAATCCCGAGCGGATAGAAGCTGCTCGGGAGCTGGCGCCGGATGTCGTCGGCTTCACTGATGCCGAGGAAATGCTCGACTCCGGGCTCATCGATCTCGTGGTCATCTCCACTCCGCCAAACAGCCACCACGACTGGGCCATGAAGGCCCTCGAGCGCGACCTTCACGTGGTCCTGGAAAAGCCGATGGCACTCACTGCAGTTGAGTGCGACGCAGCCCTCGCGTTCGCTGATTCCAAGGGCAAGACCCTCGTCGTGTACCAGAATCGACGCTTCGATCAAGACTTCGTCACGATGCGCCGACTCATCAACGACGGCGCTATCGGCGAGGTCTTCCAGTACGACAGCTTCGTAGGTGGCTACTCGCGCCCCTGCGACTACTGGCACTCGGACGCGGACGTCTCCGGTGGCGCGATCTTCGACTGGGGTTCGCACTACCTCGACCAGGTGCTGAACATCTTCGACGCACCGATTGCGCATGTGTCGGGAATGAACCACAAGCGCAAGTGGGATCACGTCACCAATGCCGACCACGCCGAGGTCACCGTTACCTTTGACGACGGCCGCCAAGCAACCTTTGTTCACTCGGACCTCGCTGCCGCCCGTAAACCCAAGTACTACGTCTTGGGTACCGAAGGCGCCATTGTCGGTGAGTGGGATCCGGCGGCAGAACCAGCAGTGGCTGACCTACCCGCGCGCATTTTTCTCTTCGATAACACCGGAGCGCGCCGGGAAGTCCCCCTTGATGTCATCACTCCGTTCACCTTCCACGCAGAGCTGGCTGAGTACCTCGCGAACGGCACACCGATGCAGGTCGATCCGCTGCAATCGCGGAATGTGGTGGCGGTCATGCAGGCCGCCGAGGATTCCGCGCGCGATCTGGGCCGACCAGTCGTACCTCACCTTTCAGCATGACCGTTCGCTGGGGGATCCTCGGTGCCGGCTGGATCGTCCACACGGCCACCGCTCAGGCACTGCGAAACGCCCCCAGCGCAGAGCTCGCGGCTGTGGCCGCGCGGGATATCGAGCGGGCACGCGCTCTAGAACCGGGCTCCGCCTTCGACTCCTACGCAGCCCTGCTCGATGACGATTCCATCGACGCCGTCTACATCGCGCTAGCGAACGATCAGCACGCCCCCTGGATCCACCGAGCACTCGACGCTGGCAAGCACGTGCTGTGCGAGAAGCCGCTCACCTTGTCGGCTGAGCAGACACGAGCCGCCTTTGCTGCCGCTAAATCTGCAGGCCTCCTCCTCGTTGAAGCAGCCTGGTCGATGTGGCATCCGCGGATGCGTCGGATCGTGGAACTCGTTGCCACCGGTCAGCTCGGTGCAGTGTCGTCATTCCTCGGAACGTTCACCTTCGAAGGGGTACCCGAGGGAAATTACCGTCTTGATCCGGCACTCGGTGGAGGCGCACTTCTGGACATCGGCGTCTATCCGCTGCACACCCTCGTTGGATGCGTCCCGGAGCTAGTCCTCCTCGACACCCGGGTAGAGAGGGTCGAGGGTGGATTGGGCGTCGATCTGACGACCAAAGCGCGCCTGGATACGCCCGAATTCACCGCCTCGGTTGTGGCGTCGTTTGAGATGCCCGAGTCACAACGCCTCACCCTCGAGACAACGACTGGAACGCTCAGAATTGTCGACGATCAAGCATTCACCAGTTGGCGAGAACCCACCGTCCTGGAAGTCGGAAACCGGGTTGAGGACTTCTCCGCAACCGACGCCTACCAAGACATGTTCGAAGCGGTCAGCGGGCGAATCTTGGGGCGAGAGGACTTCGTCGTGACCCCCGAGGCCTCGATCAGGGTGGCCACGCTCGTGGACTCCCTGCGGTGATAACCTTCCTTTCCTCGCGCCGCTAGCTCAATTGGCAGAGCAGCTGACTCTTAATCAGCGGGTTGTAGGTTCAAGTCCTACGCGGCGTACAAGTACTGGCTGGCTCTTTGGTTTGCACTTCATAAGTCTACTAGGACTGCCTACACTTCTCCTGTGATTATCGAAAACGCCCTTTACTTACTTCCTACCTGGGGCTCAATCGCAATCGCCCTACTCCCACCGCTGGTTGTCATCATCGGCATCCGACTGTTTCGGAGATCACCGCTAGCTGACTCGGCAACACTCGCAATGCGAGCCACGCTCTATGCACTCTTGAGCACCGCTTTCGCATTCTCCGTCACTTTTTCGGTAAACACGTTGTGGTCACAGAACACGCAGATCTACGACGCAGCAACAAATATGGCTCAAGCCGGAGTTTCACTCGCTGAAACCGTTGACGAGGTCGATGGCAAAGTCGCCAAGGAACTCGTTGCTGAGTTCAAGACATTTCTCGAGCAGGTCAAAGCCGACTCAAAGGACATCTCGATTGGGGGTGCCGAGCTACCTACCAAAACTCTTCAGGGTATACACGCCAAGGTCTCCCAACTTTCCGCTGATCCGGATCAAGCGAAGCGAATCGAAGCAGCATTTGAAGAAATCGTCACCGCCAGGCAGGCGTGGCTCAGGGCCTTGAACTCCCCTGGAATCCCCGACGTCATTTGGCTCAACATCGCGCTCCTAGGCCTAATCTTTGCCGGCGTGATTGCCGCCGCTCCGCCCGGAAAAAGTCAACGGTATGAGACAAGCGTCGTCGCCATGTCAGGCTTGGTTATCGGGTTCTTCCAGATTCCGCTCTACGTCCTGAACAGCCAGGCTTTCGTCCTCACGTTGGTCTCTGACATCTTCGATGAATTCACCGATCAATATCCGTCCAAAAGTGGACTCGTGACCGGGGTTGTGAGTTTCATCGTCATTGGTGGCATCTTCATCGGCACTATGTTCTTGATTCGCAGGCATCAGACGCACGAAGAGAGCCAGAGTGAGCCCACTGGCGCGTTAGACGCTGAAGCTGACTAGACCTCTGATCGACAAGCCAGTGACTTAGCGAGTCAAGGCCAGCAATTCCGCATCGGAGAAGGAACTTTCGACGGTGCGCCCATTGACGACAACGGCATGGACAACTTCGATTTGGACAAGGAGAGTCTGTGGCCCTACGTCCAAGCGATGCTGGACGAAGGCTGGCAGGTGACCATTGAGCCGAGCGCGTGGATGGAGGAAAACCGCTGCCCCGAGTGCTTCCAGGAATGGCAGATTGACGGCGCAAAAATTTGCTTGTGCGACGACGACCTGGCGGTCCCGCCGTTAGCCGACTAGACGAGCGAACGCCCCCACCATCAAGGCGATGGTGGGGGCGTTTTCGTTGGATGGGCGCGGAGGGTCGCCGGCCTACTTGGTCCTTGCGGTGACGGTGAGAGCGAAGTCCGGCGCCTCGGGGACTAGGAGTCGGCGATGGTCCCGTCCGATTGAACCCGAAGCGACCGTCGAACTTCGCAGAGATCCCGAGGGTTGATGCCGGGCCGGATGAAGAAGTGCATTGGGTCGTTGATCCGGTGGTAGGTGTGGGGGTAGTCGACGCCCTTGACCTTGTCCGAGACTCCCCAGCCGAAGACGAGCCGGCCGTCGCAAGTCGTGAACCGCTTGAGCCGGCGGGAGATCAGGCGGGCCTGGCGCTCGGTGAGGGCGCCGGGGAATCCGACGCGGCCTTGCCGGGTCGTCCAGACGTCGATTGCCCAGCGGCGAGCGCGGCAGGCGACTCGCG
>JAURQC010000021.1 GCA_030836325.1 Candidatus Nanopelagicales bacterium
GAGGAACTACTCGCCCGTGAAGGTTCGCTGCAGCCGATGATCGACATCAGGTGAGCGCGTCGCGGCGTTGGCTGCCTTTTTATCTCACGCTCGCCCTCATCTGGGGCTGCTCGTTCCTGTTCATCGAGGTTGGACTCGAGTCCTTCACACCTGCTGGAGTGGCCTTCACCCGCATCGCCTTCGGTGCGGTGGCACTGATCATCGTCAGTGCCATTACGAGAACACCGATCCTGCCGCGATGGTCATGGAAGTACGTGTTCATCGCCTCGATGCTGTGGGCGTCGGTGCCGTGGATGCTGTTCAGTTTCGGTCAGCAGTACGTCACCAGCGCGCTCGCCGGCATCATCAACGGCACCACGCCACTGATGACGCTCGTTGCGATCATGATCGCCTTCCGCGAGGAGAGGCCGACCCGCCAGCGAATCATCGGGCTGCTCATCGGTTTCGTCGGCATGGTGATCGTGGTCGGTGTCTGGAACCTGGTGCAGGAAGAAGAACGCAGCAACCTGATCGGCATCGGTGCGCTTCTCCTCGCTGTCTGTTGCTACGGCACCGCATTTCCGTTCGCACGCCGGTACCTCTCGGGCACGGGCCAACACCCTGCTCCCAATCCGATCGCCCTGGCCACCGGATTGATGATCGGCGGACTGATCGTCACAGGTCCCGTTGTTGCCGTCACCGGCCTCACCCGCGATGGTGCGGTAAGTGATCAGTCGTTCTGGTCACTGGTCGCCCTCGGAGCGCTGGGTAGCGGGATCGCGTACGTGTTGAACTTCGTGGTCGTTCAACGAAGCGACGCGACAACAGCCAGCACCGTGACCTACCTAACCCCGCTGGTGGCGATCATCGTCGGCGCACTCGTGCTCGGCGAGCGCATCACGTGGAACGAGCCGATCGGTGGGGTGCTCGTCGTCGCTGGAGCCGCCATCGCCCAGGGGTTGGTGTCGTGGCGCCTACGCGATAGCGAGGCCTAGTTCCTCGCAGGCCTGCCGCATCTGACGATCATTGGTCAGCACGATGTCCGCTTGGATCGTGAGAGCAGAGGCGACGTGAATAGCATCAAGCGACCTCAGGAAACGGACGAGGAGCGAAGCAACGCTACGCAACACTGCATCTCCCAAAGCGATGTACTGGACGGGCAGCGCAGCAACGTTGAATGTCGCCGCCCTAGCTAGACGACCAACTGCCACCGAATAGACCCGATTCCTGCGCTAGGGATAACTGCCGCTACCCTTTTGGGGCTGCTGGGGAACCGGCCGCACGCACATAGCCCTCCTGCTCCGGAAGAGATCCGGGGCCGCTGAGTCCAAAGGAGGTGGGCAGTTCATGCGTCATTACGAGGTCATGATCATCCTCGACCCCGATCTGGAAGAGAAGACCATCCAGCCCAGCCTGGAGGCGTTCCTCAACGTCATCCGCGGTGATGGTGGCACGGTCAACAACGTCGATATGTGGGGTCGTCGTCGGATGGCTTACGAGATCAACCACAAGGCAGAAGGCTTCTACGTCGTCCTCGACCTGACCGCCACGCCGGAGGCAGTTGCCGAACTCGATCGTCAGCTGAACCTCAACGAGGCCATCGTCCGCACCAAGGTGACCCGTCCGGTCGTGAAGAAGGCTGCGGCCAAGGCTGAAGAGAAGCTCGGAGCCTGACATGGCACTCGGCGACATCAACATCACCGTCGTTGGCAACCTGACCAACGACCCCGAGTTGCGCTTCACTCCGAGTGGAGCCGCCGTTGCATCGTTCACCGTTGCTTGCAGTTCTCGCTATATGGACAAGCAGACGAATGAGTGGAAGGACACTGATCCGACCTACCTTCGTTGCAGTGTGTGGCGTCAGTACGCGGAGAACGTGGCCGAGTCCTTGACCAAGGGCTCGCGCGTGATCGTCACCGGTCGCTTGAAGCAGCGCAACTACGAGACTCGTGAAGGCGAGAAGCGCACGTCGTTCGAAATTGACGTCGACGACGTAGGCCCCGCCTTGCGGTACGCGACAGCCAAGGTCAACCGCGTTCAGCGGGGTGGCGGAGGCTTCGGTGGCGACTCCGGTGGCGGTGCCCCTGCTGAAGATCCGTGGACCACGGGTGGCGGCGGCGACAACTTCGACGAACCCCCCTTCTAATCACTTTCTTCCCATTTCGAAATAACAGGAGACATCAATGGCACGCGATAACAAGCGCGACAAGAACCAGGCGCAACAGCGCATGGTCAAGGCAAAGGCCTGCCCGTTCTGCAAGGAAGGCGTCGAGGGAATCGACTACAAGGACATCACCTTGCTTCGTAAGTTCATCTCGGACCGCGGCAAGATCCGCGCCCGCCGAGTGACAGGTACCTGCACCCAGCACCAGCGTGATATCGCGATGGCGGTTAAGAACGCCCGCGAAGTTGCGCTTCTTCCCTACACGTCGACGGCCCGGTAAGGAGACAGAACATGAAGCTCATCCTTACTCAGGAAGTTGCCGGACTAGGTGACGCTGGAGACATCGTCGAGGTCAAAGACGGCTACGGCCGCAACTACCTCCTTCCCCGCGGTCTTGCCATCGGCTGGACCCGTGGTGGCGAGAAGCAGGTCACGCAGATCAAGCGTGCTCGCAAGGCCCGTGAGATCCGCAACCTCGATCACGCCAAGGAGGTCAAGGCCGACATCGAGGCATTGACGATCAACGTTCCGGCCAAGGCCGGCGAAAGCGGCAAGCTCTTCGGTTCGATCACTAACGCTGACGTCATGAACGCCATCAAGGCTTCCGGTGGTCCGCTGGTCGAGAAGCGCCACGTTCGCATCGCTGCCCCGATCAAGAAGACCGGCAAGCACAAGGTCGCGATCGATCTGCATCCCGATGTGGTTGCGAACGTGACGGTCGAGGTTGTCAGCGAGTAGCAAACGCATAGACACAGCGAAGGGGCGCGGGAGTGAATCCCGCGCCCCTTCGTCGTTTTTGTTCGAGTTACTGGCTCGCTGCGGTGAAGACCCCTGCCGCCAGCGCAATGATGATGCCGAGCACGGTGAGCGCGAGGCCAATGATGCCGAGGATGAAGCCAGCCTTCGCAGCTCCTCGGTTCGTCGCCAACCCTTGATCGGCCTTGTTCATTCCGATCTTGCCGAAGACGATTGCGAGGACCGAACCCACTGTCCCAAGGCAGAAGAACTGCAAAATGCCCATGACCAGTGCGGCGGTCCCCATGCCGTTTTGCGGAGCGCCAACCGGGGCTGCTCCAGGTTCTGGTGTTGCCATCTCTCCTCATTCCGCTAGGCGGTCTGTCTGTCTTTTAGGTGCCTCACGTTACCGAATCCCCGACTCTTGATTCGGTTTTTGGCCAATGTGCTGGATATCAATCCACAAGCGCGGAACACTGGCGCACATCAGGCAGGACCGTTATCCGCGCGGCCTGCGTTATGAGGAGGAATTGTGAGTTTCGGTCAGTCCATTTCGTACTGCTTCAGCAACTACGCGAACTTCAACGGCCGTGCGCGTCGTTCGGAGTTCTGGTGGTTCTGGTTGTTCGTCTTGATCACTCAGATCGTCGTCCAGAGTTTGGTTGCCGTCGTGGTAGGCACAGACTCGGTTCTCTACACGCTGCTTGTCTTTGTGCTGGCGGTTGCGTTGGCGATTCCGCTGTATGCGGCTGGTTCGCGTCGCATGCACGACACCGGCAAGAGTGGCTGGCTGCAGTTGCTCATCCTTATCCCGTGCGTCGGCATCATCATCATGATCGTGCTGTGGGCGCAAGCAGGAAACCCGGCCGAGAACCAGTACGGAGCGCCGCCGGCGTAGTCCTTAGGACGCAGTAAGACTCGTCAACTACCGGCCCAAAGGGGCCGGTAGTTGCATTTGGTGGTGTCATTTCAGTGTTGGTTTTGGATAGGCAGAATTGATCGTCAATGATGCTGAGCATCACGGTAGATCTTGTGCGCCGTGGCCCGTCCGGATGGCGGGTGCGTGGCCTCTGTGGTGGGGGCAGCGAGTTGTGGGCATTGACAAGGAGCTCGTTGCATTTCCGCTACGAGACTAAAGCGCACCGTAGTTAGCTTCGTCGCTGAAGCGATGTGAGATTCGGTAGCTGCGTTAGGAGGCCATCGGCGGCGGCCTCGATCATCGCGAGTACGTCGTTGAATCCGTCGTCGCCGCCGTAGTAGGGATCGGGCACATCGAGTTCGGGATGTGGCGCTTGAAGGTGACTGAGCGCGGGATCGAACGCTCGCAGCATGTGAAGGTCGGGCTCCACGCCAGCGCGGCTGGCCATCACCTGAAGATCGCGATAGTTGGCCGAATCCATCGCCAGGACGAGATCAAGTTGGTGGAACCAGTCAGCAGTGATTTGGCGAGCCGTGTGATCGTCGAGCAGGTATTGATTCGCGGCGAGGGTCGATAGGGATCGCGGGTCGGCGTCGTGGCCGATATGCCAGTCCCCAGTTCCCGCAGAATCGACAACGACGACGTCACCGAGCCCGGCCGCCTCAACCCGGTCGCGGATTACCGCCTCGGCGATCGGGGAGCGGCAGATATTTCCCAGGCACACGGCGGTAATGCGGAAGTGATCGTCGGGCACCTGGTCATGCTAACGACACAACAAACGAATATTCGTCCACAGCCTGGGGACAGGATTTCACGCTCAATTACAGGGAAGTCCTCAGAAACTTATTGGGTTATCCCTAGGTATCCCACAGGGTGTCCGCAGCCCAGCCCACAGTTGTCCACAGGCCGTGCACACCCTTGTCGACAGCGCTCGTGGACAGGTGGGACGGCGGTTGCGTAGCGTCTCCTCGCTGCGGGTCCGAGTGTCACATGCCCGGGTTAGAAATGGCGCACGGCGAAAGCCTCGAAGAATAGGTCTTGATGGGAAGGGGAAGTGCGTGAGCGTCGCGGAATTCCCCGTGCCCGAGGAAGGCCCGGTTCAACCGGACCGAACCCCACCAAATGATCCCGCGGCCGAGCAGTCGGTTCTCGGCGCGATGCTGCTGAGCAAGGACGCCATCGCAGATGTAGTCGAACTCGTCCGTGGCGATGACTTCTACCGTCCCGCGCACCAAACGATCTATTCAGCGATCTTGGACCTATACGGCAAGGGCGAGCCGGCAGATGCGGTCACCGTCACCTCGGAACTCACCAAGACCGGGGAGATTTCCCGCGTGGGTGGCCCGAGCTACCTACACACCCTCGTTTCACTCGTTCCCACTGCAGCGAACGCGAACTATTACGGCCGCATTGTGCGCGAGCAGGCGATTCTTCGTCGACTCGTCGAGGCCGGCACCCGCATCGTGTCCATGGGCTACTCAGGTACCGGTGACGTCGACGACACCGTTGACCGCGCACAGGCTGAGGTATACGAAGTAACCGAACGACGCACCAGCGAGGACTATCTGCCGCTGAGCGACATCATGGGAGATGCGCTTACCGAAATCGAAGCGATCTCGAACCGTGATGGCGAGATGGTTGGCGTTCCCACTGGTTTCACTGATCTGGACTCACTCACAAACGGTCTGCACGCGGGTCAGCTGGTCATGATCGCGGCTAGGCCTGCCCTAGGTAAGTCAACGATGGGTCTGGATATTTGCCGCGCTGCTTCGATCAAGCACGGACTAACGAGTGTGATCTTTTCGCTCGAAATGAGCCGTAACGAGATCGTCATGCGGCTTTTATCGGCCGAGGCGCAAGTACCACTGCAACACATGCGTTCCGGCACGATGAGCGAGGCCGACTGGTCCAAGCTTGCGAGCAAAATGGGCGCCGTCAGCGATGCTCCACTTTTCATTGATGATTCGCCAAACATGAATCTTATGGAAATCCGTGCGAAGTGTCGGCGGCTGAAGCAACGTCACGATCTCCGACTCGTTGTTGTCGACTACCTGCAGTTGATGTCGAGCGGAAAGCGTGTTGAGAGTCGACAGCAGGAGGTGTCGGAGTTCTCCCGGTCACTGAAGTTGCTCGCGAAGGAACTGGATGTACCTGTCATTGCGATCAGTCAGTTGAACCGCGGCCCAGAACAGCGACAGGACAAGCGGCCGATGCTCGCAGACCTTCGCGAATCGGGCTCACTTGAGCAAGACGCGGACATGGTTGTGTTGTTGCACCGTGAAGATTTCTACGAACGGGAGTCACCCCGCGCGGGCGAAGCCGACTTCATCGTCGCCAAGCACCGCAACGGTCCGACGGCCACGATCACGGTCGCTTTCCAGGGGCACTACTCGCGCTTTGTGGATATGGCCCAGTCGTAAAACACTCGGCGAGTCGTCCCGCCGGTCGTGAGGATGACCGCCGTAACCTAGGTGCGCTGTCCAAATTTGAGGAGAAGATCGTGCGTCGTTCCCTGGCTCTTGCAAGTGTCTCGGTTCTATCTGTCGGCCTGCTGGCTGCCTGCTCGTCTGATGACGGGGAAATGGTAGGGGGCATGACCGAGTGCACCGATCAGATCATCAATGAAGAAGCCCAGAAGGTAGTTGAGGAAGAGAGCGCCGACAACGAGTGGTACCCCGACTCGGTCGAGTGCTCCGACGGCTGGGCTGTCGCCTTTGGAACTCTGGGCGAAGCCGGTCAGTCACCGGCCGATGCCATGGGTGCACCGACCAACCTCGTCTTTCAGGCCGAAGGTCAGTTCTGGATTCCCAAGGACAAAGAAGACGTCTGCGGAACCTACGACGACGGCAACTACCCCAGCGACGCTGAGATTCCCGAGAAGCTCTACGACGCGTGCCTTTCCGGCTGACGAAGTAGCGGCGCGGCCGGTAATTCGGTCGTGTTCTTCGCCAAGCATCCCAGCGCACGACAAGCGGCGTTGTGGTGCGTCAGCCAACAATCCTTGAGCGGAGTCGTTCGGGAAGCCCTGGCCAAGATCCAATCAGGAAGAACAGGCCACCGACGACCGTTCCGTAGCTGGACAGTAGGGGACTGATCGGCTCTCCTGAGGTCAGGGGAACGAATGCACCTAGTGATCCGGCGAGGAAGCACAAGGAACCGCCAAGGTTGAGTAGCGAGGCCCCTTTGATGCGATCGCGGAAGTCTCCTCGACCGGCCAGTGGGTGGCGGATCGATACGAGCATCGCGCTTGAGGCGACGAAACACAAAGAGCCAACAATGTCTGGTTCCCAGATGAGTGCGTCCACCCAGAACGGATCTAGTCCGGCGATCAATCCGGCGATGACCATTACCTGAAACAGGACAGCACCAAAGGCCTGGATAAGGGAGGCGGAGAAGCGTCGCCGCAGGTATTTGGTCCAGCCGGTAGTAGCTGTTCCCTGAGTGTCGACTGATCCGCGCCATTCTGTTGCGTTGTGAGCGGTCGAGCGCGCATTCCAGGCATCGGCTCCAGCTCCAATCAGGTAGAGCGTGGAGCCAAGGAAGAACAGCAGGGCTGAGGCGAGTTCGCTGCTTACACCGATTGGCACCGCGACGATGAACAGCATCGACCCGACCACAAAGGGCAGTCCGATCCAGCGGTTTCGATCAAGTAGTTGCTTCAGGGGCGTACTGGCAGAGGTGGCCTCCGAGTCGTCTTCGGATCCCCCATCCATGGAGCCGACCGTGAACACCTCGGCACGCTATCGAACGTGCTGATGGCGGCAAATTCAGACTCGGTACGCTCGAAGACCTTCCCTACCTTTTAGGAGACCTTCGTGTCCAGCGACCGCTACATCCTGACACTGCGTTGCCCGGACGCTCCCGGCATCATTCACGCAGTCTCAGGTGCTCTGCTCGAACTACAGGGCAATGTCCTCGAGCAGGCTCAGTACACGAATGAGAGCACCGGGATCTTCGTGATGCGCACGCGGTTCGAGGCTCATGGGCTTGACGTCGAGGCTGTTCGTCGGATCATCGAGGCGGCAACTGGACGGTTCGAGCCCACCATCACTTTGCGCGCGGAGGACGATCTACCGCGAGTGCTGATCATGGTGTCTCAGTACGACCATTGCTTGGTCGATCTGCTCTATCGCCAGGCCAATGGTGAAATCAGGATGGACGTCCCCGTCATTGTTTCCAACCACGAAGTGTGCCGGCCGATCGCCGAGCAATACGGGATTCCCTTTGAGTACGTTCCCTTGGAAAAGGGCGTGGACGGCGCGAAGTTGGCAGCGGAAAATCGACTACGTGCATTGATTGATGAGTACAACATCGATGCCGTGATCCTCGCTCGATACATGCAGATCCTCAGCAACGATCTATGCCGTGACCTTAAAGGCCGCGCGATTAACATCCACCATTCGTTCCTGCCTGGATTCAAGGGTGCTCGCCCGTACCACCAGGCTTACGACCGCGGAGTGAAGCTGATCGGCGCTACCGCGCACTTCGTTACGGCTGATCTCGATGAAGGCCCGATCATCGAGCAGGATGTAGAGCGCGTGGAGCACCACCAGACAGCCGAGGATCTGGCGCAGATAGGAAGCGACATCGAACGTCTGGTTCTTGCCCGAGCGGTGAAACTCTTCGCAGAAGATCGAGTCTTGTTGGATGGACACCGCACAGTGGTCTTTGCCTGACCACAATGGTCGGCGACTTCGGTTAGATGAAGAGGGGTAGACGGTGCGCACACTCGTTGTGACGAACGATCTGCCCCCGCGCCGTGGCGGCATCCAGACTTTCCTGCACGAAATTTTCCGTCGCCAAGATCCGGATTCGATCGCAGTGCTCGGTCCGGCGGAGAGTGACTCGGCAACTTTCGATAACTCCGCGGGCTATGAGATCCACCGACACCAAGGTCCGATCATTCCCACACCGTGGATGGCCAGGAAGATTGCCGAAGTCGCCGCTGTAACGGGTGCCGAACAAGTGATGCTTGGTTCGGGTATGCCCAATTCGCATCTCATTCCGTTTCTTCGCCGCCGCGGACTGCCCACTGCCCTGGTCATCACGCACGGAAACGAAGCCGGGTGGGCCCAGTTGCCAGCTGGGCGAGCTCTGGTTCATCCGTTGAACGGTGCTCGCAACGTGACCTATCTCGGTGCCTTTACTCATCGCATCTTGAGCAAGTACGTAAGGCCAGCAAGCAAGTTGCACCGACTCCCCCCGGGAGTGGATACCGATCGTTTCCACCCGGGTAGTGGCGGAGACATCCTCCGTTCTCGGTGGGGGGTTAACGATGCATTCGTCATCGGGACGCTGACGCGCCTCGTTCCCCGCAAAGGTGTGGATATTTTGATCCGCGCCTTGCCGTATGTGCACCGGGCTGTTCCGGATGCGGTGTTGTTGGTCGCCGGAGATGGACCGCGCAAGAATGAACTTGAGCAACTCGCCCGCGAGTCGGGCGTCGCCGACTGCGTGATCTTCGCGGGTGCGCTTGCCGATGAGGAACTACCGGCGGCGTACGACGCCATGGATGTTTTCGCATTACCGACCCACACTCGCAAGTTCGGTGTGGACGTTGAGGGACTTGGCATCGTCTTCCTCGAAGCGGCAGCGAGTGGGGTTCCGGTGTTGGTCGGAGACAGCGGGGGCTCGGTCGATGCAGTCCAGGAGGGGATTACTGGCCACCTGATCGGGACGAACGCAGAAGCCATCGCTGCAGAGATCGTGGACATCGCTCGCGATGACGACAAGCGAGAGGCCATGGGTGCTGCGGGACGCCAGTGGATGCTCGATGAGTGGCAATGGTCGGATCGGGCAACGAGCGTGGCCGAACTTCTTGGGAGAGACTGACTAGGTGACAGCCCTGGCAGACCAGTCGACTCTCGAAGAGTGGATGCATCGAGGTGGGGTTACCGTCCTGACCGGAGCTGGTTGCTCTACGGCATCGGGGATTCCCGACTATCGAGGCCCGAACGGCGCGTTCACCCGAGGTCACTCGCCGATGACCTACCAGCAATTCCTGAAAGACCCCGACGGGCGCAAGCGTTACTGGGCGCGCGGTCACGTCGGGTGGGTGCGGTTCTCGCAAGCTCAACCGAATCCAGCTCACGTCGCCCTGGCTGAACTCGAGCAGCGCGGCAGCGTGGTGGGCGTCATCACCCAAAATGTCGATGGCCTACACGAGGCCGCCGGATCGAAGAACGTGATCGATCTTCACGGTCGTCTGGATCGAGTGGTGTGCCTAGCTTGCGGAACACTGGAGGACCGAAGTCGGGTGCATGAGCGCCTTGCCGCTGCCAACCCGTGGTTGTCCGTGGCATCGGAGACCATTAATCCTGACGGCGATACCGACATTCCTGACGATGTGCTTGCGGACTTCGCCATGGTCACTTGCGAAGATTGCGGAGGAGATCTCAAGCCGGACGTTGTCTATTTTGGAGAGAACGTTCCTGCTGATCGAGTGGCAAATGCCTACGCGATGGTGGATGACGCTGCAGCGTTGTTGGTTGTCGGATCCACGCTCACCGTCTACTCAGGACGTCGCTTTGCCATTCACGCCCATCGGAACGGCAAGCCGATTGCCATTGTGAATTCCGGAGAGACGCGGGCTGATGAACTTGCCACAGTGCGCATTGATGCGGATGTCTGTGATGTTCTCAGTTCTCTCGTGAGCGACTGAACATAAGTTGTGGGACGAACCCTTGGCCGTTGCCCTCAGCAGTGCCGTTGTTATCTGACGAGGCCTCGTCAGGGACGTCGACTTTTAGCGCAAAGGGACCAGGATCTCTGATTAGGACGCGAGTTCGCTCGCGACCTTCTTGTTGCCGTCCTTGTAGGCCGACAGGAATCCGATACCACCGGTGAGTTTCATTTCTCTGGCGCCATCGCGAAGGTCGATGTGCTCCGAAGCACCGAACTTCCGGACGTCGACACTGCAAGTTGAACGGTTGAAGTTCATGAGTTCTTCACCGGGTGTCCCGCCAATGGCGCCGAGTCGGAAGAGGCGAATGTGCGAGTCGGTTACAGCGACGATCATCCGAAGGCTGACTCCTTCATCGGCAGCATGTGCTTCACGCGCAGCGCGAATCCCAGCGGCAGTGCCGGCTCCCTCGGCAAGGGGGCTGTCGATGAGTCCATCGGCGATCGCGGATCCACCGATGGCGCCAACTGCGTTGGCAGCGTGGTCGTCTTGGATAGCGAAAACCCCCGCGGCGAGGACGTCCTCGCCGGCGGGGGTGACGCTGCGTGCTTGGTCGATCAGTTGCTGGGCACTGCTCATGCCATCAGGCTAACGCTGGAGTAGCACTGGTCCAGCGACTCGTACCTTCCGGTTGGTGATTGGCTGGCAGATTCCATCGAGGCTGCAGACCTGGTTGTAGCGCTTGTTGGTTTTGAAAGTCTTGCGGCCCTTGGTCGGGTACACGATCTGGAACAGCCCATCGGATCCGGTGAAGTTACAGCGGACCTTGGTGCCCTTCTTGTTGTTCGTGCACTTGCGGAAACGTGTTCCCACGATCCAGTCCTGCATCGTGTTCATCGCCATGGCGCCCGGGCTGCCGTTGTAGTACTGGATGCCCCACAGATCATTCGGCGGCTCCCAGGTGTACATGTACACGCGCGAAATTCCCAGGCGGAGTGCGTCAAGGTACGCGATAGCGGTCCAGTTCGCCGCCTTTGCACCCTCGATGTCAACGTCGGGGTTCTGCGGACCTGGGCCCTTCAGGCCGAAGTTGTTTTCTGTGTCCCACACCGGAAGCTTGGGAGCGCCCACCTGACGGAGCAGTCGGTTGAACTTCTCGCCGAGGATGCCGCGGTCTACCGGAGTTCCCAGGCTGTGCGGGTAGGTGTGCACGGCGTAGGCATCAATTGGCCATCCGTAGCTCTCGAGCGAATTCAAGAACGGCCGGTACCACTTGTAGAACTTGTTGTTCTGCGCACCGAGTCGCGTGCCGACGCTTGTGGCAACCACCTTCGCGTTCGGATCGATGGCCTTGACTACGTCGTAGGTGCGCTTGGTCAGCATTGCCAGTTGCTGCGGGGTGCCCTCGAAGAACGTGAGGAGGTTGGCCTCGTTCCAAGGCTGATAAGAGGTAATCAAGCCCTTGTAGCGATTGACCACTGCGGTGACGAACCGGTCGTATGCACCGAGGTCGGTCGGCATGCCTGCGGCGCCGTTGGTCGGCAGGCACGCAGGGGCCACACAGGTACTTGAGCTGTAGAACGCGGGAGTTCCGGCGATCACGTACATGATGTCGGTGACGCCGTTGGCACGCGCGTTATTGATTGCGTTGTCGAGATTGGTCCAGTTGTACTGTCCTGGCGCGATCTCAATGTTGGACCAGGCGACGTCGTTATCCCACAAACGCAGGGAGCCAAAGGGGATGTTTGGCCAGACTCCGTATTGCTCGTTCTTGACGTGCAATCCGAACATTTCCTGACCGATGATCTGGCCGCGAACCGAGTCGAACTCGGTCAGCCCGCGCTTCTTCGCCTGAGCGGGGCCGGCGAGAGAGAGCGATAACCCTGCCACTAAGGCGAGGGTCAGAGCAGAGACAAGGGTGCGATAAGTACGGGGAAGTGATCTACGCATCCGGTCATATTGCCATGACCGGGCAACCGACCACCACTGCGGTCACGTCGTCACGATGCCAGGCCGAGGCGTTTTCGCGGATTTGGGACACCACCCGGTTCAGAACTTCGGTGGGCTCTTGGCGAATCGGCCCGTCTAAGCCGCGGATCATCCGACTGAGGTCCTCAGCCACAAGATCATCGCCGTCGACCGCCCGGCCCTCTATCAATCCGTCGGTGTAAGCCAAAAGCAGGCTGCCGGGCGCGAACAGCGTCGTTCTCTCCTCCCAGACGCCCGCCAGCGTGCTCAGTAGCGGACCGGTACCCGAGAGAACTTCGGTGTTCTTGTCGATCGTGATCAGGACCGGGGGCGGATGACCGGCGTTGCTGAACGTCATTGAGTGGGTAGTGGAGTCGATGATCGCCACGAATGCCGTGACGAAGTTGTCCTCGGAGGGCAGTCCCTCAAGCGCGAGGGCTAGAGCGTCTGCTGGAGAGCGTCCTTCGGCTAGCGCGGCGCGTAAGAGATCCCGAGTGCGAAGTGCAGTGAGAACTGCACCCGTCCCATGTCCGGAAGTGTCGGCAACCACTAATGCGAGTCGATGATCGTCGAGCTCGATCGCATCCCACCAGTCACCGGCTAACACGCCCTCAGCGGACGACGACGTTCCTGCAAGGACGACGCCTGACATAGAGGAGGCACCGGGTGGCTGCATGACTTGTTGCAGGGCAGCGACCAGCGGTGCGTCTTGGACCAGACCTTCTCGGGCGGCAGTCGCCTCATCGATCTCGGTCACGAGCGTTCGTCGGAGATCTTCGGCATCAACAGCGACAGCGTGCAACTCTGGCGGTCCCCGAGGAGTAACCGGGTGAGTGTGGGGTACTTGAGCAGCGCGCGTGAGGTCACGTCTAATGGAACGGAGGGGTCTGAGTACCCATCGATTCAGTGACATGGACGAGAACACCACTAAGCCGACGACCACGATTGCCAGGATGAACAACCACAAACCGAGTTGTCGCCCAAACGAATCCACGGTCACACGTGCCGCTGCACGCTGTTCCTCGATGGCATCGCGCAAGTCCGTTGTGGTGGCGATCATCGAATCGTAGGAATCCCATGCCTTAGGCAGATTCGTGGCGCGGGCGGCCTCACTTGTCCGCCCCTCGTCCATGAACGCGAGCGTTGGGTCGGCGTCGTCATTCAGCCAAACTTGTTGCGCAGCCCGAACCCCGGCGAGTTGACCGAGAAGCACTAGGTCACCGTCGAATGTCGCCTCGAGGGAGCGAATGAGCGAGTTGGCCATCTCTACAGAAGTTTCGTGCGCCGTCAGTGCTCGCTTTCGGTCGGTTAAGACATAGTCGCTGAGGTCGCCCGATGCGGACGATTGCGCAAAGAGCAGATTGTCGGCCAACTCCGCAGCAGGGGTCAGCCGTTGCTGCACATTCATCGCGCCGTTGTAGCTGGCCAAGTACTGGATCCCGACGATCACGCCGATCACGAACACGATTCCGGTGGATGCGGCCAATACGAACAGGAGCCTGCGTTGCAACGGAAGGGCCCCCAGATTCATGACGTCAGGCTGCCAGGTTTGCAGTCCGAGGGCGAGCAACGTGCGCCGGTGCGTCACCGTTCTACTCTGTACCGGTGACCGCACCTCGACTTCGCCCGGAAATCGACTCGCTTCCCGCGTACAAAGCCGGTCAGATGCCGGCGCCGCGCACAGACATCACCACCTACAAGATCTCGAGCAACGAGACGCCGTTCGAGCCCCCCGTGGCTGTTCGTGCGGCCATCGAGCATGCAGCCGCCAATGTGCACCGCTACCCCGATCCGTTTAGCAGGCGTCTGACAGCGGCGTTGGCGAAGCGGTTTAACGTCCGCGAATCCGAGATCGCCCTGGGGACGGGAAGCGTTGCGGTTGTGGGGCAGTTGCTGTGGGCAGCTGTTGGACCGGGCGACACGGTCATCTACCCGTGGCGCAGTTTCGAGGCTTATCCGATTTGGGTTCAGATGACCGGTGCTCGCAGCATCCAGGTACCGCTGCTGCCGGATGAACGCCACGATCTGCCCGCGATGCTCGCGGCCATCGATGACACCACCCGCGTTGTCTTCATCTGCAATCCGAACAATCCGACCGGCGAGGCAGTGCACCGCGATGAGCTCGTGGAATTCCTGGATGCGGTGCCCTCGAACGTGATCGTCGTTCTAGACGAGGCGTATCGGGAATTCATTAGTGACTCCGACGTGCCCGACGGTCTCGACTTCTTCCGTGATCGAGACAACGTCGTGGTGATTCGCACCTTCTCCAAGGCCTACGGCCTCGCGGGCCTTCGCGTTGGATTCGCGATTGCACCCGAACCCATCGCCGAAGGAATTCGCAAGACCGCTCTGCCATTCGGGGTCTCGTCTATCGCAGAGGATGCGGCATTAGCGGCGCTTGAGTGCGAAGACGAACTCTTTGATCGAGTCCGGCACCTGTCGGCTGAACGTGACCGCGTGTGGCAGGCAATTGCCGATCAAGGTTGGGAGATTTATCCGAGCCACGCCAACTTCATTTGGCTGCGTCTCGGTGATCGAACCGAGGAATTTGCGCAGGCCTGTGAGGCCGCCGGAATCACGGTGCGTGCGTTCCCGGGTGAGGGAGTGCGCATCAGTGTGGCCGAAGAAGAGGCGAACGATCGTGTCATCGAAGTTGGTCGATCCTTGATCGTGTAGTTGGCTTTTGGATCAACTAGGTTCTTCGATAAGCGTTGGTCTTCGCTCACCTGACACGACCAGAACAACACCGCCGACGACGATGGTGACGCCGATTAGAACGTCAAGGGTGATGGGCTCTCCGACCACCAGCCATCCAAGGAAAACCGCAACCACCGGGTTGACGTACGCGTAGGTCGCAACGAGTGACATAGGTGCGTTCCCCAGCAGCCACACGTACGCGGTATAGGCGATGAGTGATGCTACGACCAGGTACCCGAGGGCAACCCAGGATGCGGTCGACGCGGTTGATAAATCAACACGCTGTCCGGCGATGAGCCCCACGATGCTCAAAAAGATCCCGGCAACAGTCATCTCGTAGAACGTCGTGGTTAGTGGGTTCTTCGGTAATTCAAAGCCGGAGGACCGCCACGAGAAGTACGCCCAGATAAAACTGCTGACCATGATCGCAAGGCTCCACCGCACAACGTCTGAGTCACCGCCATTGACGGGAGAAGTGCCACCAGGCAAGAGCATCGCTGCAAGGCCAGTCAGACCGACGGCCACGCCGGCCAGTGTCAGGCGCGATGGACGATCTCCAGCGCGCAGTCGGAAGATGATGATCCACAGTGGCATGACGGATACCAACAGTGCTGCGATGCCAGACGGCACGAAACGTTCGGCCATCGAGACGGTGCCTATGCCGATGCCGAGTAACGCGACGCCCATGATTGCGGCACTTCGAAACTGACGTGCGGTGATCGCGAGAACTCGCGGACCACGAAACACAATGAGCCCGAGCCCGAGGATCGCGGCCGCGATCAGGAACCGGATTCCGTTACCCAGTAGTGGGGGCAGGGTCTGAACGAGGACGGCTAGGCCGAGGTACGTCGAACCCCAGATAATCCAGACAGATAGCAGGCGTGGAGCAATTGCGGCGGTGCTCGCGGAATGGACACCTCGGATGTCTCGACCGTCGCCCGAAGTACCCGTTTTCTGTGCCACGAGGGGAACTGTGGCAGATATCAATCGCGCCAAGAACGTGGCAGGTCCCGGGCGTCACTTGTTCAGGGCAAGATGGTCGTGTGCGAGGGGAAAGCGAGCAAGGTCTCTTTTCCGCCGTGGTTGCGGTCGCGGCCGGATTGGAACTGCCGGCGACACTGCGTCGGATTGTTCAGGCGGCCATCGATCTTGTCGATGCCCAATATGGCGCCCTCGGCGTCTTGGATTCGGACGGTCGGGTGGCCGACTTCGTTCACGTGGGCATCGGCCCAGAAACAGCAGAGCGCATAGGAACGCTCCCAGAAGGTCGAGGCATCCTTGGTTTGCTCACTGAGCACCCGGTGCCCATTCGGCTGGATCGGATCTCTGACCACCCTGCCGCCGTAGGTTTTCCGGACAATCATCCGCCGATGGGAACCTTTTTGGGCGTTCCGGTTCGGGTTCGGGGCGAAGTATTCGGCAACCTCTACCTGACCGAGAAGCGCAACGGGAAGTCGTTTTCGAGTGACGACGAGCGAACGGTCATGGCCCTGGCGGCAGCCGCAGCGGTGGCAATTGAAAATTCGCGTCTGTACGAGCGATCCCGTCGTCGCGAAGCTTGGCAAGCCGCACTCACCGAGATTGCGACCAGCGTTCTGGACGGGGGTGATCCAGAAGATGCCTTAGCTTTGACGGCCAAGCGTGCACGAGAACTGATGCGTGCGGACATCGCTGTGATCGCTCTGCCCGTCGACGATGATCTTCGAGTTGAGTTCGCTGTCGGCCATGGAGGCATCTCAGGGGCACTGATCCCGAAGAAGTCGGTGATTTTCGAAGCATTTGACAGTGGGGTAACTACGTCCAGTGCCGAATGCCTCATCGGCGACGCCGCACTTAGTGGCTCGGCCGTTGCGGTGCCACTTCGAACTGCGGATCGCACCCTTGGAGTCCTCACGGCAATCCGGTTGAAAGACTCACCAACGGATGTGCACGCACCGAGTACTCGTGAGCTGGTCGAACTGGCCGAGCCGTTCGCGTCACAGGCTGCGGTGACACTCGTTCTCGCCGAGGCGAAGCGTGGGCAAGAGCGGCTGGCGGTCTATGAAGATCGGGATCGGATTGCTCGAGACTTGCATGATTTAGTGATTCAGAGGTTGTTTGCAACTGGGATGTCGCTTCAGGGTGCTACTCGAATTCCTGGAGTTCCCAACGATGCCGTCGAGCGGGTTTCGCGGGCGGTGGATGAACTTGACGAGACCATCAAGGAGATACGACACACGATTTTCGCCTTGCATGAGCCATTGGAAGGCCCCAACTCCTCGCTTCGGGGCCGCGTCATGCGTGAAGCTGCGCAGTCGGCCGCTTCGCTGGGCTTCGAGCCTTCGATTCGTTTCGTCGGACCTGTAGACAGCACGGTGTCCTTGACGACGAGTGAGAATCTCATCGCTGCTCTTCGTGAAATTCTGACGAATGCCGCCAAACATGCGCAGCCAACATGCGTGGATGTCGTGATCACTGTTGAAGCCTCTGATGTTCTTTTGATCGCGACAGATGATGGAGTTGGGTTGCCGGTGGATGGTCCGGACCGTCGGTCTGGGATTGCGAATATGGCTGCACGCGCCCGTGAACTCGGCGGTGAATGTCGCGTGGAGCGCTCATCTCCTGAGGGCGGAACCCGCATTGTCTGGCGGGCTCCTGTCTAGTGCTCTTTCTCAGCCTCGAGTCGAACTACAAACGCTGCTGCTTGCGTGCGACGTTCCATACCCAACTTGGCGAGCAGGCTTGAGACGTAGTTCTTGACCGTCTTCTCAGCGAGGTGCATCTCCTCGCCAATCTGTCGATTAGTGAGACCTTCGCCGATGAGTTCGAGGATGCGACGCTCTTGGTCGGAGAGGCCGGCGAGACGCTCGTCTTCTTCGTTGCCGCGACGCAGGCGCTCAAGCACCTTCTGGGTGAGCGATGGATCAAGCAGGCTCTTGCCGGCTGCAACCTGCCGAATCGCGTCGACGAGATCGTTGCCACGAATCTCTTTCAGCACGTAGCCACTCGCTCCGGCCATGATGGCGTCGAACAATGCTTCGTCGTCGGAGAAGGACGTGAGCATCAGGCACTTGACGTCGGGCAACTGTGAACGGATGTCACGACACACTTCTACTCCGCTGCCGTCGGGCAAGCGGACGTCGAGGACTGCGACGTCGGGCTGGGTAGCGGGAATCCGCGCCATGGCCTCGGCCACCGAACTGGCCTCGCCAACCACCTCAAGGTCGGCTTCGACGCCGAGCAGGTCGGCTAGGCCGCGGCGAACAAGTTCGTGGTCATCGAGCAGGAAGACCCGGATCTGATCCATCTCCTCAGTATGCCCTTCCCGCGAACTTGCAGTTTCTGGCGCCGAACCTGCAGTTCCTAGCCCCGAACCTGCAGTTCCTCGGGCCGAGCTTGCACTGTCAGGTGGGTGACCCCGCTCCTTTAGGGAGTGACAGCCATGGAATCGAGGAGCGCTACGCCGAGGCTTTGATCACCAACGACGACGACGTCCTCCGCGAAATCGCGCTCCGTCGCACGACCACCGGCCAGCATGACGAAGGACATCCACGGCATGGTCGCACTCACGTCGGCATCGATCTCATCGACGAGACCGGCCTTGCCGTCCTCACCTACGCGAACCCAGAACTCCGCGGCCAGGCCAGGCTCCGTCGTCACAACATTTAGGACCGATCCCGCCGGAGCACCAACGCTCTTGCCCCACACCTTCGGCAGCCCGGCGCTCAAGTAGGTCATCGCTTCGCGTGCACCCGGGCCGTCTAGATTCCCTAGATTGCCAGTTGCGACCCGGGCATCCTGCTCGTGCATCCAGACGTCGAAGGTGCGCATGCTGAGTAGTCGTGGAATCGGGGTCTCGCCGCGCAGCCAGGGAATCGTTGCTTCGGGTCCGAGGCTTGCGACACGTTCTCTTGCTCGTTCGTGGCTGGCGGTGAGGTCATCCAGCAGGTCGCCGCGGGACCATCCGCGTCGGTAGTCAACGCCGACTTCCGTCAAGCGACCGAAGTCGGAATCAATATGCGCAATTGATTCCCAGGCCGGAGAGTGGTTTGGGCGCGGATCCGCAGCGAGCATCGATTCGAGGTCGCTGGTGTGAGCCACTAGGTCAGCGATCGTCCAACCGGGACAGGGAGATTGCACATTCCAGTCGTCGATTCCCTCAACGACTGAGATGAAGCTTTCGGTGGCTGAGTCCCATGTGGTGAATGCGTCGCCGGTCATATTGCAAGCGTAGGTCCCGATTGTGGGTTGTCGCGTGCGCATTCTGAAGAACTTCACCGCTAGTCCTGCGACGGAGCACAATTTTTGGAAGACGTCGTCGTGGGTCATGAGAGTCTGGGCACAGCCTTCCTCGATTCGATGACCGTTACTCCACAGGAATGCGAGGTCGAGCACGTGAAGTTGCATGTTCGACCCGGAGATTTGCAAGTTCGGGGCTAGAAACTGCAGGTCCGCGGGAGGGGTAGCGTGGAGGAATGAGTGGAACTGGTGTTCGGGTGGCGCTGGTGCAGGCGGACTGCAGTTCTGACGAGGGGTTCGAGGAACGCATAGATCGAGTGCTGGCCGAGACCGACCGCGCCATCGAGGAAGCCGACCTCGCGTTGCTACCCGAGTTGTGGAGCACCGCAGCGTTCGACCTCGACTGTGCTCGTCGGCATGCACAACCCTTCGACTGCGCCCTCGTTTCTCGAATGTCGGACATTGCTCGCAAGCACTCGAAGTGGTTGCACGGTGGCTCCTTTGCCGAGGTGACCGCGGACGGGCAACACTTCAATACAAGCGTCTTGTTCGCCCCCGATGGATCGGTGGCAGCGATCTACCGAAAGATCCACGTCTTCGGCTACGGCGGCGAAGCTGACCTAATGTCAGCGGGTGAGGAACTCGTCGTTGTGGAGACACCACTGGGAATGACCGGTCTTGCGACCTGCTACGACACTCGATTCCCCGAGCAGTTCCGCGCACTCACCGACAAAGGCGCCACCGCCTTCATGATCACATCCGGTTGGCCTACCAAGCGAATCGACGCCTGGGACGTGCTCCTGCAAGCGCGAGCTATCGAAGATCAGGCATGGGTTATCGCGTGCAACCAAGTGGGAATGCAAAAGGGAGTACAACTCGGTGGTCACAGTGCCGTCATTGATCCAATCGGCAACACGGTTTCACGTGCTGCTGCCGAGGAGACAACGTTGATGGCGACGGTCGATCCCAGTGCAGTCGATGAGTGGCGCGAGGAGTTCCCTGCGTTGCGCGATCGTGTGGACTTCTAAGTCAACTGGCCCTAGACAACGCGAATCACGATCACCGGATCCCTCTTGGGATCCATCCATTGCATGAGGTCGCGCATAACTTTCTTCTTGACTGCGATGCACCCGGCGGTCTTGTTGCCGTTATCAACGTGCAGGAAGATCCCACCTCCGCGCGAGGTATCTGGCGGATTCGAGCTGCGCCGAACGCCTTTCGCGCCGGTGGTGATGGGGCCTTTCGGAAGGTTGTAGTCCAACACCGCGACGTAGTCGTACTGGTAGCCCATGTCCCACAGGTCCTCGACGTAACCGCCGTAGGACTTCCACGAGCGGTCGACGGTTTGAAACACGTTGTAGGTGCTTGGGACGCGCGGGTTGTAGGTCCACGCGTCGTTGCGATCGACCTGGATGTAATCGAGAGAGGTTCCGGGATCGGCCTTACGACCAAAGCCGCTGAGAACCTCGAAGACACCGCTCGGCACTTTCCCCGTGCCCTGTCGGCGCTTGTTGCCCCTGACCAGTCCGCCGTATCCGAGCTGCGCTCGAACCGTCGGCTGGACGACCTGCCAGGTGCCACCTCGCTTCTCGAAAGCCGTCAGCGTCCCTTCGGTGGCAGACCACTTCGGGGCCTCCACCACGATGACCTGGCGAGCATCACCGATCCGCGAATCTGGTGCCGACGTTGCGTGGGCAGACGGAACCACAGCCAGCGAGAAGAGTGCCGCGAAGACGGCTACTGCGATGCGCACATCAGCAGATTAACTACTGGACGAGCGGTTGTCCTTCACCGCTCCACCCGTTGGTGCCGCTCTCGAGCTCGAAGATCGCGTTGATGCCAACGTCGGACATGCCCGCGACGGCGGCTTGAGATCGATTTCCGCTTCGGCAGTACACCGCGTAGGTGCCGTTCGGATCAAGTTGGCTTACCTGATCGATGAAGTCGGAGTTCTCGACCGGGATATTGATCGCGCCTTCTATGTGGCCTTGGGCGTATTCCTCTGCAGTGCGGACATCGACGATCGTGACACCCGGGGACGCAATAACGTCGGCGAATTCCTGCACGCCGACTCGAACCGGGGACTCAGGAACTTCAACGTCGGCACCGGGGCCTTGCGCCTGGCCTTGCTCGGCAGCCGCCGCTGGCTCGGCTCCAGAATCCGGCGAGCAGCCCGACAGGCCGATCGAGAGTGCAAGACCGGCTGCGCCGGCGAGGGCAACGAGAGAACGGCGACGATGCGAATTCATACCCCCTAGGGTATATGACACTGGGGTTGTGTCGAGCGTGAGGGGGCCAGCGGTGTTGCCCGGCCAGGACCGGACAACTGTCGACTTACCATGGGTGCCACAGTCCAAGCCTTCCCGTAGTCGAGTGTCAGCGAGTTCTCACGTGATTCCAGCCCGGGTTCCCCGAGGGCCTTTGGTCGCGTGCGTGGCCGCGGGCTCAGTGCTGGCCCTAACCGCCGGCCTCATCACCCCTGTTACCGCAGCGCCGGACAGGATCAATAAGGCCCCTAATCTTCCGGAACTTCCCACCCCGGGGCGGGCCGATCTAGGTGTGGATCAGTCTCGCTCGATTCCCGGGCTCGGCAGCGCAGCATCGGGGCTGTGGATCACGCTGAGTCGGAGCCGGACCGGTAACTCGCGCACCCGAGTCAAGATGCCGCCCGCGCAGGGGACGCCACTGCTCGCGGACTGGAATGGCGACGGAGTAGCGACGCCGGGCGTCTTCAGTGATGGTCAATGGCTGGTCACCAATGCGGCAGTCGATTCGGCGTCGTGGGAAGGGTTCGCGTCGTTGGGTTCTGTAGGTGATACCCCGTTGACGGGACACCGCGACGGTGATGGCAAGGCCGATATCGCTACGTTCCGCGATGGCATTTGGAATTGGCGTGATTCCACCGGACGTCAGGAGACGTTCGTCTTCGGGGATCCGGGCGATCTTCCGGTCGTGGGGGACTGGAACGGCGACGGCATCGATGAACCCGGCGTGGTCCGCGGGTCGACCTGGATCGTCCCAAAGGCAAGTGGTGAGGGAACCAGGTCATTCATTTTTGGTCAGCCGGGAGACACTCCGATTGCCGGGGACTGGGACGGCGACGGCAAGGACGGCCCCGGGGTGGTGCGTGGCAACCAGCGCTGGTTCATGGCCAAGAGCGTCACGCGGCTAAATGACGTCAGCGAAGTCGTCTTTCAGATCTCCGAAGGCGAAGCTGCACTCGTTGGATTGCAGTCGAGTGTTCCTGGAGCGTGTCCAACGGCCACCGCTTCGGCGGAGCGCTACGGAAAAGTCGAGCAGCGCAAAGTGCAAGCACCCTTGTTGCCCCAGGGAACGAGGCTGATCCCGGGCTATCAGGAAATTAACGCGACGATGCGCGATGGAATGCGTGGAGTGATGGTCACCGACCTCACCAGTCGATTGCGTTCGCGTTCGATGATGCCGTACTACGACCCACTGAGCACCGAGCCGTCGACTGAGGAATCTATTCGTCGTTCGGCCAATGCCGCACTTAGTGCAGCAATCTTGTACAGCACGAGCGGCTACATAAAGGACAACCGCATCACCCGAGAAATGCTCTTGGACTACGCGCGCTGGCATATCCGGTCGATTGCGTGTGCGCACGGCTCCATCTCCCCAGGTGGTTGGGGCGATGGTTGGCAAAGCACACTGTGGGCAGTTGTCGCAGGACAGGCCGGTTGGATGCTGTGGGACGAGTTGAGCACTCAGGAACGGGCATACGTCGCAGCAATGGTCATCAGTGAGGCCGAGTACGCAGCACAACGTGGTCCCCGCTACTTCCGTGATCGTCTCGGTCTTGAACTAACACCCGGTAACTCCATGTCCGATGAAGTTTCCTGGGACCTGCTTGCTCCGGCGCTTGCTTTCGCGATGTTTCCCGATCACGAAAAAGCCGAAAAATGGCGAAACTCAATGATCGCGATGGCGATCGCATCATTCGCACGACCCAGCAATTTGAAGAACAACACGTTCGTCAACGGCATTAGCGTCAGCATCCGGCTCCCGGGAACCAACGCAAACGAAGACGGCACGGTTACCAACCATGGCATCGTCAATCCCGACTACACGCAAAACGTTCAACACCTGTGGTGGGCGGCAACGCTGCTGCGAGCAGGTCGGCAGGCTGTCCCCGAAGCCCTTTTCCTTAACGCGGACATTGTTTATCGCGCGCTTGCCGTCGTTAACTTCCCCAGTCCGCCATACGCGGCCCCCGGCGGCACGGTCTACGCACCCGGAGGGCAGATCTACTACCCGATGGGAGTTAGCTGGGGAATCCGGCGGCCGGCTACCTTCGTCGGTGTCGACGCTTTCGCGAATGTTTATGCGGCTCCCGACACGAACGCCGGCGCTTTTCTTGCAGCGCACGCCTACGACACCCGTGCACTGCAACTGCGCTACAGGACGGGGCAGATTTACGCGCCCGGTCGCGATGAGGAGTCCTACCGGCTAGGAAAAGAGGAGTACGCGCTGCAGCAGTTGTCCCTTGCGTGGTGGGCGGGCGCGTGGAAAGAGAACGGCCGCAGCATGCAAGTGGACACCAAGGCTTATCCGTGGGTGCGTCTGCACTCGGGTTATCCGCTAGACGAGGTCGGTCCGTTCACGTCCAGATGGCCACAATCGCCATAACCGTCAAACCCGAGATGCTGAACTGCTACCGAGATCGTGAATTCAGAGATTCAAGGTATGCGTTGTAGGCGTCGAGTTCCGCATCGCCATCGCGCGCTGCTTGTCGATCCTTGCGCTTGGCCTCGCGCTCGTCACTGCGTGACCACTGCACGGCGATGGCGATGAGAACGATCAGGCTGGGGATCTCTGATAGTCCCCACGTGACTTGACCACCCAGCAAGGTGTCGCGCAGGGGATCGGTGACCCATTCGGGCCTGACTACGCCGTACCACTCGACAGCCATGGGAGTGGTGCCCATCATCATCGCGACAGCGAAGAACCCGTGAACGGCGAGGGCTAGGAGAAGCAGCAGGAGTCGACCCCAGTACGGCAAAGGTCGAGGACGTGGGTCAATGCCGATCAGTACCCAGTAGAAGAGGTAGCCGGACACGATGAAGTGCGTTTGCATAATCACGTGCCCGACGTGCGAACCCATTAACCAACCGAAGAGCGGTGTCATGTAGAGGCCGTATAGACCAATCACATAGACGACGAACACATAGAACGGATTAGTCAGCACGCGAGTGATCGGACTGTGCAGGAACCACACCAACCATTCCCGCGGCCCACGTTCATTTCCTCGTGCCGGCTTGAATGCGCGCAGCGCCAAAGTGGCGGGGGCACCCATGACGAGCAGGATTGGCCCCAGCATCGTCAAGATCATGTGCTGGGTCATGTGCAGGCCGACCGAGACCTGGGCGTACGTCGAGATAC
>JAURQC010000022.1 GCA_030836325.1 Candidatus Nanopelagicales bacterium
ATCGAACCCAGCCTGTCTCTATCGACTGGGGAAGTTGCACGCGTCGACGCAGCTGGGAGCGCTCGACCAAGAGGCTCTTCAGCGCCTCTTCGACAACAGAGTCGACCGTTTGATCGCTTTCTGCCGCGAGAAGCTTGACTCGCGCAAAGAGCCTGTCGTCAAGATCCAGCGTCACTCTCATGCATGCACCGTATGCAGCAATCACGAAATATGTAAATCTGCATCTGTCGGTTAGAAGCCGAGCCGGCGGAGTTGCTTGGGGTCCTTCTGCCAGTCCTTGGCGAGCTTGACGTGGAGGTCGAGGAAGACCGGGGTCCCCAGGAGGCGCTCGATGTGGGGCCTGGATGTTGCACCAATTTCGCGAAGCCGTGAACCCTTCTTGCCGATAACGATTGCCTTCTGGCTGTCGCGCTCGACGTAGATGTCCGCACGGACGTCGGTCAGGGGCTTGCCCTCGGGGCGGTCCTCGCGGGGCACGATCTCCTCGACCACCACGGCGATGCTGTGCGGCAACTCCTCGCGTGCTTCTTTGAGTGCTGCCTCTCGGATGTATTCGGCGATGGTGATGTCGATGGGCTCGTCGGTTACTTCGTCGTCCGGGTAGAGGCTCGGGCCTGCCGGGAGGGCGTCGACGAGTAGATCGGTGAGCAGCGGAACGTTGCTGCCAGTGCTGGCTGAGACCGGAACGATCTGCGTGAACTCGATACCGAGTTGATCAGCGAGGGCTTGGGCTTGCATTAGTTGCTCGGCAACGCGATCCGGATTGGCCGTGTCGGTCTTGGTGATGATCGCGAACTTGATCGCCTTGGACTTCGCGATCTGCTCGGCGATGAACCGGTCCCCCGGGCCGATATCTTCCGTTGCCGGTAAGCACAGACCGATCACGTCCACATCTGCGAGGGTCTCGTGCACCTGATCGTTGAGCCGCTCCCCGAGCAGCGTGCGAGGACGGTGCATGCCAGGGGTGTCGACGATGATCAATTGACCGTCGTCGCGGTTGACGATGCCGCGAATGGTCCGTCGCGTGGTCTGCGGTCGATCCGAAGTGATCGCGAGCTTGGTGCCCACGATCGCGTTCATGAGCGTGGACTTGCCCGCGTTCGGGCGTCCTACGAATGTCGCGAAGCCACTGCGGTGCTGCGCCTGTTCGACGTCGGTCATACCCGTCCTGACTCGACGGCATCGGCGAACTCGGCCATCGAGGTGAAGGTCCAATTTGGAGTGACATCGGCCTGCGGGTTGGGTGTGGCACCCCAGCCCGGGTCGGCATGCCGGCGATTGATCCACACCGTGGTCATACCGCGACCCTTGGCGGGCACATGATCGTGAAACAGGCTCTGGGCAACGTGCAGGAGTTTGTCGCGCGGGATGCCCATAGTGTCGACCCGATGGTCGAGTGAATCGAAGTGCGCGGGAGCGGGCTTATAGGAGCCGACGTCTTCGGCGGTGATGACGGCGTCGAATGTCACGTCGAGTTTCTCGTTGCTCGCCGCGAAGGATTCGTTGTCGATATTGGACACGATGATGAGTTTGGAGTGCTTAGCCAGACGCTGGAGGGCCTCCGCAGAGTCGGGAAACGCGGGCCAATTCGGCACCGATGTGGCAAGAGCGTGCGAATCATCGAATGAGACTTCGGCGTCGAGCTGCTTGCCCAGTGCGCGCATGGCCCGCGAAAGGATTGAGGGGTATGGATCGGTCGGGTGGTTACGAGCGGCTTCGGCCTCTTGGCCCGCGTAGGCCACGAGTAGGTCCTCGGTGGTTATCTCCAACCCGCGACGATCGGCCCAATCCCTAAGCACCGAGCCGATGCCGGCCTCCCAGTCGATGAGGGTGCCGTAGCAGTCAAAACTAAGTGCCTCGAAGTCGGTGATTTTCACGTCTCGACGGTAGCCGATGCAACAACGTCACCACGTACTGAGCACAAGAACAGTGGCGTGGACGTCGAGGCGACTTCGGATATCGGTCGGGTGTCGATCGCAGAGACGTCATCGTTCTTCGAGACGACCACTGCCGCCTCGATGTCTCGGGCTCCTGCAGCGTATGCCTGGGCAACGGCGAGCTGGAGTGCTGTGAGCTCGGTTGATGACAACTCAATAGTCGCGCCCGAGTACGAGCGACCGGTCTCATCGCGGACAGCCGCCCCCTCGGGCGCCTGGATTCGTCCCCTCGCCTGCCGGGCGAGCGCGACGAGCTTGGCGTCCTCGTCACTGACGTCAGTCATCGTCATCGCTTTCGTCGTCGTCGGGAACGGCGATCCGGGTAGCGAGCACCGCACCGATTCGGTTGCGTCGTCCCGCACCGCGTTCGGCCACCAGTTGCCAACCGTCCTCAGTGACCTCGGCGCCCGGGATCGGCACACGCCCTAGCCGCTTGGCCATGAGACCTAGAACGGTGTCCACGCCCTCGTCCTCGTCGATCTCGATTCCGGTGAGTTCGGCGAAGTCATCCAGGCTCATCCGAGCGAGCACGCGGTAGCGGTCATCGTCGAGTTGGGTGACTTCGGGCGCCGCGGTGTCGTATTCGTCGGCGATCTCACCGACGATCTCCTCGAGGATGTCCTCGATCGTGACGAGTCCGGCCGTGCCGCCGTACTCGTCCACCACGATCGCCATATGGACTCGCGCGGCCTGCATGTCCTTCAGCAGTTCATCGGCCGGCTTGGAATCGGGAACGAAGGATGTCGGGCGCATGAGCGACTCCACGTTTTCCTCGCGCTCGGCCTCGTGGTGTTCGAAGGTTCGACGCACCATGTCCTTGAGGTAGATGACACCGACGATGTCGTCGGCATTCTCACCGATCACCGGAATCCGGGAGAAGCCCGAGCGCAAGCTCAAGGAGATGGCTTGCCGGAGTGTTTTGTTGCGCTCGATGAAGACCATCTCGGTGCGAGGCACCATCACCTCGCGGGCGAAGGTGTCGCCGAGGTCGAACACCGAGTGGATCATCTTGCGCTCGGCGTCCTCGATGAGATCGTCCGCTCCTGCGAGATCGACCATCTCGCGAAGCTCGGCCGCCGTGTCAAACGGACCCTCGCGGAATCCCTTGCCTGGAGTGAGTGCGTTGCCGACGACGATCAACAAGGTGGTGATCGGACCGAGAATCGTGGCGAAGAAGCGCGTCGGGCGTGCGGCAATCAAGGCGATGCGGTCGGCATGTTGGCGTCCGAGCGTGCGCGGCGCGACACCCAGACCGATGTAGGCGACCACCACCATCACGGCGATGACAACAACGAGTGCGATTCCACTGGACCACCCCTCACCTGACGTGAGCGCGCGCACCGCCACGTATCCGATGAGGATCACCGAGGTGACGTTGGCAATGGTGGACAGCAGGAACAGCACGTTCACATATCGCGCGCGATCCTCGAGCACCGTCAACAGCAGTTCGGCGCGCTTCTCGTTACCGTTGCCGTCCCTGCGGAGCTCGTCGATGCGGCTACGCGAGACACGGGCAATGGCGGTCTCAGCGGCGATGAGCAATCCGGAGACGAGGATCAGGGCGATAGCGAGCAGCAGGAGCCAGATGTTCATCGCATGGCTCCCCAACTGTCGAGTAGTTCGTCTTGCAGCGCGAACATCCTCGCGTATTCCTCCTCGGTCGCGTGGTCGTATCCCAGAAGATGCAGTAATCCGTGGACGGTGAGGAACTGCACGTGTTGATCCAGTGTTCGGCCAGCCGCGCTGGCGTCGGCCTGGGCGAAGTCCGGGCAGATGACGATGTCACCGAGCATCCCGGGTCCCGACGGTTGGTCCTGCGTGCCCGGAGTTAGCTCGTCGATGGGAAAACTCAAGACGTCCGTGGGACCAGGTTCGTTCATCCAGTCCTCGTGCAGCGTAGTCATCCGCTCGACATCGACCAGCGTGATTCCCAGTTCGGATGCGGGATGGACGTGCAGGGTGGCGATGACATGGCCGGCTAGGTCGTTCAGGGCATTGAGGTCGATCGGCGAGCCGGCGTCGTCGTCGACCGAGATACTCGGCAGCGTCATGGTTGTCGCTTTGCGTCGTAGCGGTCATAGGCCTCGACAATTTTGCCTACCAACTTGTGGCGGACAACGTCGTGCGCGGTGAGTCGGCAGAACCCGACGTCGTCTAGCCCTTCGAGAATCTCACTGACCACCCGCAAACCGCTCTGGGTGCCACCGGGCAGATCCACCTGGGTGATGTCGCCCGTCACAACCATCGTCGAGCCGAAGCCAAGGCGGGTCAAGAACATCTTCATCTGCTCGGCCGAAGTGTTCTGGGCCTCGTCCAAGATCACGAAGGCGTCGTTGAGCGTGCGGCCGCGCATGTAGGCAAGCGGTGCAATCTCGATAGTGCCCGACGTGATCAAGCGCGGAATCGAGTCCGGATCGATCATGTCGTGCAGGGCGTCGTACAGCGGACGCAGGTAGGGATCGATCTTTTCGCTGAGCGTTCCAGGCAGGAAGCCCAGACGCTCCCCCGCCTCAACCGCCGGGCGGGTAAGGACAATTCGGTTGATCTGCTTGGCCTGCAGGGCTTGCACCGCCTTGGCAACCGCGAGGTAGGTCTTGCCCGTTCCGGCTGGCCCGATGCCGAACACCACGGTGTTCTTGTCGATGGCATCGACGTAGCGCTTTTGATTGAGCGTCTTGGGTCGGATCGTGCGCCCGCGGTTACTGAGGATGTTCGCGGTCAAGACCTCGGTAGGCCGAGTTCCCGATCGCATCATGGTGATGGATCGCTCGACGGATTCGGCTGTCAGCGCCTGCCCAGTGCGAAGCATCGCGAGCATTTCCGCGATGAGGGAATCGATGAGTCCGATGTCCTCTGCCGAACCGTCGAGGGTCATCTCGTTGCCGCGGACCAGGACGTCGACGTCTGGGAAGGCGTTCTCGATCAGGCGCAGGTACTCGTCATTGGAACCAAGCAGGGCAACCATCGGTTGAGAGTTGGGAATCTCGATCGTGGTGCGCGCGTGGGCCTCGCTTGCCGGACTGCTCATCCAGGGGGCCATTCCAGATCACGCCCACCAAGGACGTGGGCGTGCACATGGAAGACGGTTTGCCCGGCACCCTCACCGGTGTTGAACACCACTCGGTAGGCATCGCCGATGCCTTCTGCTTCAGCTACCTGCTTCGCGGCCTCGAGCACTGCTGCAGTGGACTCGGGTGCGTGGCTCGCGAGGTCCCCGACGTTCGCGTGGTGCTCCTTGGGGATGACGAGCACATGCACCGGTGCTTGCGGAGCGATATCGCGGAAGGCGACGGCGTGATCGTTGGACAGCACGACGTCGGCAGGGATATCCCCTGCGACTATGGAGCAGAACAGGCAGTCGGCCACCGCGTCATCCTTTCATGGGTTTGTTGGGCCTACCAGCGGCCTATCCGGGCGGAAATCACACTCAAGGCCGCGACTCCGGCGGTGGAGGTGCGAAGAACGCTCGGCCCCAGGCGGACGAGGTCGGCGCCGGCGTCTGCGAACTGCTCGCGCTCGTTGTCACTGAGGCCACCCTCCGGCCCGATCACCAACACGATGTCGTGGGCGGTACTGGCATCGATCGATGTCAGGGCCGTGGTCGCCTGCTCGTCGAGCACGAATGCCACACCAGAGTTCGCGATGAGATCTGCCACTCCCGCAGACCCCGTGAGCGGATCGACCCGCGGAATCCACGACCGGCGGGCTTGCTTTGCAGCCTCGCGGGTCGTCGCCTCCCACTTCACGCGATTCTTCGCTGACTTCTCTGCATCCCATTTGGCGATGCTGTGCTCGGCTTGCCAAGGAACGACGACGTCAATTCCGGCTTCGGTCAGCATCTGCACCGCGAGTTCGCCCCGATCGCCCTTGGCGATGGCTTGGACAGCGGTGATCCTCGGCCGTGGCACGGGTTCGTCGTCGATCTTCGTGACGCGGATGGTCGCAGTGTCCTTGCCGGCGATGTCTGTGACTGACCCGGTGATGCGGCGCCCATGTCCGTCGACGAGGTCGACCTGCTCCCCAACACGGATGCGTTGCACACTGACCGCATGTCTGCCTTCGGGGCCTTCGAGCAGTACGTCGTTACCGACGGTCGCCTCTGCTGAGCGATCGGAATCGATCAAGAAAACTGAAGTGCTCACCGGGAGGAGAAAGCGTCCTTGAGTCGGCCGAACAACCCACCGGCCTCGGCCTTGCTTTGTGCGGTGACCACGTGGGTGGTGTTCTCTCCGCGGAGTTCGGCGAATTCGCGCAAGAGTTCTTGCTCACGGGCTTCGAGTTTTTCAGGCACCTCGACATCGACGTGGACGTAGAGATCGCCGCGTGCTGCGCCGCGGAGCCTAGACGCGCCCTTGCCTTTGAGCGTGAGGGTCGCTCCCGCTTGGGTACCGGGAGTCACCGCAATTTCTTCGGGACCGTCGAGGGTCTCGAGGTGAACGCTGGTGCCCAGGGCTGCAGCCGACATCGGGATCTTCACCACGCAGTGCAGTTCATCGCCATGCCGTTCGAACACTGGATCGGGGGTAACGACGATCTCGACGAAGAGGTCGCCTACCGAACCACCGTTGGGACCGACCTCGCCCTCGCCTTGGAGCTGGATACGGGTTCCGGTGTCCACGCCGGGTGGCACTTTGATGGTCAGAGTGCGGCGGCTGCGCACGCGGCCTTCACCGGAGCATTCCGGGCACGGGTGCGGGATGGTGGTGCCGAAGCCCTGGCACTGCGGACACGGTCGGGACGTCATGACTTGACCAAGGAACGAGCGCTGCACGGACTGGATCTCGCCCACGCCCTTGCACATCACGCACGTCTCGGGCTCGCTGCCCTCGGCCATGCCCGAACCGGTGCACGTGGTGCAGACCGTGGCGGTGTCCACGGTGATGTCGCGCTCACCACCGAAGACGGCCGTGGCGAGATCGATCTGGATGCGAACCAGGGCATCTTGACCGCGACGGGCACGGGTGCGAGGCCCACGCTGGCGACCGCCGCCGCCACCGCCGAAGAACGCGTCCATGATGTCGCCGAAGTCGAAGCCGGTAGCACCGAAACCACCAAACCCGCCGGACTGACTGAGCGGATCACCGCCCATGTCGTACATCTGACGCTTATCGGGATCGGAGAGAACCTCGTAGGCCGCCGTTACCTGCTTGAAGCGCTCCTGATGCTCTGGGTCGGGGTTCACATCAGGGTGCAATTCACGAGCAAGACGGCGATAGGCCTTCTTGATCTCCTCGGGAGACGCCTCACGGGAAACGCCGAGCAGCGCGTAAAAGTCCGTTGCCACAGCCACCTACTGTCCCTTGAGAATCTTGCTGACGTACTGGCCGACGGCATGCACCGCGCTCATCGTTCCGGCGTAGTCCATGTGGGTCGGGCCCACGATGCCGAGTGACGCTACCGGCTCATCACTACGACCGTAACCGGCGGTCACAACGGAAGTCGATTCGAGCCCTTGGACATCGTTCTCCTGACCAATACGAACCGTCACCGGAGACTCGATCGAGAGCTCACCGAGCAAGCGCAAGAGCACCACCTGCTCTTCGAGTGCTTCCAGAACCGGTTGGATCGCCATCGGGAACGACTGTTGATAGCGCGCCAGATGCGCCGTTCCACCGAGGACAACGCGTTCCTCGATGCGCTCGGTAACCGCCTCCAAGACAGTGGCCATCACCGCCTGGACTAGCCGCTGGTCTTGAGCCTGGAAGGACTTATCGAGATCCTTGAGTGCATCGGGGACGAAGGCGAAAGGCTTGTCGGCGACGGCCGCATTGAGTCGGGACCGCAAGTCGGTAAGGACGTCGTCGGACAATGGAGCGGAACATTCGATGACGCGTTGCTCCACGCGACCGGTATCCATGATCACCACAAGCATCAAGCGCGTCTCGCCCACGGCGATCAATTCAATGTGGCGCACGCTGCTGCGCTCGAGCGACGGATATTGCACCAGCGCCACCTGCTGGGTGACCTGGGCGAGCAAACGAACGGTTCGACCCATGACGTCGTCGAGATCGACAGCATCACCAAGGAATCGTTCGATGGCCTTGCGCTCTGCCGCACTCATCGGCTTGACGTCGGAGATCTGGTCGACGAACAACCGGTAGCCGCGGTCGGTGGGGATTCGACCGGCGGAGGTGTGCGGGTGGGTGATGTAGCCCTCGTCCTCCAGCGCCGCCATGTCGTTGCGGATGGTGGCCGGCGAGACGCCGAGGTTGTGTCGTTCGACCAGGGCCTTGGAGCCAACCGGCTCGTGGGTCGCGACGTAGTCCTCCACGATGGCCCGCAGGACGGCGAGCCGGCGTTCTTCGAGCACGGCACCTCCTCTTAATTCTGCTGGCACTCCCGTGGTCAGAGTGCCAAGTCTACGCCTAGATCCGAAGCCCGCTGAGCGAGCCGCGCATCGAACGTGGCGATGGCCGCGTTCGCCTGCCGAGCCGTGTCCACAACACAGCAATCGGGAAGCCCCAGGCCGGTGGCTGCCCTAAGCGAGGCCAGGCGCCAGGGTTGGTCGTCATCGACTTTCGTCACGTTCACGCCCAGGAACTCCCAAAGTTCCCGCACTCGGTCAGCCTTGCCAGCCTTCGAGGGGCGCACGGCTGCTTCGGCGAGGTTGACGGGATGCACCAAGAGGCGTCGTCGAAAAGTCGAGCTTCGGATGAACGAGGCAGCGTCGTCGTGGTGACGATCCTCGGTGTCAGATAGCGCGATCAAGATGCTGGCATCCAACGTGACGAGTTGCCTAGGCATACCTGTCCCAGTCTGTGCGCAAGTCTTCGAGGTAGTCCTTGGGATAGCGAATGTCGAGGGAGGCCAATTCCTTCAACGCCAACTCCACAGCCAGCGCCCGCTCAGCTGCCGACAGCTTCAAGGACTCAGCACCCTTGAGAATCAACTCGCGCATCACGTCGGATCGACTCAGCTCCGGCCACTCCCGCAGGCCTGCGTCAATGGCTTCACCGATGTCATCTGTTTCGGTGATCTGATGACGGGGACGCGTCGTAGGCATCCGCAAAGTGTACCACCGTGAATAGGTGTACCACCTAGGTCGAAAGCTCCCGAACGATGCTGTCGGCCAGGAGGCGGCCGTTACGAGTAAGCACGATGCGAGCGTCTGGCTGCCCAGCGGACTCAGCATCGATGAGGCCGCGCTCGACGAGGCTCGCGAGTTGCTGGTCGCTGCATCCGATCTCGGATTGCGCCAGTCCCTGACGAATGCGAAGGCCCAACATCAACTTCTCGAGTCGGCGTTGCTCGGGCGTTGTCGTTTCTTCGGCTTCCTGTGGTGAAAGACCTGCCTGGATTCGCTGGGCGTACGTTCGCGGGTGCTTGACGTTCCACCAGCGCGTGCCATCAACGTGACTGTGAGCACCAGGACCGATTCCCCACCAATCGGCGTTGCGCCAGTAGGCCATGTTGTGTCGGCACTCACCACCTTGTTTCGACCAGTTGCTGACCTCGTACCAGTCGAAACCAGCTGCCGCGAGGCGGTCATCGATGAGTTCGTAGCGATCGGCTGCGACGTCGTCGTCGGGCATCGGCACTTCACCCCGAGCAACTCGCCTGGCTAGTGCGGTTCCGTCCTCGACGATCAGGGAGTA
>JAURQC010000023.1 GCA_030836325.1 Candidatus Nanopelagicales bacterium
CTGCAGGTTTCGGTGCAAGAGGCGATCAATTCAGGCGCGGTAGATAGTCGGCGAGATCGGCCGGGGTGAGACCAGCCTTTCGGGCGGCACGCAGCGCGGCGCGCAAGTCCTTGTCTAAATCCTTGCCGTAGTGCAACAAAATTATTGAGCCGTTTCGCAGTTTCCCGTTGCGGTAGGAGATCTCGCCATCGTCGACCACGCTGTCCCACATAACGATGCGCTGGATGCCGCATCGTCGAGCAACCGCACGAACGCGAGGACTGTCCGCGGAAACGCCGTACGGCGGACGCAGCATCCACGCTGATTTATCGAACTCCCGCGCGATCTTGCGCTGGGTATAACAGATCTCGTGATCGAGATCAGTGGAGATTTTTGCGAACGAAGCATGGGTGGCGCTGTGATTTTGAACCGAACCGGCATCAGATACCCGCTGGAAGTAGCGGGAGCGATCTTGAATGGTCCAGGCGGTCAGGAAGCTGGTGATCGGAATCTTGCGACGCTCCACTAGATCGCGGGCACGCGCATTCTTGAAGACGCCATCGTCAATGGTGATGAATACAACGGGGTCTTCGGTTTGCACCCGATAGACCGGTTGGAGATCGGGAATGACAGCGAGGACCTTGGGCGGATCCCCGGCCGTGGGGTCGGGACCGGCTGAAGCGACGGGTGCAAAGGCGAGGAGGAGGGTCGACGCCAAACCGAGCGTCGCGACGCTCAGCAGCCGAGACCGCACACGACCCATCAAGTACTCCTTGGTCCGGGGAAGCCGGCCCGAGGGCCGTGACCAGACCTCCAGCGTACGCGCACCGATTGGTCAGGGGAAGGCCACTGAGGTGACCGGCATATGCGAGGTAGCGGGAAAGCCTGGATCCGTGGGTGAGACCCCATGCCGGATCAACCGAGCACCGAGCGCCGCCACCATGGCTCCGTTGTCGGTGCACAAGTCCGGACGTGGAACGCGCAGAACGATTCCTGCGGCCGCGGCCCGCTCCTGCATCAGGCTCCTGAGGCGAGAGTTCGCTGCCACTCCACCACCCAGAACGAGGTGGTCGACTCCACGGTCTCGGCAGGCGAGCACCGCCTTGCGAGTTAACGCATCGACAACTGCCTCTTGGAAACTTGCCGCCACATCGTTGATCTGTTGATGTGTCGGCTCCTCGCCGATCGTTGTCATCAATCGAGATACCGCCGTCTTGAGCCCAGAGAATGAGAAGTCGAATCGATGATCTGGATCGTGCATGAGCGCGCGGGGGAGGTCGTAGGCCAGGGCGTTCCCGAATCCTGCGGCACGGTCGATGTGCGGTCCACCGGGAAACGGCAGCCCAAGCAACCGGGCAACTTTGTCGAAGGCCTCGCCAGCGGCGTCGTCCAACGTCTGTCCGAGCGACACGATGTTCTCGCCTTCCAGGAGAACCAAAGATGAGTGGCCACCGGAGACCAAGAGAGACATCACCGGATCGGGAAGTCGACCATGTTCGAGTTCATCAACCGCGATGTGCGCTGCAAGGTGGTTAACACCGTAGATGTCAACCCCAAGCCCTGAAGCCAATCCCTTGGCCGCAGCTACCCCGACGAGCAGCGCACCGACGAGTCCAGGACCAGCGGTGACAGCGACTGCGTCGACATCGGAGAGGGCGATCCCTGCACGCTCACATGCGGCATCGATCGACGGCCCCCATGCATCGATATGCGCGCGGCTCGCAACCTCGGGGACGATTCCTCCAAATCTCGCTTGCTCGTCGATGCTCGATGCGATGACGTTGGCCCGAAGTTCGCCACCGACGACGATTCCCACGCCGGTTTCATCGCAAGACGTCTCAATACCGAGAACGACCGGACTCGAGATCGAACTCACGACGTCACCTCGATCGGACGCTGCCGCATGATCAATGCGTCGCCTCCATCGGGGTAGTAGTGCGACCGAGATGCGATTACCTCAAAGCCAAAGGACTCATAGAGCCGCTTGGCGGGCTCGTTATCTGATCGGACTTCGAGCAGCATCGACGTCGCACCCCGGCGACTCGACGCGGCCATACACACCTTGAGGAGTTCTCGACCCAACCCAGCGCCTTGCTGATCCGGCCGAATCGCAAGGGTCTGAAGATCGCTATCGGGCGCAAGGACGGAAATGCCGGCGTACCCCGCGACGGAGTCGTCAGCGACCGCAACAAAGTACTCCCGCGTCGCACCTGCCAACTCGCGCCAAAACTGATCACTGCTCCAACAATCATGGGGAAAGCACCGCTGCTCGATGTCGTGAACGAAGGGGATGTCCCACCAGCGCATGGGACGCACTCGGTCCTCGACAGAGCCATTTCCTGATACCCCGCTCACAGGACCGCTCCGGGAGCATTCGACTGAGACCAGGTGATGTCCGGAGCGCGCAGATAAAGCGGCCGTGGAGGCAAAAGCGGACCGGCGGGCACACTAACGTCAGACCCATCACTTCCGTGTGGACCCCATGCATCATCGATAGCCGCAATCTGAACGCCTTGTTCCAGAAGACAAGCGGCGCGGTGCGCCATCATTGACGGATCAACCTGTGCGTTCGCCACGACCGGCACGTCAACCTCAAGATCATCTGCCAGGACTACGTACGGACCTTGGGTGCGCATGCCGCGAGCGTCATAGCGGGCCCAGTAGAGCTCTCGGCGCCGAGCATCGGCGGTCACGACGAAGTCGTCCGTGGCCGCCGAGCCCGCTGAGTTGACGTGCGCCCACGCGAGCAGATCCATCGGGCACAACCCC
>JAURQC010000024.1 GCA_030836325.1 Candidatus Nanopelagicales bacterium
ATGAAGATCGGTCAGTTGTGTTTGTTCCGGCTCTCCTCGCCGGCTGAGCATCCGTATGGCTCGGCGAAGTACGGGTCGCGGTACCAAGGTCAGCGCGGTCCGACACCATCTCGCTCGTTTGCGAACTTCCATCGCACCGATCTTTGAAGAACAGTCCGGCAGTCACATCGAGGACGCATAATGAACACGTGCTTGTCCGTCGGATCACAAGTCTTCTAGTCGCATTCGCACTCGCAGGAGTTTTTGCTCCGATGGCATCCGGAGTCGGCTCGGATTCCGAACCGAGTGTCAGCCCCTACTCTGGCGACCTCCTCCCGACCTTCCCGTTCTGTAGCTGGTGGGTGGAGACGTCTACTCAGAACTCGAACATCCTTTACCCGGATACGAGCGCTGCCTACTGGACGATGCCGTTCACCATCGATGACGACGCGCAACTGACCCTGCGCGGGTACTTCCCTGATACTCGATACTTCTCAATCCAGGTGTACGACGAGTCAGGTCAACCGGATACCTCCGTGGGAGCCACGGGTATCACCGACTATCAACTCGTTCCCGACAATGGAAGCATCAACCCCTGGCAGACACAAGATCCCTATCCCTCGGATCCGCAGACGTACACGCTGACGATCTCGAGCGAATCGGCAAAACCCGCCGATGCGACCAACTGGCTGTCGATGCCGTCAGCGGATACAGGGCGTATCGGCTGGCTCATGCTTCGCGTGTATCTACCCAACACTCCTCCGTACCCGGTGTCTGTGCTGGGTGACGTCACCAGCACGCAGACTCCGCCCTTCGATCTCGTTGCGAAACTGCTCCCGACCGTCACGGTCGGTGCTGATGACCAGCGGCGCTCGGCGACGTTGCCGCAGTGCTCGTCCAGCCAAGGGTCGGAATTGATGGGGACCACGAGCGAGGGTCGGGAGCTCAGCGGGCTGCTCTACGACACATCGGCGAACGGAGTCTTCGAGGGTCGGATGGCCCCACTCGACGAGATCGTGTCGGATCGACGCGACGCCAGTCGTTCGAGTGTGCGTGATTGCACGACCGACGCAGACGGCTGTGACCAGGAGACGGTTGACTTCGTCCGTCCAACAAACAAGCAGACTCCGTACCCCAACGCAGACAGCGCATACATCGCCGCGAGTTACACACTCGAAGATGGCGAGGCGTTGGTGGTCATGGCTCGGCTTCCCACCACCCCATGGAACATCGACGACGGCTTCGTCCCGACGCAGTGGCCGGTGGATTCCTTGCAGATGCGCTACGTCTCTTTCTGCAACTATCTGCAGGAGCCGCCCTACCCTGCAGTGGAAGTGACCGAGGGTGGTCAGACAATCTGGGGCTGCAGCAACGACGTCGAAATCCACACTGAGGACTCCGACGACGTGATCGTCGCTGTTGTGACGGCACCGGACCAAAAGCCGACTGCATCGGATGCACTCAGCAACTTCGTGTGGCTCCCGACCAACTCCGGTCAGGAGACCGACCCGTACGTGTTCGCTATCCGCAACATGTTGCCGAACCCGAGTTTTGCGGAATCGGCCACCAATATCGCGACAACCGACGATGCGGCCGCGGCGGCCGAGGTGCTGAAGTCCTACTACCCGATCGGTGTTATCTGCGATATCGAGGCACTCGAGGAACTCGGCCCCACCGAGTGCGGGTCAGCTCATCACCGAACGCGGATTTGTTCCGCGTCTAGTCGAGACGATGATCTGACCAAGGCCCAGCGCAAGAAGCGACTTGATGACTGCATCGCGGAATTGCGCAAGGACGAGGGGAATGTCGACGGTCTCCGGCATCGTGCCGCGTGCCTGCTCAAGCAGGCAACGGACTGCACGGGTATGGCGCTTGCCCGAGCTGAGTTTAGGAGAGCTGTCTTGGCTCAGGCGAAACTGGCTCACGCTGATCTGACCGACGCCAATTTGCGTCAGAGCAATCTCTCCAATGCGATCTTGCACAACGCCGTGGCACGGGGTGCGGATATGAGCAAGGTGAAAGCCTCCGCTCTACAGGCCCACAACGCCGACCTCAGTGAGGTGAACTTTGCCCAGGCAGTCCTGACTCGTGCGTCCTTGGTGAAATCAAACCTGTCCGGCAGTTCGCTACGTGACACTGATGCCTCGGGTGCCGATCTGCGCGGTGCGAATCTTCGAGGCGCGGATCTTTCTGGAGCAAATCTTTCTGGAGCAAATCTTGATGGCGCGGATCTCACTGGAGCAAAGTTGGACGGTGCGAACTTGAATGGTGCGAGCGTGCACGACGCCGTAATCGATAAGTCGTCACTGGACAAGGCCACCACCACGAACGTGGATACCTCGACCACGCGAACCCCTACGGCTGAGTCCGTCCCCACCCGACCGTCTAATTCTTCTGAAGCAGCGGGCGATTCAGTGCGGGCGGCCTGACATGCCGATGCCACCGGACGCTGAACTCGAGACGTTCGACTACACCGACTTCGGTGTGGGGATTCGCTTTCTTGCACAGAAACTCGTGGACGACGAGTGGATTCCTGATGCAGTTCTCGGAGTTGTCCGCGGTGGGTTGTTCGTTGCTGCCGGGATTGCCTATGCACTGGACATCAAGGATGTCCGCCACGTCAACGTGGAGTTCTATACCGATGCAGGGGAGACGCTCCCGGAACCGATGCTGATCGGTCAGGAGCCATATCTTGCGGACCTCGGTGGTAGGCGGGTGTTGGTCGCGGACGACGTGGCTGATACTGGAGCAACACTGCACTTCGTTCGAAAATTGTTGCCGGCCGATGCCGATGTTCGTGTTGCTGTCCTCTACTCGAAGCCCGCCACTACCTATCTTCCTGAGCTTGCGTGGCGCAGTACGGACAAGTGGATCCGTTTCCCGTGGATCCAGGTGCCCCCGCTTCGAATCGAGTCCGCTGGGCGGTCGTCGGTCTAGATCCAGTTCGTCGGATCAGATTGTTGGTGCCAGGTCGAAGGCATGGCTGATGGCATCGGCCAGTTGTTGGTCTTGTTCCGGTGTGAGTAGACCAATCTGCTCTAGAAGCTGACTGCGTCTGATCGTGGCGATGTTGTCGCAGTTGATCACGCAGTCCTCGTCGAGCCCGTTCTCGGGCCCAACGCGCACCTGGCTTCGAATGCCATGAATACGGGTCGTGATCGGGGCGACGGTCACGCTGGTGAGGTAGCCAACTGCCATCCGTCTCGTGAGCAGAACGGCGGGCCTGGTCTTGTCTATTCGCACAAGGAAGATCGGACGCATTAGTCGGTGGCCGGTTGGTTGGCGGCGGCCCAATCCACCCATGCCTCAAGTTCTGCATCGGGTTTGACGGCCGCGAGAATGGTCGCCTCCTTCTCGTAGATGAATCGGCGCAGTTCTCGGCGGAGTGCCTGTTCAATGATCGAAGCCCTACTGGAGGCCTCGCCGGCAGCCACCAGGGAATCGAGTTCGGACACCATGGCATCGGGCAGACGAATAGCGATTTGTGTGCTCACGGAGAGAGCATACCAAAGTGGGATGTATCATGCATCCCAATTGTTAGCTGCCTTTGGCTGCCTCGAGCATGAGTCGGGCAACGTCCTTCACCTCGACACCCTCGGCCTGGCCGTCTTGCTGCTTGGCGGCGACAGCGTCGCTCATCATCACCGAGCAGAACGGGCAAGCGACCGCGACGGTCTGGGCACCGGTGGCGATGGCTTCGTCTGCACGCGTCTTGTTGATCGACGTGCCGATCTTCTCTTCCATCCACATCCGTGCACCGCCGGCGCCGCAGCAGAACGACTGCTTGCCGTGCCGCGGCATCTCGGTCAAGGCGCCGCCGGCGTCACTGATCAATTCACGTGGTGGCGTGATGACGTCGTTGTGTCGTCCCAGGTAGCACGGATCGTGGTAGGTGACAGATCGATCTACCGGCTTCACCGAAGTGAGCTTGCCGTCGTCGACTAGCTTGCTGAGCAACTCGGTGTGGTGCACAACCTCGTAGTGACCGCCCATCTGCGGGTACTCGCGGCCGAGAGTGTTGAGGCAGTGCGGACAGGTAACGACGATCTTCTTGGCCTTGATCTCGTTGAGAACTTCAACGTTCTGCATCGCCTGCATCTGGAAGAGGAACTCATTACCGGCGCGTCGAGCCGGATCACCGTTGCAGGTCTCGCCTTCGCCGAGCACCATGAACTCCACACCAGCCATGTGCAGCAGTTCCGCAACCGCCTTGGTCGTTTGCTTCGCGCGATCTTCGAACGCGCCCGCGCATCCAACCCAGAACAGGTACTCGACGTCTGCGGGAATCTGGTCCTCGCCATCCATACCGAAGACGCGGACGGGGAACTCGACCTCTGCAATCCACGCGTTGCGGTCCGAGGCATTCATGCCCCACGGGTTGCCCTTGGTCTCGATGTTCTTGAACAGCCCGTTGAGCTCGCTGGGGAACTCGCTCGCCATCAAAACCTGGTAGCGACGCATATCGGCGATGTGATCGATGTGCGCGATATCAACCGGGCACTGCTGAACGCAGGCGCCACACATGGTGCAGCTCCACAGCACGTCGGGACTGAGTACGCCGCCGTCTGTCTGGGCCCACGGATCACCGTCGCCGTCGGCGATAAGTTGGCGCTCGGCGATACCGAGAACATCCTCATGCACATCCGCGCGTGCATCGGGTGCGGTTTGCAGCCATGGAGCCGCTGCCTTGGACTGCTCACGCAATGCAATGGTCAACAACTTTGGGCTGAGTGGCTTCTCGGTGTTCCACGCCGGGCACTGGCTTTGGCAGCGACCGCACTCGGTGCAGGTGTTGAAGTCAAGGAGCGCTTTCCACGTGAAGTCGCCGATGGCTCCGACTCCAAGTGATGCGTCGTCATCGAGATTGTCGATGTCCTCGAAATCAATGGGCTCGCCCTTGACCATGATTGGTTGCAGTGGACCGAGCGCCGGCTTGCCGTCGGCGTTGCGCTGGAACCAGACGTTGAAGAAGGCCAGGAATCGGTGCCAGGCGACACCCATGGTCGGCTGCACGGCGACGGTAATCAACCACGCCAGCGATACAGCGATCTTGATGAACGCAACGATCGCGATCCCGGTTTCCAGCGAAGACACAGACATCCCGGAAAGTCCGGCGCCGATCCAAGAGGTGAACGGGAAGTTGATGGTGCTCGCCCAGCTCTCGCCCTGCAATGTGCCCAGTGCGTACTCCATCGCGCGAAGGGCGATGACGCAGATACCGACGGCGAGGATTGTGATTTCGACGTAGTAGGCCTGCCACATCGTCGAGCCAAAGAATCGTGAATCCCGCCCTTTGGTGTCAGGGCGGTTCGCAAGACGAACGGCGATCAAGAACAGGATCGACAGCACCATCAACCAGGCGAGGCCCTCGACTAGCCATTCGAATGGTGGGAAGTGACCGATGAGGGGAAGGGCGAAGTCCGGGTTGAGCAGTTGCCCATACGCCGTGACCAGCGTGAGGAACAAGACGGCGAAAGCCACGAGCACGATCCAGTGCGCAGTGGCGACGATCGCCCCAACGGGCTGTTGCTTGAGGCGGCTAGCTAGGAGTGACTCGCGAAGGAGCGTCGTCGTTCGTTGACCCGGGTTGTCCGAGCGGCTAATTGGCTGTCCGCCGCGGTACGTGCGGACCATCCCCACCAAGGTGCGAGTGAAGAGAACGACGGCCACCACGGTGGCGACGACGGCGACCACGGTGAGGGCGGTAACTAGGGGTGAACTCACGTTCGCACGGTACTAGGGGCAGGGATTCTCGGGCATCTCGGCTGCTCAGAGCGAGGCCGTTGCGGATGTGATGTACCTCACGTTCTCGCGGTCACACATGGGGAATACCAAGGGGGTGACATCGGTTATCACCTATGAGTCCATACGACTCAAGTGTTATGCGCCATGATTTGCATGGCGCGGAATGCTGAGTCACACTGGGGACAACAGACCACCCGGATGGGCGGGGCGCAGTCTGACTGCGCCGCCAGCTCTGGCCGGAGAAGAAGAGAGCAAGGAGAGAAGCCACCATGGCTCGAGCAGTAGGTATCGACCTGGGAACGACCAACTCGGTCGTCTCGGTCCTCGAAGGCGGAGACCCCGTCGTTATTGCCAATGCCGAAGGTTCACGGACCACGCCGTCCGTCGTGGCCTTCGCCAAGAACGGTGAGGTGCTCGTTGGCGAGGTCGCCAAGCGCCAGGCCGTCACCAACGTCGACCGCACCATCCGGTCCGTCAAGCGCCACATGGGCACCGACTGGACCGTCGAGATCGACGACAAGAAGTACACAGCGCAAGAGATCAGTGCGCGAACCCTGATGAAATTGAAGCGCGACGCTGAGTCCTACCTGGGCGACTCCGTGACCGACGCCGTCATCACCGTTCCCGCGTACTTCTCAGATGCCCAACGTCAAGCAACCAAAGAAGCCGGCGAGATCGCCGGTCTGAACGTGCTGCGCATCATCAACGAGCCCACCTCGGCTGCACTCGCGTA
>JAURQC010000025.1 GCA_030836325.1 Candidatus Nanopelagicales bacterium
CGATAATGACGGTGACGTTCTGGCTGTGGGCACGAATGCTTCACCGGGAGCGGCGGTGGGCAAGATCGTCTTCGAATCGGCTGATGCCGTCGCCTGGACTGCGCGTGGCGAGCAGGTGATCTTGGTGCGACGGGAGACGAATCCGGACGACCTCGCGGGCATGGTTGCAGCGGCCGGCATTTTGACTAGCCGCGGCGGCAAGACATCGCACGCGGCCGTGGTAGCTCGCGGCATGGGCAAGACGGCCGTGTGCGGTGCGGAATCGATTGAGGTCCGAGGCTCGGAGAAGAAACTCAAGGTGGGGAATCGCGAACTGACCGAAGGTGACGTCATTTCCATCGACGGCAGCACCGGTGAGGTGTTCGCTGGCGAGGTGCCGGTCGTGCAGAGCCCTGTCGTGCGTTACTTCGAAGAAGGTTTGGCCGCCGCGGTGAGTGGCGTCGACGAACCGACCGCCGACCTAGTGCGAGCGGTGGATCGGATCATGGTGCACGCGGATGAATGTCGTCGGTTGGGCGTTCGCACCAACGCTGACACCGGACCAGATTCGGCGCGCGCTCGTCGCATGGGTGCTGAAGGTATTGGTCTGCTGCGCACAGAGCACATGTTCCTCGGTGAGCACAAGAAGTTCGTCGAGAAGCTGATCCTCGCGAGCACTGAGGACGAGCAGCGCGAAGCCTTAGCAGCGCTTCTACCCTTGCAGATCGCCGACTTCACCGACGTTCTCGAGGCCATGGATGGCCTACCGGTGACCATCCGCTTGATCGATCCACCGCTCCACGAGTTCTTGCCCGATCGCACCGAACTCGCAGTCGAGGTTGCGCTGGATAAGGAGCGCGGGACGGTCGACGAAGCCAAGGTCGGCATCCTTCGTGAGGTCAACCGGCTCGCTGAGCAGAACCCGATGCTGGGTCTGCGAGGTGTTCGTCTGGGCCTGGTTCTCCCCGGCTTGTTCGCCCTGCAGGTTCGCGCAATCGCGGAGGCGGCCTGTGCTCTGCGCGCCCAGGGCAAGGACCCACGTGCGGAGATCATGATCCCGCTGGTTGCCACCGCGGCGGAGTTCGAATTCACGCGGGCCGAGGCAGAGCGGGTCCTCGCGGAGGTTGGACAGAAGAACGGTTGCCCGTTGGACTTCCCGATCGGCACGATGATCGAACTTCCGCGCGCGGCACTGACGGCCGATCGGATCGCCGAGCAAGCTGAGTTCTTCTCCTTCGGCACTAACGACCTGACCCAGACCACATGGGGATTCAGCCGCGACGACGTCGAGGCGGCCTTCTTCTCGCCCTATCTGGAGATGGGTGTGTTCTCGGTTTCCCCGTTCGAGTCCCTTGATCGAGAGGGTGTCGGCGCTTTGGTTCAGATGGCGGTGGAGAAGGGGCGCAGTACCCGGCCCGGCCTGCACTGCGGCGTCTGCGGTGAACACGGCGGAGACCCTGAATCGGTTCACTTCTTTGATGAAGTAGGTCTGGACTATGTCTCGTGCTCGCCGTTTCGGGTGCCTGTGGCACGACTGGAGGCCGGTCGGTCTGCGATCGAAAAGGCCGGAGGAAAGGGCAGCGACACCCGTTAGACAGCCGGTACACGCCCTTCGCCAAGAAGTTTGAATAGTCGAGGAGTGTTGTTGTGAAATCACTAGTCCTGGCGGCGACCGCAGCGTTGTCGTTGGCTTTCGCCGGCCCGGCGGTAGCGGCCACAGAGCAAATTCCCGTTCAAGCGACCAAGGCGAGCGTCGATAGTTGGGTGGGACAGGCTTCGTCGCACGACATGCGAGTGAGCACTCGCTACAACCTCGATGAAGGTGTTGAGCGGGACTGTGGAATCTCGGCCGCCGGCTCCTCTGACTGTGCGGTCTTGGACCGAAATCCAGGAAGCGGCAACCCCTACCAGGAAATCCAGGTGGGGTCGCAACGCTGGAGGCGCGACATTCCCGGTGGCCCTTGGCAACGGCTTATGGACGTTGCGTCGGAGAACCCAATCGCCAACGTGTCTCGCTACTGGTCGTACAACCCATTTGAGCCGTGGAACGCCAAGAAGGGCGTGACCTGGAAAATGAAGACCAAGACGAATGGTGACGTTGTCATCACCTCAACCATCGCTAACCCGAGAGACGATGAGCCGAAGCGAACCCGGGTGGCCATTTCTCCGAACGGTCTGCATTTCTCGATCACTGCGAAGGCTGAAAACGGAAGCCGTCTGTGGCGCACCACGGGAGAGCTCGTGGACGGCGTCGTGGTCACTGCGCCGACGTCCTAGTCACATCGCAGGGGAAAAGTCTTCTGGTTCCGCGAGGGCCGCACCCGAGATCGGGGTGCGGCCCTGGCTTTTGGTCCCGTGATGGATCTGTAACGGTGTCGGAACCGTGAAACGCAAGTGACGCATGTGACTATTGCGCGGTGGCTTCCCCCGCGCTGACGCGCGTTTCTGCAGCGCAGCGTGCCTTCGCACATGCTCCCGCTCGACCCACCTCGCCCTGGTGGTTGCCCGGCTCGGCCCGGACCGCCAGCACGCTTCTGCTCACCGTGGTGATTGTCTCTACTTTGATGGTCCCCGTGGGCGCTACGGCCCAGGTGGTTTTGGCCTCGCAGTTCGATGATCGCTCGCCCACCCAGGCGATCGTGATGCTCGATCCGGGCCGAGTGTGGGGTGATCCCGACGCCACGCGGACCGCGCGAATCGACCACGCAGCTGAGCTCTATCGCGATCAAGTAGCGCCGGTGGTGATTGTCGCCGGGCCTCCGCGAACCCACGAGGAGACGATCCGGGGCCTGCAGATGCGCGGGGTTCCCGTCGCAGACGTTGTGACCTTTGACTCCGGCGCGGACACCGTTGGCCCGCTCACCACTGTTGCCTCGGTGATGCGTGACTTGGACTGGGTATCGGCGACCATCGTGACCGATCCCGCGCACGCTGCTCGCGTGCAATCCACCGCTGGGGCTCTGGGCATGGACGCACATGTCTCGCCGACCCAATACGGCTCGAATGTCTCCCTGACCTCGGACTACGTCGGTAGGGAAGTGGCAGCCCTGTTGCGACACCACTTCGTGACCCGTTGGTCGCTGCCAAACCTCCTGGGCAGTTGATTCATCGCCCATAGGCGGCACGACTGTCGTCCTAGCCTCGCTAATGTCGTGACGTGACGTCTTCACCAAGCGTTCCCGGCTACTCGGACGCGGATACCGCGCGCCTGGTGACTGAGCCGATCAAGGAGGGTGTGCGCAGCCCGTTCTCGCGGGATCGTGCGCGTGTCCTGCACTCGGCAGGCCTACGGCGACTCGCAGCCAAGACGCAGGTCATGGTGGCCGGTCAAGACGACTTCCCGCGCACGCGACTCACCCACACTCTCGAGGTGGCCCAGATCGCCCGCGAACTCGGTGAGGCACTGGGGTGCGATCCGGACGTCGTCGAAGTTGCCGGTCTTGCGCATGATCTCGGTCATCCACCCTTCGGACACAACGGCGAGGAAGAACTCAACCGTCTTGCCGACTCCATCGGGGGATTCGAGGGCAACGCGCAGACCCTGCGGGTTCTCACCAGGCTCGAAGCGAAGGTCTACGACGACTCCTTGGATCGCAGCGTCGGTTTGAACCTCACACGCGCTTGTTTAGACGCCTCGTGCAAGTACCCGTGGGCACGTGGATTCGGTGGTCCCGGCTACGAACGCAAGTTCGGCTACTACGCCGACGACGCCGACGTCTATTCGTGGGTCCGCGAAGGTGCGCCGGGGGAGCGGACTTGCTTAGAAGAGCAGGTGATGGACTGGAGTGACGACGTCGCCTACTCGGTCCACGACGTCGAGGACGCGGTCCATGTCGGTCTTATCAAGGTGGATCTGTTCGACGATGATGAGGCGCGACGCGAGGTCGTGGATATCGCCCGTCGTCGGTACCTGCCATCGGCCACAGATGATGAACTAGATGAGGCGATCACGCGGCTTACCAGCCTCGAGTATTGGCCCACCGAGTTCAACGGAACTCATCGAGACATGGTGAATCTGAAACGGTTCACGAGTTACCTGATCGGGCGTTTTTGTGTAACCGCTCAGATTGCAACGCAGATGGAGTTCGGTGATAAACCACTGACGCGATACGCGGCTCACCTCGTCGTTCCCGATGAAGTCCGCGCCGAGGTTGCGGCAATGAAAGCGATCACCGCCGCGTTCGTGATGCAGCGACCTGGAGCAGAGCCTGAGTACGCGCGCCAGCGTGAGGTAATCGCCGAACTTGTGCACGCATTGACTCTGGACGAGGGGCGGTCTCTGGAGTCCTGGCTACTGCCGACCTATCGGGCAGCGACTACCGATGGCGAGCGCTTCCGGGTGATCATCGACCAGGTAGCCAGCCTGACCGACGTCAGCGTCTTGGCCTGGCACCAGCGTCTCGTGCGCTAAATAGCTACGTCATGCTACGTTTGTAGCATGACTGAAGTTCCTATTAGGGATTTGCGCAATGAAACCTCTGTGCTGGTGCAACGTGCCCAAGCCGGCGAGGACATCGTCATCACGGTCCGAGGAGTTCCTACGGCAAGACTCGTCCCTATTCCGCAGGGGCGGCGAACATCCTTTCCGGGTGCCGAGTTCTTTGCTCGCCTACCTAGCTACCAGGCTGATTCGCAGATGGCTGCCGACCTGAAGGCGATGGGTGCAGAGGAGACGGACGTGGTCGGCCCCTGGGTGGACGGACGGCAGTGACTCAGCAAGTCCTTCTCGACACCAGTGTCTTCATCGCCCTCGAGACCCAGCGCACCCTCAGAGCCGATCCCGACAATTGGGATGTGCGCATAAGTCCGATCACGATTGCTGAACTTAAGGCGGGGGTTCTCGCTGCACAGACCACTCAGCAGCGTCTTTCGCGCCTGCGGACGGTTGAAATGGCCGTCGAGATTCCGATGCTGGGAATCGATGAATGGGTGGCCGACGAGTGGGCAGCACTTCGAAGTTGGTTGGCAGATGCTGGCCGCAGGTTGGATGTCAACGATCTATGGCTTGCGGCAACAGCCGCACGACACAGCATTCCTCTCATCACCCAGGACACGGACTTCTTCGTCGTTTCGGGTGTTCGCGGGCTCGAGGTAGTCCAGGTCTAGCGACCTAAGATCAAGGTATGGCTGGGCGCATTCGAGACGAGGACGTAGCCCTCGTTCGTGAGCGTGCCCGGATTGATGAGGTAGTGCGTGAGTACGTCACGCTCAAGTCAGCAGGTGGGGGAAGTCTCAAGGGGCTGTGTCCCTTCCACGATGAGCGATCGCCAAGTTTCCACGTCACCCCGAGCCGTGGAATGTGGTACTGCTTCGGCTGCGGTGAGGGTGGCGATGTCATCAACTTTGTCCAGCGCGTCGATCACCTTTCCTTTGCCGAGACCATCGAGAAGCTGGCGGACAAAGCCGGAGTCCAATTGCGGTATGTCGAGGGCAGCGCTGCGATCAACCGACAGCAGGGAGTCCGAACCCGACTCGTCGAAGCACACAAGGTGGCGGCGGCGTTCTATCGCGAGCAACTTCAGACACCTGCAGCGCAGGTGGGTCGTGAGTTCTTAAAATCGCGTGGTTTCGACGCCGCAAGCGCCGAGCACTTCGGGGTTGGCTACGCACCTCAGTCGTGGGATGCCCTGCGCTCACACCTGAAAGACAAGGGTTTCACCGATGAGGAAATGCTCGCCGGGGGATTGGTCAGTCAGGGCAACCGTGGAGTTTACGACCGCTTTCGTGGTCGGTTGGTCTGGCCGATTCGTGACCTAGGTGGCGATGTCATCGGCTTTGGTGCACGCAAGTTGACCGACGACGACGACGGCCCGAAATACCTGAACACTCCCGAGACACCCATATACAAGAAGTCTCAGGTGCTGTATGGCATCGACCTCGCACGCAAGGAGATCTCCAAGAATCAGCAGGCGGTGATCGTCGAGGGATACACCGACGTCATGGCGTGCCATCTTGCCGGTGTCACGACAGCGGTTGCAACGTGCGGAACATCGTTCGGCACCGATCACATCAAGGTGCTTCGACGTTTGTTGATGGACGACGATCAAATGAAAGGCCAGGTGGTCTTCACTTTCGATGGTGATGCCGCAGGACAGAAGGCAGCTATGCGCGCCTTTGCCGAGGATCAGAAGTTCGTCTCGCAGACGTTCGTCGCCGTTGAATCCCACGGTCTGGATCCGTGTGATCTTCGCCTTGAACATGGGGACGCGGCCGTGAATTCGCTGGTGGAAAACCGCGTGCCGCTATTCGAGTTCGCGATCAAGTCGACCATCGCTGCCTACGACCTTGAATCCGCCGAGGGCAGGATTGCGGCCTTGCGGGAGGCCGCACCGATCGTAAGCAAGATCCGCGATTCGGCCCTTCGTCCGGAGTACGCGCGTCGCCTGGCTGGCTGGATCGGTATTGACGTCGCGCAGGTGACCAAGGCGGTTGGAGGCTCTGCTCCTGCTGCACCCACCTCTACTCGCGCACCGCGCCCTGGTGATCCAGCACTCGTGGTGGAACGCGAGGCGCTGAAGTGCGCGCTCCAGCACCCGCAGGTGGTGGCTGAGTGGTACGCATCGGTCGAGACTCCGGCATTCACCCACCCCCGAGCCATCCGCGTGCACGAGGCGATCGTTGCAGCAGGTGGCCCCCAAGAGGGCCGCGACGGATTAGCTTGGATCGATTCGGTGCTCGAGGAATGTCCGGATGACGAGGTGCGCTCGCTGATTCGCGAACTCGCGGTCGAGCCTCTGCCCGCGATGGAGGGCTACGACTCGCGCTACGCGATCGGGGTTATCGCGCGGTTGCTCGAAGTCGATGCGGGCCGACGGATCGAAGATCTCATGGGTCGCCTTCAGCGGTCTGAGGATCCTGCCGAGCAAGAGCGCCTGGGCCAGGACTTGCAAGCCCTGCAGCAATATCGGCGCAGCCTGTTGAAGGAAGCGGTGGGAACTACATGAGGTTCAGGCGGGACAAGTTGGACTCGACAGCGCGTGATCGAGTGGGGATTCCCCGCGGTGAGCGCATAATCGCCTGGGGCGTAGGAAGCGCGTCCGAACCCGACGCCTCCCTGGTGGTCGCCACAAGTTCCGCGCTGTACGAGCAGCGCACCGGTCAGCGGATTGAGTGGCAGCAGGTGGCGAAGGGAACGTGGGAGCAACCGGAATTCGTCATTGACTTCGAAGACTCCGGCGCGTTGCGACGCATTCGCATCCGCATCGACGATGCCCGTGATCTCCCTGCCGCAGTTCGGGACCGAGTTACCGACACCGTCGTTATTTCCGAGCACCGGAACCTCGTAGGAGAGCAGGGAGCCCAATTCGTCGCCCGGCGCACCCCGGACGGCGATCTCGAGGACATCCAATGGTCCGTCGTCTTCGACTCTGGGTTGGATCCCACCGACCCAACCCTGCGTCAGCGAGCCGACGCGGAGCTCGCGGCGCTACGGGCATCCCTGGGCGTGTGACTGAGTATCGTGTTGATAGCCTTTCCCGGCTTGATAGTCCCCCATAGCTCAATTGGCAGAGCATTCGACTGTTAATCGAAGGGTTATTGGTTCGAGTCCAATTGGGGGAGCTAGCACCCCGTTTGTCCGCTCCCCTTGCGCAAGCCCTTGCGCATTGATCTCTGGCGCGCTTAGGTCGGGCCTATGACGCCTGTGCTTCGTGCCGCAAAGACCAAGATGACCGCCATCGCTGCCAGCGTGGCCCTCGGGATCGGATGCCTGGTGGCCGGCGCGCCGCCTGCCGCGGCGGCGCCAGGTGATGTGACGCCATACCTCGTGGGTGACGGGGCTACGCCGGCGGACATCATCACTGCTCCTGACGGCACGATGTGGGCTGCGAACGAAGGAGCCAATTCGATATCCCGAGTGACGACGGACGGGCAAATCACGTCGTTCCCGGTTCCGGGAGTTGGGCCCAACTCTCTGGTGTTTGGTCCGGATGGAGCCGTGTGGTTCACCTACTCGGGGACTTCGGCGATTGGGCGCATGGACACGAGCGGCAATGCTCGGAATTTTCCGACGGGAGTCCCCAACGGACGCGGAAGCGACATCGTGGTGGGTTACGACAGCAAAATGTGGTTCACCATGCCCGACGCGCAACTCATCGGTCGCATAAGCACGGCTGGTGAAATAGTCAGGTATTCAGGTGTTGGCGCCGCGGAGTCAATTGCCGTTGGCCCAGTGCGAAGTGGAGAGATGTATTTCAGCTCAGGAGTACGCGGGCTGGGAGCGATCGCTGCACTCTCGGGTGCACGACGTTTCATAACGACTCCAGGTGCTACGTCGACCGGCCCGATACATAACGCCGGGGGCAACGTTTGGTTCGAGATGACCGATGCTCAAGGTCGAGTCAAGCTGGGGAAAGCAACGCGTACGGGGATCGTTGAGGTTGACGTTCCGCGAATCGCCAACGTAAATCAGATAGCGACTGGTCCGGACAAGTCCGTGTACATCACGGACACTGCTAGCCAGCGCATCGTTCACGTCACCGCCGATGGTGCGGTTGCGGCGGTCTTCAATTCGGGAGCCGATGCACACTCGTCGACACTGGGTGAGGATGGGAATCTGTGGGTGGCTGCCGGGACGAGCAGCACCCAAGGTCAGATCCGCCGGATTCTGACCGGCATCGTTCCGACGTTGGTCGTCAACTCCCGCCCCTTCACCACGCCTTCGACTGGACTTTCCTCGGGGTCTCGAGTGTTGGCCAATAAGGCCGTCTGGAAGTACGAACCGTCCAGCTACGCCTACCAGTGGCAGGCATGTGCCGACCAGACGGAAACGACCTGTGTTGACATTCCCGGTGCTACGGGATCGTCCTACATCGTGGCTGATTCGGATGTTGGAAAATACGTTCGCGTTGGGGTTACTGCAACGAACTTGAACGGTGCTTCAAGTCCGGCCTTTAGCAGGCCAGCGGCCACAGACGGTGCCGCAGGCGGTAATGCTCCAGGGCTGTCCACGGTGGCTTCCATTGGGGGTGAGTACACCATGCAGCTGCGTGCCCCGAACAAGCAGAAGCGCAACAAGCGCGAGTACTACATCGTTACCTTCTCCGCGGCAGATACCGAGGGCACGGTCACATTTCAGTTCCGCAAAGGCAATCGCACGAAGACAAGGACCGTAACGATCTCTGATGACGAAGCCTTTTACCGGTGGAAGCCCACGCGTAGGTGGCGCAAGGGTTACACAACGGTCACAGCAACGTTCGAGCCGAGCCCCAGCCAAAGTGAACTGACTTCCGCGGTCGTGGGAAGCCGGGTGCGAATCCGATAGGGACAGAAAGCGAGCGGTGAAGAAAGGGCACACTCGCTGCAAAGCGGGCGACTGTTAACCGAAGGGTTATTGGTTCGAGTCCAATTGGGCGAGCAAAACCGGTAGGTTCGTTTGGCAGTAATTGCCGTTCGATCGGAAGGTGCCATCGTGGCTACCCAGAGGTTCTTCGCCGACGAAGGTTTCGAATTCATGGCGCTCCTGGCTGCCGGGAGTGCGGCATACCGACTCGCGGAAGTCGGAGAGGTCTACGCCACTTGCGACAAGATCACCGACGGTGATCCTGACTCGTGGTTCGACCAATGGATGGCCACAGCGGACCGGGTCCGCCGCGTAGCCGAAGATGCCGAAGGACGCGGTGACCAAGTCAGCGCCCGGGATGCATTCCTGCGCGCCGCCAACTACACAGCAACGGCCTTCTTCTACGTGCTCGCGACCAAGGACCCGAATCGTTCCTTGCACACCTGGCGTAGCCATCGCCGAGACTTCGATCGGGCGATGAAGCTTTGGCCCACACCGGTGGAGCACATTGAGATCCCCTACGAGGACACCCATCTGCACGGCTACTTCTGGTCCGGGGGAGAGGGTTCGCGACCGACGGTCATCCTCAACAACGGATCCGATGGACCCGTGACCGACATGTGGATGATGGGTGTGCAAGATGCCGTGGCCCGTGGCTGGAATGCAATGACCTTCGACGGACCTGGACAGGGATACGCCCTGTACGAACAGGGTCTCCACTTCCGGTATGACTGGGAGGCCGTAGTCACACCCGTTGTCGACTACCTGGTTGGCCGCGATGACGTCGACGAACACCGCATCGCCATTGCCGGGTTCAGTCAGGGTGGCTACTGGGTGCCCAGAGCCGTCGCATTCGAAAAGCGGATCAAGGCCGCCGTGGCCGATCCGGGTGTTGTTCGCGTCGATACGTCTTGGCGCTCGCACCTACCCGACGTGATGATCCAACTGCTCGATGCGGGGCAGGACGAGGAGTTCGACGGCTACTTCACCGAGGCGATGAAGAGCGAGCCCAACGTTCGCCGCACACTCCCCAAGCGCATGGAGCCCTACGGGACAACATCGATGGCCGCGGTTTTGCACGAACTCGAGAAGTGGGACCTCACCGACGTTGCCGGCAAAATCGACTGCTCGCTGCTCATCACTAATCCCGAAGATGAGCAGTTCTGGCCCGGCCAGTCGCAAAAGCTCTACGACCTTGCTGGGTCGGCAGACAAGGAACTTCTCTCCTTCACAGCTGCCGAGGGTGCTAACTGGCATTGCGAACCGATGGCACCAACGCTGCGGGGTCAGCGGATGATGGATTGGCTAGCCGCACGCATGTGATCGAGGAACCAGGCGCCGGCGAGTTCGGCGACGGTTTCGAGTGCCCCGGGCTCTTCGAATAGGTGCGTGGCTCCCGGCACCACTTCTAGCCGGTGCTCGCATCGCAACTGCCGAGCGGACTCCTCATTCCACACCAGCACCTGCTGATCGTCGCCACCGACGATGAACAGCGTTGGCGCAAGGACTTTGCCAAGCCAGCGGCCCGCCAAGTCGACGCGGCCTCCACGAGAGACGATCGCGGCAACTCCCTTCGGTTGGCTGGCCGCGGACACGAGCGCGGCTGCTGCGCCGGTGCTGGCGCCGAAGAGTCCTAGTGACAGGGACGATAGCTCCGAGTCTGTTGCGAGCCACGTTCGAACGCCGGCCACTCGGTCCGCCAACAGATCGATGTCGAAGACGTTCTGGCGTCGTCGTCCCTCGTCCTCGGTGAGTAGGTCGAACAGCAATGTGCCAAGTCCCTGGTCATTGAGGTAGTCGGCCACTTGCCGGTTGCGTGGGCTATGCCGACTGCTGCCGCTGCCGTGCACGAAGGCAACCAAACCGGTGGCACCAGGAGGAGTACGGCAGTGCCCGGTCAATGTGGCGGATGCGCCAATGGGGATTGCCACGGCGCTATCGAGCATGTTCACGCCCTCGAAGGATGCCTAGTACTTCGTCTTCGGATACTTGCGGGAATGATTCGTACTGGGCTCCCACGCTGCCGAACTGCGCAGGAATTTCCAGGCAGACGAGTTCGTCACTCAGTGCCTCGAGTCGATCTACGGCCTGCTGCGAACCGGTGGGTACGGCAAGGACGACCGATGCCGCTCCTAAGTGGCGAACAACTGCGATAGCCGCTTCCGCGGTTGCTCCGGTGGCTAGACCATCGTCTACGACGATCACCGTGCGACCCGTGACGTCGATGAGTTCGCGGCCGCCGCGGAGGGTGAGGATGCGCGAGTCGATGTCGGTCA
>JAURQC010000026.1 GCA_030836325.1 Candidatus Nanopelagicales bacterium
TCGGATCACCCTTGCGGGGTGATTCCGGGTAACCCTCGGCAGCTACGACAACCGTCACAGCCGCGTCGTCGGACCACACAGGTGCGGGGTGAGTGGCGAGTGATCCGGTGGCCGCCGCGCGCAGGAGTCCACCGAGTCCCGATCGCAGTCGGGCAAGGACCACCTGGGTCTCCGGGTCACCGAAGCGTGCGTTGAACTCCACGACGCGCACCCCGCGGGAGGTGAGTGCAAGACCTGCATAGAGCAGACCACTGAACGGTGTCCCACGAGCTGCCATCGCATCGACCATCGGTTGGAGCACTCGGGTGGTGACCTCATCGACCAGATCGCTGGGGGCCCACGGCAGCGGCGAGTACGCGCCCATGCCACCAGTGTTCGGGCCGGCGTCTTCGTCGTACGCGCGCTTGAAGTCCTGCGCGGGCTGGAGTGGAACCACCGTGGCGCCGTCACAAATCGCGAACAGCGAAACCTCCGGCCCGTCGAGGTACTCCTCGATGACCACCTGATGGCCCACAGCAATGCACGCGAGTGCGTGATCATTCGCTGCAGCTCGGACCTCGGTCACAAGAACGCCCTTACCAGCGGCGAGGCCATCGTCCTTGACGACGTACGGAGTCCCAGGCCGGGTAATGGTGTCGAGGGCTTCATCAACCTGGGCGTCGTTCGCGCACACCAGAGCTAGCGCGGTTGGGACTCCAGCCTCGGCCATGACTTCCTTGGCGAATGCCTTGCTGCCTTCAAGCCGGGCTGCCTGCGCCGACGGTCCGAAGCAGTCGATCCCTGCCGCGCGAACAGCATCGGCCGCACCCAGGACCAGCGGGGCCTCGGGACCGATCACAACAAGGTCGGCCGCTTGCTCTACCGCAAGCGAAGCGATCGCCGTCGGATCCTCGACATCGACGGGGAGCGTCGTGACATCGCCGGCAATGCCAGCGTTACCGGGCGCACATTCGACGGCCCTGACCTGCTCGTCTCGCAGCAAAGCACGCACCAGAGCATGCTCACGGGCACCGGAACCGATGACCAGAACCTTCACGGCGACGAACCTACCGCGACCTTCCCCATCCCCCGTTGCTGCATCAACGGGGAGAGGCGTCAGGCTCCGGTGTAGTGAGCGTCAACGATCGAGAACACCTCGTCGATGATCGCGAGCCCTTCTTTTGCCTCGGACTCGGTGACGGTCGCCGGTGGTACCACATGCATGCGGTTGAAGTTGGTGAACGGCATCAGCCCGCGCTTCTTGGACTCGACCACGATCTCCGTCATCGCCGGTGAAGTGCCCGCGTACGGAGCCAGCGGCTCACGGGTCGTGCGGTCCTTTACCAAGTCCATGGCCCAGAACACGCCAAGCCCACGCACCTCACCGATGATCTTGTGCCTGTCCATCAACTCGCGCAGCCCCGGACCAAGCACCTTCTCGCCGATTTCCGCAGCGTTCTCGTTGACCTTCTCTTCCTTCATCGCATCGATCGACGCGACGATGGAAGCAGCAGCCAGCGGGTGACCGGAGTAGGTAAGACCACCGGGGAACACACGCTCATCGAAGGTCGCGGCGATGTCCGCCGAGATCACCACGCCGCCCACGGGGACGTAACCGGAGTTCGATCCCTTGGCGAAGACGATCAGATCCGGCTGGGCTTCCCAGTTCTGGAAGGCAAACCACTTTCCGGTTCGTGCGAAGCCGGACATAGTTTCGTCGGCGATCCATACGATCTCGTACTTATCGGCAAGAGCGCGGACGCCTTCGAGGTATCCCGGCGGCGGCACAAGAATGCCGGCAGTGCCGACAACGGACTCCAGCAGAATCGCACCGATAGTGCCGGGGCCTTCGAACTGGATGACCTGCTCAAGGTGCTGAAGAGCTCGCTCGGTCTCCTGCTCGGGTGAGTCCGACCAGAACGGCGAACGGTACGGATATGGTCCAAAGAAGTGCACGTGCTGCGATGCGTACTCATTCGGCCACCGGCGGGGATCACCCGTCGCAGTGATCGCCGCACCCGTGTTGCCATGGTAGGAGCGGTACGCCGAGAGCACTTTGTGCTTGTGGGTATGTAGGCGTGCCATGCGGATCGCGTTCTCGACTGCGTCCGCTCCACCATTGGTGAAGAACACCTTGGCCATGTTCGGCCCTGCAAGATCAACGATGCGCTGGGCTGCTTCACCGCGTTTGTCGTTGGCGTGCTGAGGAGCAATGGTGGAGAGCTTCGCGGCCTGCTCCTGGATCGCGGCAACCACCTTGGGATGCTGGTGTCCGATGTTGACGTTCACCAGCTGCGAGGAGAAGTCCAGGAACTTGTTGCCTTCGTAGTCCCAGATGTAGGAACCCTCGGCGGCGGCGACGCACATCGGATTCAGCGCACCTTGCGCGCTCCAGGAGTGGAAGACGTACTGCCGATCAAGGTCGAAGACGTGCTTGCCTTGCGCAGGATCAGGGGAAAACGACATACCTACTCCTCGTCACTCACAGTGTTGTCAGAAGCGTAGAACCGTACAAATGTTCAGGACAATACGGGCGGCAATCTCTGCAAAAGTCGCTCTTCGACGCGTGGCCACTCACTCGCCAGAATCGAATACATGACGGTGTCGCGAATCGAATCGTCCTGACGGCGCTGATACATCCGCAGTACTCCCTCGCGGGTGGCACCCATCTGCTCGATCGCGGCTTGGCTGCGCGCATTGCGGATATCCGTCTTCAATTGGACACGACTCATCTGCGCCTCATCGAAGGCCCACCTCAGCAGCAGGAGTTTCGTCGCGGGATTCACGACCTTCCCCCACGCCTCGCGCGCATAGGTCGTGTGCCCGATCTCAACTCGTGCGTCCACGACAGAAAGATCCATGAACGACGACGTCCCCACGACTGCACCACCGAGGCGGATAGTCCACATCCACCGACCCAATGCGCGCGCTTGCTCAATGACCTCGACCCACTGCTCAGTCGACAACGGACGTCCTTTGACGTGCAGCCACACGTCCTCGGAGTCGAGCGCGACGAAGAGTTCGGCGGCATCGCCAGCGGTGCTCGGACGCAGTTCTACGTCGCCGTATGAAAGAACGACGTCGTCTCGCCACGGCCACGCGGCCTCAGGAACGGGTCCGGTCGAGGACTCGCTAATCGATGAGGTCATGGACCGAGATGGTCGCGTTGCGATCCTGCCCCACTCCAATTGCACTAATTCGGCACCGTGAGACATCCTCAAGGAATTGCACGTAGCTCTGCGCATTCGGCGGCAGCTCTTCGACACTCCGAGCCGTGGAAATGTCATCACTCCAACCGGGTAAGTACTCATAGATCGGCTTCGCGTGGTGAAAGGCCGTCTGGGTCTCGGGAAGTTCGTCCATTCGCGTGCCATCTACGTCGTAGGCGACGCACACCGGGATCTGCTCGAAGCCGGTCAGCACATCGAGTTTCGTCAAGAAGATGTCCGTTAGTCCGTTGACGCGTGTGGCAAAGCGCGCGATCGGTGCATCGAACCAACCGCAGCGACGATCACGGCCGGTTGTGACACCACGCTCACCACCGATAGTGCGCAGGCGATCACCGTCGTCGTCGAACAATTCCGTTGGGAACGGACCAGATCCAACGCGCGTCGTGTACGCCTTGAGGATTCCGATGACACGAGAGATTCGCGTGGGGCCGATGCCGCTACCCGTGCACGCGCCACCGGATGTCGGGTTGCTCGATGTGACGAATGGGTAGGTCCCGTGATCAACGTCGAGAAGCGTTCCCTGGCCACCTTCGAGCAGCACGACCTTGTCGTCGTCGAGTGCGTCGTTCAGCAACAGCGACGTATCGCAAACCATGGGTCGCAACACCTTGGCGTACTGGAGCAGTTCATCGACGATCGCGTCAACGTCGATCGCGCGTCGATTGAAGACTTTGACCAGCACCTGGTTCTTGTTCAGCAGTGCACCTTCGACCTTTTGGCGAAGAATCGATTCATCGAACAGGTCCTGGACTCGGATGCCGATGCGAGCGATCTTGTCGCTATAGGTCGGCCCGATGCCGCGTCCGGTTGTTCCGATCTTGCTATTACCGAGAAAGCGCTCGGTCACCTTGTCTAACGTCACGTGATACGGAGTAATGAGGTGCGCATTCGCGCTTATCACGAGCTTTGAGGTGTCGACGCCCTGCTGTTGTAGGCCCTCAATTTCCTCAAGGAGTACCGCTGGATCGACCACCACTCCGTTGCCAATTACCGGGGTGACTTCCGGAGTGAGAATTCCGCTGGGAAGAAGATGGAGGGCGAACTTGCGATCACCAATGACCACCGTGTGGCCCGCGTTGTTACCGCCTTGATAGCGGACGACGTAATCCACACGACCGCCCAGTAGATCGGTCGCTTTGCCTTTACCCTCGTCCCCCCATTGGGCACCGACGAGCACTATCGCTGGCACGAGCGGAGAGGCTATCGGATGCTTATTTCGCCCTCGTATCGGCAAGCGTGGAGCCCAAAGACCGTCCAGAAAGCCACGCTGCCTCCACTCGCGGACCTCCCGCCCACGCGTCTCCGGCTAACCCGATGGGCAGTTCTGGGTGAATCCAGAAATCCTCGTCTAAAGCCGCTATCGGTTTTGCTAGAGACCATCGGTGCGCCCAGGTCCACGAGGGCAGTGGCTCGATATCCAA
>JAURQC010000027.1 GCA_030836325.1 Candidatus Nanopelagicales bacterium
CTCGAGCTCGCCGCCCGCAAGGAGATCTACCGCGAATGGGACCGCGAGCGCCGCCGGGCCGTCAGCCCCAGCGATCTTTCGGAGAACGACGCGATCTTCTCCCGCGCCCTCTAACTCCCCTCATTCCCCGATGCGGCGTCACACGACGCCGCATCGGGTATTTCAGGCGAAGTCCACAGTCACTGGGGCGTGGTCGCTCCAGCGCTCGTCATAACTCGGTGCCCGACCGATCACTACCCCGGTTGCCCGATCCGCGAGGCCGGGGGTGGCCACGTGATAGTCGATCCGCCAGCCGGCATCGTTGTCGAAGGCCTGGCCACGCCAGGACCACCAGGTGTAGGGGCCCGGGCCGGCTCCACCGAACTCCCGTCCGAGATCCCGCCACGAACGTGCGAACCATCGATCGAGGTAGGCGCGCTCCTGCGGTAGGAAGCCCGCGCTCTTCAGATTGCCCTTCCAGTTCTTGATGTCGACTTCGCGGTGGGCGATGTTCAGATCTCCACAAACAAGGGCTTCGATCCCGTCCCTGCTTGCGCGTCGCGCCAACGCACGCATCCGCGCATCCATCCCCTCCAGGAACGCGTACTTGGCATCCTGCTTCGGGGTGTCTGCCTCACCGGAGTGCACGTAGACGCTCGCGATAGTGACGGGCCCCGCTTCGGTATCGAGATCCACCTCAACCCACCGGCCCTGACCGTTGATCGAGTCCTGACGGAACTTCTCACGTACCGATAGCGGCTCATCGGGGGTCAGGACCGCGACTCCGGCACGGCCCTTCTCCGGTGCTTCGACCAGAGCCAAGTGCCACGCCGCGAGTGGAGAGTCGGCGATGGCCGCCTCGGCCTGCGCCCGGGTCGCACGGACCTCTTGCAGGCAGATGGCATCCGCGCCGGAATGCGCCAACCACTCCAGGCCCCCACGTCGAGCCGCGGCCCTGATCCCGTTGACGTTCGCGGTCACGACACGCATCAGGGCAGGCTCCCTCTAGGTCGTCGTGAGTTGGAACTCGATGCCCACCCAGTCGAACTCCTCGTCGACTCCGAGCCCGTAGCCGTAAGTGCCCTTCTGGTGGACCTCGAAGGTGAGTTCGAAGGTGCCATCGGCTTTGACTACCGTCTGAATGGGGAGATTCTCGAAGTGGCCCGATCCAGCCTTATCGGTCGGCACGAAACGAGTCAGCGTCATGACCGTGCCGGGTTGCATACCCTCGGGTGCAGTGCCGCTAATGGTGACGGGTGCACCCGCGGGGGCCCGGTTGGTGCTGATGGTGGCGGTCCCGCCCCAACCTGTGACGTTCGGCGTTTTGGTGAAACCAGAACGCGTAAGTTGCTTCTTGGTCAGTTGGACTGCTTGGGAGGAACCCTTCGCGGCCGCCGAGGAATCACCCGTGGTGGTGAGTTGGAACTGAAAACCCACGAACTCTGGTGAGAAAGAATCGGTGAAGTAGCCAACCGAGTACCCGAAGGTCCCGACGTAGCCCAACTGCATGCGCATCGCGAAGGTCCCGTTCGGGTTCACGGTGGTCGTGATATTCAAGGGCTTCATCTCACCGTTGCCCTGCGTATCCGCCGGCACGTAGCGGGACAGCGTCAGCAATTGACCGGGGGTAGTGAAGTCCGGAGCCTTGCCCGTGATGACGACGTCCTCCCACTGAGCGGCGGTGTTGGTTGACAGTTTCGCGGTGCCCGGAGCCCAATCCACCACATTCGGCTTCTTCGGGTAGCCGGCCTGCGTCAGTTGCTTGGACGTGAGCGAAACATCGGCCTGGACGATCGGCGCTCCAGCAGCAATCAAACCCACGGCGACGATAGTCGACACGATCGTTGTCCGTAACTTCACGGGGGTTCCTTCCTTGAATTCGTGCTCACACTGTAGACGGCCAGTCCACTTCCGCTGCCACGCGCAACGCCTGCGCACCGATAGTTAGGGCCGGGTTTTGCGCCCCGCTCGAAGGGAAGAAGGACGAATCCACGACGAACAGGTTCCGGACGGTATGACTTCGACACCACGGGTCCAGGACACTGCGGGCCGGATCGTTGCCGGCGACGGCCGTTCCGCACATGTGCGAATTGAGCGCTATGTCGAAGCGCTGTTCGAATATCCCGACGTAACCAGCCCTGCGAAGAATGGATTTCGCCTTCGTAAGTAGGAGCTCGTGGCGGTCGTAGTTGGTCCGACGCCAGGAGACGTGGATCCGTCCCTTGCCATCGACCGTGACTCGATTATGCGGGCTTGGCAGGTCCTCGCTCATCACCAAGCCCTCAATGCTCCGTGAAGAGACACGATCCAACACACGCAGAGGGACTTTCGTCGCGTGAGTCTTCATCATCAAGCCCTGAACTTTGCCAATCAACTGAATCGTGCCTCCGGGGAATCCATCCCCGAGATCCCGGTAGAAGTCATTAACGGCCATGGTCTTTTGGAACACCACATCGTTCTTTCGTCGAGGATCGACGGCAGCGAAGTGTGTATTGCTGTGAACCATGTAGTTGCGACCAACAAGTCCCGTGTCATTCGCCAAGCCCTTCGGATGTTCCTCGCTAGCGGATTTCAACAGCAGTGCCGCACTGTTGGCTGCCCCAGCAGAAATTACGAAGGCTCCCCCGGTTATGCGCACGCGCTCACCATCGTGCTCGGCATCCAATGCCACTACCCGGTCACCTTCCGCCACGATGCGATCGACCTTCGTGTTGGTCGCAAGCCGCACGTGCCCCGACGCGATCGCCGGAGCAAGCGCGCAGGTCTCGGCGTCGGATTTCGCCCCGAGGCGACACGGGAAACCATCGCAAGTGCTGCACCGGATGCAAGAACCACCCGGTTGTAGATCGATTCCCATGGCTGTACTCGAAGGATGCAAGCCCTGGTGCCGTAGTCGAGAGATCAATTCCGCTACGTAGGGCTCATGCTCGAGTGCGGGGTAGGGAAAGGGAGCACTGCGCCAGGGTTCGGACGGATCCTCCCCCGTGGTCCCGTGGACGCGGAAGAGTTCCTCGATGCGCTGGTAGTAGGGCTCGATGTCTGTGTACCGGAAGGGCCAGGCCGGGCTGACACCCGATGGATACCGAGTCTCCTCGAAGTCCTCGACGCGAAGCCGGGGAAGACTCGATCCGTAGACCTTCGTGTTTCCGCCAACTACGTAGTGCACACCCGGCGAGAACTCTCCCCCGGAATCGTCGACCCACATCTCATCCGGCTTGTACCGACGCTCAACGAAAACCTCTTCCGCAGACCAGTTCTGGGGCTCGCTCGGCAGGTAGTCCCCGCGTTCGATCACGAGTACATCGATACCGCGCTGCGCGAGTCCCCACGCGAGGCTTCCCCCACCCATCCCCGAGCCGACGATCACTACGGATGCACTATCGGTGGCCATGTCCGAAACGCTAGTCCTCGATCACTTGCGATACGACGTCCATCAGATCTCGACCCTGCACATCAGGGGATCCGAAGTTGGGATCGAACCGACCCTCGAGGCGTGATAGCCACGCGGTCTTCATCCCCACTGCCCGCGCACCGGCAAGGTCCCACGAATGCGCGGCCACCATCCACGTTTCGGACGGCGCGAGACCGACCTCTTGGCACGCAAGGAGATAGGGATCAGGCGCCGGCTTCCACTTCCCGACCGCTTCACAGGACAGGTGGCGTGTGACGAGACCTTCCATCCCGGAATTGTGAAAAAGTCGTTCGACGTTCACAGCGTTGCCGACGCTCAGGGTCACAACGGGTTTGCCGGTGCTACGCAGCCGCTCCAGCGCCGCGGGAACCTCCGGGTGAGGTGCGAGCCGACCAAAGGCAGCAAGGAGTTCGTCAGCTTCGGCAACCGAGAGGCGCTCGGGAGCCAGCGAAAGGAAGGCACCGCGCGCCACGTCGGGAAAGGATCGATAGATCCCAGCAGACGTCAGGGCGAATCCGTTCCTCAGCGTTCGGGCGAACCATAGGTCTCGTTGATCCGCTAGGCCGAGATCGGCGAACACTGGGTCGAGCGCATCCAGTGAGAAGAGGGTCTCGTTCACATCGAGGACCACAGCGCCGGCCATGTGATCGAGCGTAGGGCCAGCGGTTGCCCCACAATGGCTTCATGGCCGATTCGATCTACGACCTCTCCTTCACCGACAACACCGGCAAGGAGGTTTCGCTCAAGCAGTACGAGGGCAAGCCGCTACTTATCGTCAACACCGCGAGCAAGTGCGGCTTCACGCCCCAGTACAAGGGTCTGCAAGAGATTTACGAAGAACTCGGTCCCGATCTCGTGGTTCTCGGCTTCCCCTGCGATCAGTTTGCCCACCAAGAACCGGGTGACGATGCGCAGATCATGAACTTTTGTGAGACGAACTATGGCGTCACGTTCCCACTCTCGACGAAGGTCGATGTCAACGGCTCCAAGACCCATCCGATCTTCGCGTACCTGAAGGAGAAGACAAGCGGGTTGCTCGGGTCCTCGATCAAGTGGAACTTCACGAAGTTCCTCGTCGCCCCAGATGGCACCACGGTCAAGCGCTACGCGCCGAAGACCGATCCCGAAGTCGTCAAGATCGACGCCGAGGAACTCGTGCACCGTTCGTAGTGTCACGACCGACCCCCGTGGTAGCACGGCTTCTGCCTGCCGAAGCGTGACTAAACGATGCTTCAGTGCCTACCGTGCGACATGAGCACCCGGTCTTCGTTGATCCGGACCCTCGTTTCCGCCACCTTGGCAGTCGCGATGGTGTCCTCCGTGAGCCTCGTCTCCCCCGCCTACGCAGCCGATGCGCTCGACCCTTTGGGCACTTTGGATCCGGACGCGCCCACGAGCTCATCGCCGTCAGCAACCCAGCCACCCACCGTCTCGATTCCTGTCCGAACCGTGGACACCCCCGGGCGAGGCGGGCAGAACGGCACCATCGTGATGCGGGTAGGTCGATCCGCCCCCATTCGGGTAATCATCGATACCGGATTCTCCGGGCTAGTCCTGTTCCCCGGTGCCTGGGATCGTAAGCCGGCGCAGGTTCGCCAATCCGACAACCGCGTGTCTTTGGATACCCAGACGCTGGGCAAGGTACGCGGATTGCGCGCCGGTGCCCCCATGACCTTTAACGGTGTGACGACGACAACCAACATCCCCTTCATCACCGCC
>JAURQC010000028.1 GCA_030836325.1 Candidatus Nanopelagicales bacterium
GCTCGGAACTACCCGGTGTACATGTCCACGAAGAACACGATCCTGAAGGCCTATGACGGTCGCTTCAAGGATTTGTTCGCCGAGGTCTTCGACGCTGAGTTCAAGGATGAATTTGAGAAGGCCGGCATCACCTATGAGCACCGGTTGATCGACGACATGGTCGCCGCGGCACTGAAGTGGGAGGGCGGCTACGTCTGGGCTTGCAAGAACTACGACGGCGACGTCCAGTCCGACACCGTCGCCCAAGGCTTCGGCTCACTGGGTCTGATGACCTCAGTTCTCATGACCCCGGACGGCAAGACCGTCGAGGCCGAGGCCGCGCACGGCACGGTTACTCGCCACTACCGCCAGCACCAGCAAGGCAAGCCGACCTCCACCAACCCGATCGCATCGATCTTCGCGTGGACGCGTGGGCTCGAGCACCGCGGCAAGCTCGATGGCACTCCCGCCGTTAGCGGGTTCGCCCGCACCCTCGAGCGCGTGTGCATCGAGACGGTCGAGGAAGGCAAGATGACCAAGGATCTCGCGCTGCTCATCGGCCCGGATCAGCCGTGGCAGACCACGCAGGAGTTCTTGAGCTCCATCGACGAGAACCTGCAAAAGGCGATGGCTTAAGGCCTTTCGCTAACTGTTGCTTAACGACGCTGCGGAGTTGGTGCCTGCTGGGCACTAGCTCCGCAGCGTTCTCATAAGTCCCTCTTGCACCACGGACGCGACAAGCGTCCCAGCCTCGTCGTAGAACAAGCCGCGTGCCAGGCCGTGTCCACCGCGCGCAGTCGGGGTGTCTTGGTCGAAGAGCAACCACTCGTGGGTGTCCACAGGAGCGTGGAACCACATGGCGTGGTCGATGGATGCCACCTGGAGATGATCACGATCGTCGCGGTGCGGACTCGTCGCGGTTGTCACCATGCTCAAGTCAGACAGGTACGTAAGAGCGCAGGCCTGCACCAGCGGGTCGTCCGGCATCGGCTCGGTCACACGCACCCATGCCATGCGTTCGTACCGCCCGTCCAGGAGTTGCAGCGGGCCGTCGGGAGCGAGGGTGCGCATTTCGATGAGTGCACGGTCAGGGAAGTCGTAATCAGCGGCCGCGGCACCGTGCGGAACTGCTCGCGCGGCGAGGTCCACATCCCGAGCGCCTTCGGGCCCGAGGACGTCTGGCATCTGGAATTGATGTTCTGGACCGGGATCGATGACGGAGAAGGACGACGTCATCATGAAGATGGTCTCTCCGTGTTGAACAGCCCGAACGATGCGCGTGGAGAATGAGCCGCCATCGCGAGGTCGGTCAACTAGATAGGTGATGGTGTCCTTGGTGCGTCCTGGGCGCAGGAAGTATCCGTGGAGGGAGTGCACCCGGCGATCGGGCTCCTCGATGGTACGGCCGGCCGCCATAAGCGCCTGTGCGGCGATCTGTCCGCCGTAGGCACGCAGGGGAGCGCCGGAATGGCAGACGCCGGTGAAGATGTCCCGGTCGATCGGGGTCAGAGCCAGCCGGTCGACGAAATGCTCGACTTGGTCCTGACGACTCATGAGCCAGACCCTAGTCTTGGGGCAGTGATGCGACCGACGTTCAGGCCGGACGCTAGGCGCCGAAGGAGTGGCTCGACCCAGTGAATCAGATCTGGATCAACGTCCTCGTCGTCTTGTTCTTCGTCCTCCTCGGCGGCTTCTTCGCCGCGGCCGAGTTAGCCCTCGTATCCCTGCGGGAGAGTCAGGTTCAGCGTCTTGCCGAGGGGTCGCGCCGCGGCAAGCGGCTGGCATCCTTGACCTCGGATCCGAATCGCTTCCTTGCTGCTGTGCAGGTCGGGGTCACATTGGCCGGCTTCGTTTCGGCTGGCTTCGGTGCCGCTCAGATCGCCCCACAGTTGGCGCAGCCACTCATCGGCCTGGGCCTTGCCGAGGGGATCGCCCAGACGTTGGCCTTCGTCGTCATAACCGTGGTGATCGCCTACCTGTCCCTCGTGCTCGGCGAGTTGGTGCCTAAGCGGATCGCTTTGCAGCGTGTGGAGAAAGTGGCGCTCTTCACCGCTGCGCCAATCGACATCATCGCCAAGCTTTTCCGCCCTTTCATCGTTGCGTTGTCGTTCTCCACGAATGCGATCGTTCGCGTGCTGGGCATTGACCCGCATGCTGGTAAGGAAGCGATCAGTGGGGAGGAACTACGCGATCTGGTTGCGGCCCACGAGGAGTTGAGCGAGGACGAGCGCAACCTCATCGATGACGTGTTTGAAGCTGGAGAGCGCGAACTTCGTGAGGTGATGCTTCCTCGCACGGAAGTTGACTTCTTAGATGCGAGTCTCCCGGTTCGCCAGGCGGTGCGGATGGTGGTCGATCAACCACACTCGCGGTATCCGGTGATCCGTGGATCCGCCGACGACGTCGTCGGTTTCGTCCACATCCGAGACATCCTGGATCCCGACGTGGCTGATCGCGGAATCCACGTGTCGGAACTTGCGCGACCGGTCGTGGCATTCCCTGGAAGCAAGATCGTGCTCGACACCCTTACCGAGATGCGCCGTGATCGTCACCACCTGGCGATCGTGCAGGACGAATACGGCGGCACAGACGGCATTGTCACGATGGAGGACCTCGTTGAGGAACTCATCGGCGACATCAAAGACGAGTACGACGTCGACGCCGCGCCACGCCAGCCGCGAGTGCTCGGTGAGGTGGTGGTGAATGGCCTGTTGAACCTCGAGGACTTCGCTGACGAGACCGGTGTTTCGCTGCCGGAGGGTCCGTACGAAACGGTCGCGGGATTCCTTGTGGCGGCGTTGACGCGGCTTCCCGTTGTCGGAGATACGGTTCGAGACGGTGACCATGAGTTCCGCGTGGTCGAACTCGATGGCCGACGGATTTCCCGGGTGAGCGTCGAAGCGATTCGTCCGGCCGCACCGACGGATGACTCTGAACCGGCTTTGGAAGACTGAGCCTATGCCGACCGAATCCCGCCCCCGTGTGCTGTCCGGAATCCAACCGACAGCGGACTCTTTCCACATCGGCAACTATCTCGGGGCGCTTCGTGAGTGGGTGCGGTTGCAGGACACCCACGATGCCTTCTACTGCGTAGTCGACCAGCACGCCATCACGGTGGAACACGATCCCGATCTGCTTCGACAGCGCACTTTGGTCTCGTTCGCTCAATTGCTGGCGGTGGGCTTGGACCCAGAACGCTCCACGATCTTCGTGCAAAGTCAGGTTCCTGAGCACAGCCAGTTGTCCTGGGTTTTGGAGTGCTTGACCGGCTTTGGCGAAGCAGGCCGGATGACCCAGTTCAAGGACAAGAGTTCCAAGGGAGGGGCTGATCGCTCCACCGTCGGGTTGTTCACCTACCCGATCCTGCAAGCCGCTGACATCTTGATCTACCAGGCAAACGCTGTGCCGGTCGGAGAAGACCAACGGCAGCATCTAGAACTCACTCGCAACTTGGCTCAGCGATTCAACTCCCGGTTCGGCGAGACGCTCACCGTTCCCGAGCCGTTGATTGTCAAGGAGACAGCCAAGATCGTCGATCTGCAGGACCCGACGGCCAAGATGAGTAAGTCGAGTCCGCCCGGATGCATCTTCTTGCTCGACGAGGACTCGGTGTCGGCGAAGAAGATCAAGTCCGCGGTGACCGACTCCGATCGGAGCATCCTCTACGACCCGGAGAACAAGCCGGGAGTGTCGAACCTGTTGACGCTGCAGCAGGCACTTCGCGGAATCCCGATGATCGAACTCGTAGATTCCTACGACGGCAGGGGTTACGGCGATCTCAAGAAGGAAACGGCTGAAGTGGTGGTTGACGCGATTCGTCCGATGCGCGAGCGCACCAATGATTTCTTAGCCGATCCCGCTGAGCTTTCGCGCTTGATGAGCCAGGGTGCCCTCAAGGCCCGCGCAGCTGCTGCGCCGACCCTCGCTGCGGTCTACCGCAAGGTTGGCTTCGTTACCGAGTGACGGTGCGATTTCGGATGCGGGTCGATAAGTTCTTATCGATGCACTAGGCCAAGAGTCGTCGTTGACGTCTGGTGACAAGGCGCCGGATGATGCCGACCAACAAGAGCCCGATGGCCGCAGCGAAAACCGCCAACCATCCCCAGGATGTGGGAGATAGAGAGGCTAATTCGGGTTCAGCGGGGCTTGCCACCGCAGCTTGGGTCGATGCAGTGGTAGCGACGGGTGCCTGATCAACGAGGTCCACTGGAATCTCGGCGTCGGTTTGCTCCAATTCCGACAGTGGAGGAACGAGTTCGCCGACGGGGATGATCTCGTCTCTGTTCTTGAAACCCCAGTTCAGCAGCTTGCGGGCAGCTTCATCGCTGGGCTCCCGGATACCCATGAGTGTGACGATCAGCGTGGTTCCACCACGTTTGGCCGCACCGATGAAAGTTCGACCGGCCTTACTCGTGTAGCCGGTCTTGACGCCGATGGCGCCTCGATAGTCCTCCATCACGAGATCGTTTTGGTTGTACACGAAGATCGGCTTGCGCTCCGAGCCGTTCTTCCTGAGTTTTCCCGGGTTAGGGAACTCAGCTCGCTTTGATCCCACGTACTCCAAGAAGTCCTCGCGGGCGATAGCCGCGCGCCCGATCAGCGCGAGGTCGTAGGCCGTGGACAACTGGCCTTTTGCATCCAGGCCGCTGGTGTTCTTGGCGGTGGTGTCGTAGGCCTGCAGTTCCTCGGCGACCTGGTTCATCTCCGCAACCGTCTTCTTGACTGTCGAGTTTGCTTGTGCCAGGGCGAGGGCGGCGTCATTCCCGCTGGGCAGCAGAAGTCCGGAGAAGAGCTCGCTGATCGTGTACTCGCGGCCCCGTTTGATGCCTGCCTTACTGCCGTAAGTGTTCTGGGCCTTGGCGGTGCCGGTCCAGGTCGCGTCGGGATCAAGCTTCGGTAGCAACGTCAGTGCCGTGAGGGTCTTCAGTGTGCTGGCGGGCCGTCGCTGCTTGTGTGCGTTCTTCGCTGCCAGGACCTCACCCGTGTTGGCATCAGCCAGTACCCACGTCCTCGCTTTTATCTTCGGTAACTTTGCTGCGCCTGCGCTCAGGTCCACGATCACCCCGGTCTCGCCCAGTCGGCCACCGCCGATCGAGTCGGGAACTGGGGCGGTGGTTGGGGGAGCAATCGATGGGCCGCTCGACGGAGTTGTCGCAGCGGTTGGACCCGAGGATTCGGAGGGCTCGGAGCCATCGATGTCCACGAGCGGGGCCGGGACGGGCGTGGGGTCCGAGGCGTAACTGGGACTAGCGGCCAGCAGCCCAATGCTCAAACCAGCGGACAGAAAGACGGCCACCACCGGGGTGGTCGTGCGCCGGACTGAGTTCGCCATAGACCGATCATGGTACGTCTGATCGGTCAGTTGCTCTCACCCTGATCGCGGGTTGGACCGTGGCCGTTCTCACAGATGTTGCCCCTCCTTGGGGGATGCTGAGGGGCCTTATACGACGCTAGCCTTCTGACACGCGAACGTCGAGAGGATCGCCCATGACCACCAGTCTCCCTGAGCGCACGCCCACCCGACTCCTGATCGGCGGGGATTGGCTTACTACGGCCATGCACCTCGACGTCATTAATCCCGCCACTATGGGCACGCTCGCGGAGATCGGTGACGCGACCCCGGACGAGGGTCTGCAAGCGGTGACCGCCGCCCATGACGCATTCCAGACCTGGGGTACCTCATCTGCTCGATTCCGCGCTGAAATCCTGCGCAAGGCATTCGACATCATGACCGCCGAAATCGAGGACTGCGCTCGGCTCATCGCTTTGGAGAACGGCAAGGCATGGAAGGACGCCATGGGCGAGGCGACCTACGCCGCCGAGTTCTTCCGGTGGTTCTCGGAGGAGGCAGCCCATGTCCAGGGCGACTTCCGCTACGGCCCCAACGGCGACAAAACGATCATCACCGACTACCGCCCGATGGGCGTGGCCTACCTGATTACGCCGTGGAACTTCCCCGCGGCGATGGCCACCCGCAAGCTCGCCCCGGCGATGGCTGCGGGTTGCACCTCGGTCCTTAAGCCGGCGCAGGAGACTCCGTTGACGGCGCTGTGGGTCGCCGATGTTCTCGAGCGGGCAGGTGCTCCCGCTGGGGTCGTGAACGTGGTCACAACGTCACAGGCAGGTCCGGTCTCGGATGCGATCTTGTCCGACCCTCGCGTCGCGACGCTTTCCTTCACCGGCTCCACGTACGTCGGCAAGTTGCTGCTAGGTCAGACGGCCCAGCGGGTGCTTCCGTCGTCGATGGAACTTGGTGGCAATGCACCATTCCTCGTTCTGGAGGGAGCCGATGTGGACCATGCCGTCGAGGGCGCGATGGTCGCCAAGATGCGCAACGGTGGCTCGGCTTGCACCGCGGCGAACCGTTTCTACGTGCACGCGTCGGTTGCTGAGGAATTCGCGACCAAGTTCGAGGCTGCCTTGCGGGGGCTCAAGATCGGTCCGGGCATTGATCAGTCGAATGATCTTGGCGCCATGGTCTCGATCAAGGAGCGCGACAAGATCCTCGAGCTCGTCGAAGCCGCCGAGGCTGAGGGCACTCCGGCGACGGTCGCCGGCGAGGCGCCCGGCGACGGTGCGTTCATTGCACCTCGGATCATCCGTGGGGTCGAGCATGGTTCGACGCTGACCCGTAATGAGATTTTCGGGCCGGTTGCCCCGATCGTGACCTTCGAAGATCAGGCTGAGGGCATCCGGATGGCCAACGACACCGAATACGGCCTCATCTCCTACGTGTTCGCTAAGGACGCTGGCGAGGGCATCAAGGTTGCCCGCCAGATGGAGTCGGGAATGGTCGCGATCAACCGCGGCATCGCCTCGGATCCGGCGGCGTCGTTCGGTGGCATGAAGGAGTCTGGTCTCGGACGCGAGGGTGGCTTCGACGGAATGCACGAATTCCTCGAGACCCAGTACTTCGCCGTCGACCTCTAAACCCGCGA
>JAURQC010000029.1 GCA_030836325.1 Candidatus Nanopelagicales bacterium
ATCTCGAGGACTATGTGCGCCGCTGGCGCTTCAACCACGTGACCACCGTCGAGCGCGTCATCGGGATGAGAACCGGGACCGGGGGCACCAATGGCGTCGATTATCTCCGGCGGATGCTCGCGGTCGAACTCTTTCCCGATCTCTGGCGAGTGCGGACGGTGCTCTGACATCGCAAGGGTGTCACAAGGTCGGTATCGCACACTTGGGCGATGCTCTTCCACATTCATCATCATCACGACGAGAACACCTGCCCGGCGCACGATCCAGCAGCGGTTGGAGCGTCGTTCGGCGCCGTCCTTCCGGCGCTCGCCGAGCACGGCGTCACAGTGGTTGGCGCCTGGGTGGATCCACCCGGGCACGACTTCTTCTTCGTGGTTGAGACCGACAGTTACGACGCGCTTGTTGAGGGACTGCGGCCGATCATTCCTTCCGGCTCGGCGACGATCCAGCCGGTCGGCGACATGGCTGCCCAGGTTGCCAAGCGGATGGCCGACAGCGGCTGACGTGTTCGAGCAGCTACTGCTTCTGTACTGGAAGGGTCAATCCCCGGGATCGCAACGCCGCGGGCATGGCAAGACTTTCGCAACCAGCTGTCTCTACCGTCGCATGACGAGAGGTGCAACGAACTGTCAAAGCTAGGAGGTCACACATGTTCATGTTCAATCGCCATATCCAGGTGAAGCCCGGCCAGTCCGCCGAGGCCGTCCCAGAGTTGATCGACCTGATAGCGAGAGCAAATTCGATCACCGGTAGGCAGGCGACGGTGTACACCGTCGTTCTCGGCTCGATCGGTCGTATGTGGGTGGCCGACATGTTCTCTACTCACGGCGAGTTGATGGCGATGAACGCACAACTCATCGGCGATGCCGACTTCATGGCCGCGCAGCGATCCTTCGCCGAGCGCCTCGATGGTCCTGCTGGTGACTTCATGGCGCGGGTGACGCACGTCGCCGGCACTCTGCGGGAGCCCCCGGGTGCTGTCGCTGTGACCACCTGGCAGGTCGATCCTCGCCAGTGGGCCGCCTCAATCGCTTGGAGCCATCAGATGGCCGACGCCCAACATGCGGCATCGGGGATAAACCAGACAATCTTCAACCTGGCCGAACCAATCCCCTTCACCAAAGGCACCTGCGCGAACGCGGGTTCGCTCGACGACATCGATGCGGCGCGTTCCGCACCACCCGACGCGTCCATTCTCCAGCTCCTCGAGTCGGCTCCGGGGGCTCCGACGGCGGGCAGCATGGAGGGCCTCGTCGCCATTCGAGTCGCCTGAGGCTCCCACCTTCTCGCCAGCCGGCGAGACAACCACATCAGAACAACCACATCAGGAGGAAACGAAAAGTATGGATGAGAGGACTTGGACTCGGGTCGTAGAGACTCGCGCAGCCGACGGTCGCGCGATCATTCTTCCCTACACGACAGCGGTGGCGGCATCGATTGCGATGCTGGTCTTCGGCGACGTGTCGGCACTGAGTGACAGCATCAAGTTGGCTCTGGCCGCGTTCGTTGTCCTCGGTTCGCTTTGGGTGATCATCTGGTGGGCCGGCATCTTCCAGGACTTCAGCGCGCTGCAGAAATCAGTACCCCCGGGTGTCGCTTCGACCGCGTTTGGGGTCGCGATGATGAAAGCTCCCATCGTGGTGTTCAGAGTGATGAATTTGCTGATCATCGGCCTGATCGGCCTCGCGACGGTCCTCGCAATCTACGACTGACCAGATTCACGGCCGGCTGACGGTCTCATCGTGTTTCGGGGAGGGGTCCTGTTGGCCCCTCCCCGCGACGTTTCGGAGGTGACATGAACGAGACGAACAACAACGAGCCGGACATCCGCGAGGTGTTGCGCTCCGTGGCGGGCTCAATGGTGGGCGCCGTCACCGTGGCATGCATCATCGCCGGCCATCGAACCGGCCTCTACCAGGCAATGGATGGCCGGGGCGCGCTCTCCGCAGACGAGGTGGCCGCCTCGGCGGGGACGAACCCGCGGCTCACCCGGGAATGGCTCGATCAGCAGGCGTCCGCCGGGCTGGCGGTCTACGAGGCGTCATCGGACACCTACCGGTTGCCATCCGCGGTTGCGACAGCTCTCGCCGATTCCACATCACCGTTCTGGATGGCAGGTGGGCTCGTGGGCACCCAGGCGCTGTATCTCGATCTCGATCAGGGCATCGAGGCACTGCGAGGAGATGGTGCGGTCGGCTGGGGAGAGCATCACCACTACTTCTTTGAGGGCACTGAGGAGTTGTTTCGGCCGGCCTACGACCATCTCCTCATTCAGCACTGGATACCGGCGTTGTCGTGCGGTGTCGACCGATTGAACGCAGGTATCGCCGTCGCTGACATCGGTTGCGGCAACGGCGCCTCGACGGTACGGATGGCGCGCGCCTTCCCGGACAGTTCGTTCACCGGCTTCGATTTCCACGCGCCGTCAGTCGAGGCGGCTCGCACGACCGCAGCTGAACTCGGGCTGGAGAACGTGTCGTTCGAGGTGGCAGCGGCCGACGGCTACTCCGGGCCGTTCGACCTGATCTGTTTCTTCGACTGCCTCCACGACATGGGAGATCCGGTCGGCGCGGCCGCTCACGCCCGATCCCAACTCCACCCCGATGGCCACCTGATGTTGGTTGAGCCGTTCGCGGAGGACTCGCGGGAAGACAACCATGGGTTCATGGCAGCCCTGCGTTACGGCATGAGTCTCTTCGGCTGCGTCCCGTGCTCACTCGCTCAGGAGGGTGCTGCCGGTCTCGGGAATCAGGCCGGCGAAGTCGGCATGCGGACCATTTTCGAGGCGTCGGGTTTCTCCACCTTCAATCGCATAGCGGAGACCCCGAACAACATCGTCTACGAGGCGATCCCGTAGTTGAGAGCCCGAGGCCGTTCAGATGGTGATGTCGGCGATTACGTCGACGTCGGTGAACTTCACCTCAAGGGCCCGCTTCGCGAATTCCTCGCCACCCCGCTGAGTGATCTCGAGTTGATTGTTCAACTCCGCTTCCTCTGCTGAGTCGAAGAAGATGATCTGAATGACCGTGCCGGGACGGTTGCGGTCCAGCCCGAG